>NZ_CAMPQC010000009.1:0-142630 GCF_946902955.1 Corynebacterium sp. Marseille-P8863 | reverse complement strand
CCGAGACTGTTAACGGTCTCTACAAGGCTGAACTTATCCATCCTCAAGGCCCGTGGACATCAGTAGGAGAAGTCGAGCTAGCCACCCTGCGGTGGGTGCACTGGTGGAACACCAAACGTCTTCACGAGGCGTTGGACTACGCCACCCCACAAGAAGTAGAAACCGAGTATTATCTCACCGAGCCCATCAACACAGGGCCGTAAAAGAAGCGGAACCAAACCCAGGACGCTTCACCCAACCGCAGACCACGCTTTTGACAGGCGAACCCAAAGCCGGTCCGAAGCCAGCTCCAAGAAAGGCCTACGCATGTTCCCTTCGCTCCGCCGTCCCCGCTCCCGCGCCCTGCTCGCGTTGCCGGCTACTGCCGCGCTCTCCGCATCGCTGATTGCTGTTGCCCCGGCGGGCGCGGTGGTCGTCGATAAGCCTGTGTACGACCAGGCCAAGGATGCTTCCGCTAAGATCGCTCCGATCGGCTCGTACGACGCTGGCGTCTTCGACGAGTCCGGCGCGGAGATCGTGGCCTACCACAAAGCCTCGAAGCGCGTGCTCACCGTGAATGCGAACTCGGGCAAAATCGACGTGCTCGACGTCTCCGACCCGACGGCACCGACCAAGGTGGGCGAAGTTCACGGCGGCGACGACACCACGATCAACTCCGTCGCCGTGCGCGAGGACGGCCTGGCGGTCGCGACCGTGGAGCCGGACGAGGACAAGACGAAGCCCGGCGAAGTCATCTTCTTCGACGCCGGCGCGGACACGCCGGGCGAAGTGCTCGGCCGCGTGGGCGTGGGCTCCCTGCCGGATATGGTGACCCTGACCCCCAACGGCCGCTACGCCCTGGTGGCAAACGAAGGCGAGCCGGCCGAGGACTACTCGGTTGACCCGGAGGGTTCCATCTCCCTCATCCGCCTCGAGCACGACGTTGCCGCACCAACGCAGGACAAGGTCCGTACCGCCGACTTTTCGGCGTTCGAGGGCACGTTGGCGGACAAGGGCGTGCGCATCTTTGGCCAGGTCGGCGCCTCTCAGACTGAGGCGCAGAACCTGGAGCCGGAGTACATCGCCGTCGACGGCAACAAGGCGTACGTGACCCTGCAGGAGAACAACGCGATCGCTGTCGTGGACATCACCTCCGGCAAGGTCGAGGACATCTGGCCGCTCGGTGTCACCGACCGCCGCGAGGTGCCTTTCGACGCCTCCGACAAGGACGGCACGACCAACATCTCCAAGTGGCCGGTGAAGTCCCTCCTGCAGCCAGACTCCATTGCCGCCTACAACGTCGACGGCGAAACTTACCTGGTCCTGGCCAACGAGGGCGACTCGCGCGACTGGGACGGCTACTCCGAAGAGGCGCGCCTGAAGAAGTTTGGCAAAAAGGACGTCGCTCCGATCTGCGAGGGCTACGCCGGTCTCTCCGCGGACCAGCTCGAGGAGCTACAGTCCGACGAGCAGCTGGGCCGCCTGAACATGACTACCTCCATGGGTCTCAACGAGGAGAAGGGCTGCTACGACGACCTGTACAACCTGGGCGGGCGCAGCTTCTCCATCTTCACCGCGGATGGCAAGCGCGTCTTCGACTCCGGCTCGCAGTTCGAGGAAATCACCTCCCGCATCCTGCCCGAGTACTTCAACTCGAACCACACCGAGACCTCCTTTGACACCCGCTCCGACGACAAGGGCCCGGAGCCGGAGGGCGTCACCGTCGGCGAGGTCAACGGCCGCACCTACGCGTTCATCGGCTTTGAGCGCCTCGGCGGCGTGATGGTTTACGACATCACCGACCCGAGCGCTCCGAAGTACCAGGCCTACGTGAACAACCGCGACTTCTCGATCAACATGGAAGCGCTTGCCGACGAGGGCGAGGAGCAGCTTCACAACGGCCTGTCCAAGGTCGGCGACCTCGGCGCCGAGGGACTTACATTCATCCCGGCCGAGGACTCCCCGAACGGCGAAGCGCTCCTGGCCGTGGGCAACGAGGTCTCCGGCACCACCACGCTCTTCCAGGTGGAATCTCTGCTGGACAAGGCGGAGGAGCCGGAGGAGACGCCGGGTGAGGAGCCTGGCGAGGCGCCGGAAAAGAAGCCGGAAGAAAAACCGGACTCCCCGGATCAGCAGACTGGTGACGAGCAGGAGGGCTCCTCCACCGCGGGCAAGGTTGTCGCTGCGGTCACAGGCGTGCTCGCCGCTCTGGTGGCACTCGTTGCCGGAGGCGTTTCCCTGGGCCTGATCCAGAACCCGGTTGACCAGCTGCTCGGCCAGATTCCGGGCGCACCCAAGCTTCCCTTCTAGTGGGATTTCGCGGACGTTTGCCCGCGACCCAGTAGTTTTGCGAAGCAAACCCAGCTAAGCTGGAGCTCGTTTTGAACAAATGGATGGTGTGGCACCCTGCACTATCCTTTTCGTAAGAAACCTGCTACTTTCTCTAACGACATCGCTGTAACCGAGCTGTAATCTTTCAGCCCGGTTTCGGCGCAGGACCAAAACTCTCACGAGGAGCTAGAAACTAATGAAGCGTATTTCCACCGCTGCCGTCGCAGCTGCAACCGCACTGGCCATCACGGCAGGACCGGCACTGGCTGAGGACGCGACCACCACCCAGACTGCTACGGTTACCGCTACCCCGACCGAGGAGCCCACCACCGCGGCTACCGAGACCTCCGAGCCGACCGCCGAGGCTCCCGCAGGCACCGAGGGCACTGAGACCACTCAGCCGACCACCCCGAACAAGCCGGCTCCGCAGCCGAACAACGGCAAGTCCTCCGGCTCCTCCAACGGCCACATCGTCGGCTTCGTGTCCGGCACCCTGGCGGCAGTCCTGACCACCACCCTGATCGTTGCTTCCGACCCGACCGGCGCAAACAAGATCATCGACATGGTCAACGCGCAGTTCCACCTCGGCATCCCGCACCTGAACATTCCGAAGGTATTCTAAGACGCGGCACTTCGGCGGGGCTTTCACTCGAAGGCCCCGCCGATTTTTTCTCTCTATTCCCACTGGAAGGACACAAAGTGAAGGCGACCTACCCCGTTGCTGCTGCCACCGTCGTTGCACTCGCCGTAGCAGGTCTGAGCCCCGTTTCTGCGAAGAGCACTGACCCAAGCACGACCGAAACTTCCGCGACTACCGGTGCGGCTCCGGCAGGCACGACTGCCACGCCCAGCCCGTCTGCAACCGCGACGCCGAGCCCCTCTGCGTCAGCAACCGGATCCGCCACACCGTCGCCCTCCCAAGACGGTCCCACACCGGTGACGGTGACGGTGACTGCACCGGCCGTGACCGCAACGCCCACCCCGTTCCGCGCAACGGGTCCGAGCTCGGAGTGGATCAACAAGGGCATTCTTGATGAGCGCGGCAAGGAGATCTTCACCTACATCAACTTCGCCATCACGATGCTTGCCGGCCTGATCCAGGCGCTTTCCCTGGTCGTGGCGTCGAACCCGCGGATGCAGGAGCAACTGAAAGCAACGCTCGCCCAGGCGGGTATCAAACCCTAGACACTGGACGGCCGCGCGTTTTTTTTGGGGGGGCGCTGCGGTTGTCGGCGTGGTGGTTCTGAGCGCGGTGGGTCGGTGCCAAACGGAGCTAGCTCCATTTGCAGCTGGCTGCGCCGCGCGACCAGGCAATTCACCACCCCGCCACCACCAAACAGCGCTAGCTCCATCTACAGCCGACAACGTCGCGCGACCAGGCAATTCACCACCCTGCCACCACCAAACAGCGCTAGCTCCATCTGCAACCGACAACGTCGCCCGACCAGGCAATTCACCACCCTGCCACCACCAAACGGAGCTAGCTCCATCTACAACCGACAGCGCCGCGCGACCACGCGCGACCAGGCAACTTACCACCCTGCCACCACCAAACGGAGCTAGCTCCATCTACACCGGACCAACCGGTCCCGGCCGGCGGAGCACGGCTACCCCAAAATCCCCATTCCCATCGTGGCCTTGAGGTCCCCCATGAGGCTTGCTGAGCGCTCCACGCGAAGGTGATCGCCCAGGACCATCATCTGGCTGTGGTCTCCGTTCACTAGGTTAAGGAACACGTCGGAATCGCCAGGGTTGTTCAGCAGCACGTCTTTGAGTCGCGCGATATTCTCCACCGTGCACTGGTCCGTGCGCAGCGTCAGACGCAGCGGCAGGCCGGCGCCGTGGCCGGGCCCAAGCTCGGGGACCTTGACGTCGTCGCCGAAAAGGCTCATGCGCTCGTCGCGAACGGTCACGCGGGCCTTGACCAGAATGATGTTGTCCTCGACGATTTGGGGCGCAACGAGGGAGTACACCTTGTTGAACAGGAGAACGTCGACCTGGGCGCCGTGATGATCCTCAATGGTCACGATCGCCCACGGGGAACCGTCCTTCTTGGAGAAGCGGCGGTCCACGCTAGAGATGAGGCCGCCGAGCGTGACCTCCGTACCGTGGCGCAGCTCGCCCGACAAGACCGTGGTCAACTCGGTGTCGGTCTGCGCAGCAATCGCCTCCTCGAACCCGTCCAGCGGGTGGCCAGAGACGTACAGGCCAAGCATCTCGCGTTCCAGCGCGAGCTTGTGCTTCTTGTCCCACTCGTCGTCCGGAATGTCCATGGTGAACACGGCCGAGCCACTCTCCTGCCCGTCGTCCCCGCCGAAGCCGGCGAATAGGTCGAACTGGCCCTTGTCCGCTGCCTTCTTCGTGGTCAGCACGGAGTCGACCATGTCCTCCTGCACGAGCATGAGCCCCTTGCGAGGGTGCCCGAGCGAGTCGAACGCGCCGGATTTGATTAGCGATTCGGTGATTCGCTTGTTGCAGGCCAACAGATCGATCTTGTCCAAGTAGTCGGAGAAGCTTGTGAAGTAGCCCTTCGTGCGGCGGGTTTCCTTGATCGACTCCACCACCTCGGCGCCGACGTTGCGCACCGCGGCGAGGCCGTAGCGGATGTCCTCGCCGACAGCCATGAAGTTCTCTTCCGACTCATTAATATCCGGCTGCAACACCGAAATGCCAAGGTGACGGCAGTCCGACAGGTAGATCGCGGACTTGTCTTTCTTGTCGCCAACCGACGTCAGCAGCGCCGCCATGTACTCAGCGGTGTAATTCGCCTTCATGTAGGCCGTCCAGTACGACACCAGCGCGTAGCCAGCGGCGTGCGACTTGTTAAACGCGTAGGACGCGAACGGCTCGATCGTGCCCCACAGCGCGTCCATCGCTGCCTTGGAGTACCCGTTCTCCTGCATGCCGCCCCAGAACTTGTCGTACTGCTGGGCGAGCACCTCGGGTTTCTTCTTACCCATCGCTTTACGGAAGCCGTCTGCCTCGCCGGCCGTGTAATTTGCCACCTTTTGAGAGATACGCATGATCTGCTCCTGGTACACGATGAGGCCATAGGTCTCGTCAAGAATTTCGCGCAGCGGCTCGTCCAGCTCCGGGTGGATCGGGGTGATAGGCTTACGCCCGTTCTTACGGTCCGCGTAGTCCCAGTGCGCGTTCACACCCATCGGACCCGGGCGGTAGAGCGCCAACGACGCCACGATGTCCTTAAAGCCGGTCGGCTTCATGCGTTTGAGCAGCTCCTGCATGCCGCCGGAGTCCAGCTGGAACACGCCGAGGGTCTCGCCGCGGGAGAGCAGCTCGTACACGGCTGTGTCGTCTGTATCCAGCGTTTCCAGGTCGAGCGTTTCACCGCGGTTCTTCTTCACGTTCTCCAGGGCGTCGCCAAGCACCGTAAGGTTGCGCAGGCCCAGGAAGTCCATCTTCAGCAGGCCGATGGCCTCGCAGGCCGGGTAATCCCAGCCGGTGATGATCGCGCCGTCCGCCGGGCGCTTCCACATCGGGATGTGGTCCATGAGCGGCACGGACGCCATGATCACCGCGCAGGCGTGCACGCCGGCCTGGCGCACGACGCCCTCGAGGCCGCGGGCCGTCTCGTAGATTTTGGCCACATCCGGGTCCGTCTCGATCAGTGAGCGCACCTCGGCTGCCTCGGTGTAGCGGGCGTGCTCCGGATCCGTGATGCCGACGAGCGGGATGTCTTTCGCCATGATCGCTGGGGGCAGGGCCGCGTTGATGCGGTCTGCCATCTGGAAGCCGGGCTGGCCGAAGTTCACCTTCGCCGAGTCCTTGATCGCCTGCTTCGTCTTCACGGTGCCGAACGTGATCACCTGGGCGATCTTGTCCTCACCCCAGCGTTCGGCGGCGTAGGTGATCATCTCGCCGCGGCGGCGGTCGTCAAAGTCAATATCAATATCGGGCGCGGACGGACGCTCCGGGTTGAGGAATCGCTCGAAGAGCAGGCCGTGTTCCATCGGGTCAATGTTGGTGATGGTCAGCGCGTAGGCCACAAGTGCACCAGCCGCCGAGCCACGGCCCGGCCCGACGCGGATGCCCACCTCACGCGCGTGCTTAATCAGCTCCGCGACGATGAGGAAGTAGGACGGGTAGCCCTTCATGTCGATGACGTCGATCTCGTATTCCGCGCGCTTGAGGTACTCCTCTGGGACCTCGCTGCCGTCGAAACGCGCCTCGAGCCCGCGCTGAACCTCCTTGCGCAGCCAGCTCGTCGGCGTCTCGCCCTCCGGCACGTCCGCGATTGGCATGCGATCGTGCGGGTGGTCCTCCCAGAGCTCGCCGTAATCGCCGACGCGCTCGGCAATCCACAGCGTGTTGTCGCAGCCGTCCGGCACGGTGGAGTCCCAAATCTCGCGCATCTGCTCTGCGGACTTGATGTAGTAGCCCGTGCCGTCGAATTTGAAGCGATCCGGGTCCATCATCGTCTTACCGGTCTGCACGCACAGCATCGCTTCGTGCGCGGGTGCCTGGGATTCCAGCACGTAGTGGCAGTCGTTGGTCACCAGCGGGGGCAGGTCCAGTGCTTTGCCGATGCGCAGCAGGTCGTCGCGGACACGGCGCTCGATGTGGAGCCCGTGGTCCATAAGCTCAAGGAAGAAGTTGTCCCGCCCGTAGATGTCCTGCCACATCGCGGCAGCCTCCAGGGCCTCGTCGTATTGGCCCAAGCGCAGGCGCGTCTGCACGTCGCCCGAAGGGCAGCCAGTGGTGGCGATAATGCCGTCCGCGTGCTCGGCGATGAGCTCTGCGTCCATGCGGGGCCACTTGCCCAGCTGTCCCTCGTAGGAGGCGAGGGACGACAGCTTGAACAGGTTGTGCAGTCCCGTGGCATTTTCCGCCAGCATGGTCTGGTGGAGGTAGGCACCGGACGCGGAGACGTCGTCGCGCTTCTGGTCCGGGGTGCCCCACAGCTGGCGCTTCTTGTTAAAACGAGACGCCGGGGCCATGTAGGCTTCGATGCCGATGATCGGCTTTACGCCAGCGTCGACCATGCGCCGGTAGAAAGCGTTGGAGCCGAACATGTTGCCGTGGTCCGTCATGCCCACAGCAGGCATGCCCTGGCGCACCACTTCATCGGCCAGCAGGTCCACCTTGGCCATGCCGTCCAGCATGGAAAACTCGGTGTGGTTGTGGAGGTGGACGAAGGAGGAGTTTTTGGCCATGCGGGTCATCTTAACCCGACTCAAGAAACGGCAAAACCCCCGTGATTACGGGGGTGTGATTCGCCGCGACGGCGCCGCTTACTCGTAACGGAGCGCCTCGATGGGCTGCATCTTCGCCGCCTTCGACGCCGGGTAGGCGCCGAAGAACACGCCGGTGGCGAGTGAGAACAACAGAGAAAGCAACACTGCACCGACCGGGGGCCACACGAATGCGTCGAACGCCGCGGTGGCGATCATACCGATTGCCCCGCCGAGGATAACGCCGATGACGCCGCCGACCAGACAGACCAGCATCGCCTCGACGATGAACTGCGTGCGGATGTCGCCGTGGGTCGCGCCGAGCGCCTTGCGCACGCCGATCTCGCGGGTGCGCTCCGTGACCGTAATCAGCATGATGTTCATCACGCCGATGCCGCCGACCAGCAGGGAGATGCCGCCGATTGCGGAAAGCACGGAGGACATGATGCGGAACACGCTGGTCAGTTCCTGCAGCGACGAGGACAGGTCGATGACCTCGGCCTCGTAGGTTTCATTGCCGCGGTACTGGCGGTCCAGGTAGTCCTGCAGATCCTTCTGGAACGTGGCCGCCTCCTCCTCGCCGGAGCTGCGCACCGAGATGGACGTGAACCAATCCCCGTTCAGACCGATGCGGTCGGCCGCGGTGACGGGAATGTACGCCTCGGCGTAGGACTGCATCCCGCCGAACGCTCCGCCGCCGCCGGCGGCGCCATCCGTCTTGTCGCCGAGCACGCCGATGATGGTGAAGACGGCCGGTTGGCCTTCTTGCACCAGATCGATGCGTTCGCCCAAGGCGGAGGCGGGGTCACCGTCAAACATGGCGTCGACAAGCTCTGGGCTCACCACGGCCACCGGGCGCTGGCCCTGCATGTCCTTGTCGGAGATGCCGCGGCCGAACTCGACCTCGCCGCCGCGCATGTCAATGGAATCCATGAGCGCCGGGTTGATCGTAGTGCTCACTGGGTCCTTGTCGCCGTTTTCAATCTCGCCCATGCCGGAGAGGTCGACGTCGATGCCGGTGATGCGGTCGCCGAACGCGTCGCGCATATCCTGCAGGTCCTGCAGCGTCAGCGAGTCTCGCTCGTCCGTCGGCTGCGCCTGCGACATGGCCGCAAACGGGTCGTCGGACTGTTCCTCTTCGTCGGGGCGCTCGTGCACCACGACCGGGTGCGTCGTCGTGCCCACGCCCTGCAATCCGGACATGACCTGGTTCTCCAGGCCGCGACCGAGGGTCATGATGATCACCACGGCCATGATGCCGATGATGATGCCCAGCAGCGTCAGCAGCGAGCGCAGTTTGTTCTTGTTCAGGCTGGAGACGGCCAGCCGGAGCGATTCTTGGATATTCACGGTGTGTCGTCTCCTTCCTTACATTCCCAGCCCGGCGGGCGTGCGCACGTTGGCAACGCGACCATCCATCATTTCCACGACGCGCTCCGTTTCTTCCGCGAGCTCCGGGTTGTGCGTAATAAACACCACTGACTTGCCCAGGTCCTTGTGCAGCTTGTGGAACAGGTCCATCACCATGCGGCCGGTCTTTGAATCGAGTGCGCCGGTTGGCTCGTCGGCAAGCAGGAGGTCCGGGTCGTTGGCCAGGCTGCGTGCAATAGCCACGCGCTGCTTCTGGCCACCGGACAGCTCGTTCGGGTTGTGGTGAATGCGGTCACCCATCCCCATCATCTCCAGCAGCTCCGCGGCGCGCTCCTCGCGCTCCTTCCGTTCCACGCCCGCATACATCATGGGCATGGCCACGTTTTGCAGCGCGTCGATGCGGCCGATGAGGTTGAAGTTTTGGAAGATGAAGCCGATGTTCTTGCTGCGGTACGACGCGAGCTCCTTGTCCTCCTTGGCGTAGACCGGCTCGCCGTTGAACGCGTACGCGCCCTTGGACGGCCGGTCCAGCATGCCAATCAGGTTCATCAGCGTCGACTTACCGCAGCCGGATGGACCAACGATGGACACGAACTCGCTCGGTTTTGCGTAAAAGTCAATGCCGTGCAGCACGGTCAGCTCGCTCGGCTCACCCTCGTTGTACGTCTTCACCACCCCGCGCATGTCAATGAGTAGGCCCGAGTTTGCCATCGGGTTCGCAGGAGCAGGACGCTTATCGACGCCCCCACGTTCCCCACCAACGATCACCGAGCTCCCGCCCCGCTGTTCCCTGGGCTGCGCTTTCGGCGGCTCCTTCGTGGTGGAAACGGCCGGCTGTTCGCCGGTGGCCTCCTCCGCGCCGAAGAAAAACGGGTCGTCGTCCTCTCCGGCCCCGGCCGGTTGGCCGGGCGCTGCTTGCGCAGTGTCGAGTGCGTTGTCGTCGTCTCTGCGGGCGTGTTTTCCTTTTCGGGAGAACTTCTTCAACGGCGCGCTCCCCTACTTTTCCTCGCCGCCCTCGGCGGCGTCCTTCTGCTCAGACTTCGGCGCTTCAGAGGACTTTGTCGCGTCCTTGTCATTCGCACTGTCATTCGCGCTGTCCTTGGCGCCGTCTTTGGCATCGCGTACCTGCTGCGGGTCGAACTTCGGATCGGAGATGTCCACGGTCTCGCCGATTTTGTCGGAGTACTCGTCCGGCCAGTTGATGACGATGTCGCCCGGCTTGAGGTCGCCCCCGGTGATGGCAATGTCCACGTCGTTGGTGGCGCCCGTCTTCACGCTGCGCTCCTCCACCTTGCCGGACTTCGCGTCGTCGCCATCGGTGGCGAGCACCAGGACCTTCTTGTCATTATCGTCGCCGTACACGGCGTCGACAGGCACGTTGAGGGCGTCCGGGGACTCTTCGGTGATGATCTCCGCGCGCACCGTACCGCCGAGCAGGAGCCCCTTTTTGTCGCCGGTGACCTCGATCTCCACGGGGAAGGTCACGCTGCTGGACTGGTCGTTGGCTCCGCCGGCCGCGTTCACGCCTCCGGCCATGCCACCTGCCATGCCGCTGCTCATGCTGCCCGACGCGCTCGGGTCAGCGGCCGGGGCGATGCGCTTTACGCGCCCCTTGAATTTCTTGTCGCCGGTTGCGGTCGACGTGAACTCGACGCGGTTGCCCTGCGCGATGTTCGGCACGTCGGCCTCGCGAACCTCGGACTTGATGATCAGGCTGGAATCATCTGCCAAGCTGAGCAGCTTGCCCTGCGGGATGTCGCCTTCCTGCACGTCCACCGCGGTCACGATGCCGGCGAGCGGCGAGTACAGCGTCGCCTCCTGCAGCTGGTACTCCAGCGTGCCGTCGCTCTCAGAGATGCCGGCGCTTTCCGCCTGTCGACGCGCACTGTCCACCTGCCCCTGCAGCTGCTCCCGCTCCTGCTGCGCCTGGGTCTGCGCGGCCGCGAGCGCCGCCTGGGCATCCTGCAGCGCTGCGTACGCTTCATCGACGCTCATCGGCGCACTCGCCGCGGCGTCGGCCCCAGCCGCGCCTGCAGCACCCGCGCCCTGGGCGCCTGCCATGCTGGCGAGGTCCTCCGGGGAGACCGCACCGGCGCCTGCCGCGCCGTCTGCGCCGGCAGCGCCCGGTACCGCCACCGCGCCCGCGCCAGGTGCAGCTGGCGCAACGGGGGCTGCGGGTGCTGCCGGTGCAGCGGGTGCCGGAGCCTCCGGGGCGCCGCCGCTCGAGCTACCCGGCAGGTGCGAGGAGAGGTTGCCCGCCATCTGGGAAAATACGTCGGCCACTCGGGTTGCGGAACGACCGCCGTTTGCGGCGAGCGCCGCGTTGTATGCAGCCTGCGCCTGATCCACCTGAGCCTGTGCCTGGCGGATGGCCTGGTTCGTGCCGTCGTTAATGGACTGGTCGTGGGCGTTGAGCTGGGATTCTGCCTGCTGCAGCGCCTGGGTGGCGTCGGCCTGAGCGTTCGCCTGCTGGCGCTCCTGCGCGGCAAGCTGCCGGTCCAGCTGCTCGGTGTCCATAGAGACCAAGAACTGGTCCTTTTGCACGCGGTCACCGGGCTGGACGGCGATCTTTTGCACCTCGGACTGCACCGACGTAGTGATGTTCATTGCCCGAACCGGAGCAATGCTGCCGTTGACCACAACGCTGTCGGAGACGTCTTCCGCCGACGCCACGGTGTAGTCGCCCGGCTGCAAGCCGTCCGCGTCCTTGCTGTTGTCTCCTCCACCGAAGCCGCAGGCAGATGCAAACAGCGACACGGTGGTGATTACCGCGACGGAGCGCAGCTTCAGCGACCGGCGGCGGTTGGTGGTGGCGTGCGGGGTGGCAATTCCGGATTCGGAAACCAAAACTTCTCCTCACAAACGGGCGCGCCAACGGCGTCTTCGGCAAAGCCAACTGAAGAGTCCGGGCGCTTAGGCGTGCAACTTCGTTGAACTATACACGGGCCCGGACCACTTCGGGCCAGCGCCTTCCCCCGCTTGGGACCCGAACGACGAGCCTGGATTCTGCCTACGAACCCGCTGAATACACACCCGGGTTCCGCACAGCGATTGCGCCCCACACCGCGTCGGCGGGCAATACCTCGACTGAGCGCACGTGCGACGATTCCGCGAGGCGCGACAGCGTTGCAACGTCCGCGGTCACCACCGCGCCAGCGAGGAGCACAGAAGCCTGCGCCCAGTCCGGCCCAGCGCCTGACTCGCGCTGAACGGCCCGGCGCGCCTCGCGCTCGCACACCTCGCCCCTTCCTGCGCTCGTCTCCCCGACTGGCTCCGGGGTGTCCTTCGGCGGCAGGCCCTCCGGCACGATCGCGTTGACGCGCGGCACGTCTCGGTACGCAGATGCCGCCGCGTCGCAGGACTGCGGCGCGTCGAACGCGACCAGGGCGAGGTGGGAGTCGCCCGGCGTGCTCTGCCTCCGCGCGGAGTCAAGCGTCGCCGCGGCGCGTTGCGAGTACTCCTCCGCTGGCTCTCCCGGGTCGGGGCCGAGCGCGTCGCCTTGCAGCGTCGGCGTGGCGGGCGCGTGAGACATCCCGACGGCGTACAACGCGACGATGAGCAGCGCGCACGCCCCGAACACGGCGGCTGCTGCGGCAAGTGGGCGGCGCATGCTAGCCCGCCCTCAGCACGTCCAGCGCGTGTTGGAGGTCGGCTGGGTACGAGGACTCGACCGTCATGTACTCACCGGTGCGCGGGTGCGTGAACCCGAGCGATTTCGCGTGCAGCCATTGGCGGATCAACCCGAGGCGCTTGGACAGGTTAGGGTCAGAGCCGTACATGGGGTCACCCACGCACGGGTGGCCCAGCGCGGACATGTGCACGCGGATTTGGTGGGTGCGCCCCGTCTCCAGGTGCACCTCGAGCAAGCTTGCGCGGCGGAAGGCCTCGATGACGGAGTAGTGCGTCACGCTCGGTCGGCCGTCGTCAGTCACGGCGAACTTCCAGCCCGACGAAGGGTGCCGGCCAATAGGCGCGTCGACGGTGCCCACGATAGGGTCCGGCAGGCCCTGGACGACGGCGTGGTAGGTCTTGTCCACCGTGCGTTCCTTGAAAGCACGCTTGAGCACCGAGTAGCCCTGGACGCTCGCGGCGACCACCATCACCCCGGAGGTGCCGACATCCAGGCGCTGCACGATGCCCTTGCGCTCCGGGGGACCCGCGTCCGGCAGCGTGAAGCCCATGGCCTGCAGGCCGCCGAGGACGGTGGGGCCGTCCCACCCCAGGGTCGGGTGCGCGGCAACGCCGACTGGCTTGTCCACCGCGATGAGGTCGGCGTCGTGGTAGAGGATCTCCAGGCCCTCGACGTGCTCCGCCACCGGTTCCGGCGCTCGCTTGGGTTCCGGGAGGGTGGCCTCGATGAGGGCGCCTGGGATGACGCGGTCGGATTTTTGGGGCAGTGTGGCGTCGATAAGCACCTCCTCCTGCGCGATCATCTCGGCGGCAACGCTGCGGGAGATGCCGAAGAGTTTGGCCAGCGCGGCGTCAACGCGCATGCCGGCCAGGCCTTCGGGGACGGGGAGGCTGCGGAAGTCACCCGGCATGCGGCGCCTCCTTGTGGTCAGAGGTCAACACCGCCAACGCGAACAGGGCGGTGCCGACGGTGATGCAGGCGTCCGCGAGGTTGAAGACCGCGAACGAGCCCACGGAGATGTAGTCCACGACGTGGCCGAACCAGAAGCCGGGGTCACGGAACAGGCGGTCAATGAGGTTGCCCAGGGCGCCGCCCGCGATCATGGCCAGACCGATGGCCTCGAAACGCGAGGTCAAGCGCGGGGCGTAGAGCAGCGCACCGACGACGAAGGCGAGCTGGATCGTGGTGAACAGCCAGGTCGAGTTCTGGCCCATGGAGAAGGCCGCGCCCGGGTTGAACAGCAGGTAGAACCGGAACCAGTCACCAATCAGCGGGACCTGATCCCCCGGCTCGAGCCACGAGACCATCAGCTGTTTGATGGCCTGATCCGCCACCGCGATGACCAGCATGACGGCGGCGACGAGCGGCAGGTACCTCCCCCGGCGCGGGCCGCGAGGCGCGGACGCCGGGTCCTGCGTATTGGTGTGACTGTTGTTGTGTTGCATCGCCTGTCAACTGTAGCGGGTCCGGCTCCGCGCGGGCGCACTGTCGCCCGGTCTGGGCACGCAGCCGTGGTTGCTTCCGGGTCGTCGCGGTGCGGTAGTTTCAAAGTGTGATCTTTCTGCCTCCCCGAGCGCGCTCGGCGCGTCCTGCTCGCCCAGCTCACCGACCCCGTTTCGCCGCCGCCTGCCTGGTGCTCAGCGCAACGCTGCTCCCGCTGACCGCTTGCGGCACCGCGGACGAGGACCCGCTCAAGGGGATTCCGGCGTTTGCCATGGACACCCCGGCCGTGGAGGTCGTTGCCGCGGGCGAGTCCCCGCAGCAGCTCTCCTACCGGCTGGGTGGCGAAGACGGCGAGAACACCGACGAGACCGACGCATGGGACACCACCGTCGCGGTGTCCTCCGGCATCAGCCAGGACGTGCTGCCCGCGAACCAGGCGCACGAGGACCCCGGCCTGCCGAACGTGAGCAGCGTCGACGTCTCCACCACCACCCTCCCGCTCGCCGTCACGGCGGGCAGCGCCCCGGAGCCGGGCGAGGACGAGTCCCCGGCGGACGCTGCGGTGGAGTTCACCGTGGGAAAAGGCAAGCACTCCGACCTGCCGCTGAGCCAGGAGGTCGCGTCCGCGGAGGGGTTCCTCATGCGCTGGCGGGCGCAGTCGACCGGCGCCATCTCTACGCTGAAGCTCATGGCGCCGAACGAGTCCCAGGAGCGGGGGCGCCAAACGGTGGAGCAGTCGCTGCTGGCCGTGGCGTCGATGAACGTGGTGCTGCCGGACGAACCGGTCGGCGTGGGCGGCTCGTGGACCGTGCGCAACCGCGTCACCGGAACCTCGAACATGCTGCGCACCGCAACCTATACGGTAACCCGGCTCGAGGGCGATGCGGTCGACCTTGACGTCCACGTGGAGGAGCGCCCGACCCAGCAGTCGCTGCAGATTGACAATTCTGTCGCCGGGGACCTGGACGGGCAGACGCTTGACGTGGAGAGCACGTCAACGACCTCGCAGGGCAGTATTACACTGGACTTGAAGCAACCGCTGCCCACGTCCGGGCAGGTCGCGTCCACCACCCGCCTGGTCTACTCGGGCGAGGACGCCGCCTACCGCGTGGTGCAGGACGTCACGGAGGCCGTGACCTACGGGTCCGACGACGCGTAGCGCTCACCCCAGAGTTTTCAAGGAGTTTCCCATGGTCGCACCGCTGCACATCGGCCTCGATGGCATCTCATTTACCTACCCCGGCGGCAAGCGAGTACTCACCGACATCTCCTTCGCCGTCCCCTCCGGCTCCGTCACGGGCCTGATCGGCGAGAACGGCGCCGGCAAATCCACCCTGCTCGGCGTCATCTCCGGCGAGCTCACCGCCGATACCGGCCAGCTCATCACCCCGCCGACCACCGGCTTCATCGCCCAGGAGACGTCCCTGCCGTTCACTGAACCCGCAAGCAAGCTTATCGACGCCGCCGTGGCCGAACTCCGCGACGTCGAAGCCGACATCACCCGCCTCGGGGAGGCCATGGCCACGGAGCAGGACGACGCTGCATCGGCCGCACTCGCCGCCGACTTCGACCGTGCGCTCGCGCGCGCCGAGCAGTCCGGCGTGTGGGAGTTGGATGCGCGCATCGCCACCGTGCTCGCCGGCCTCGGCCTGGCCAACGTGCCCCTTTCCACCCCGCTGGGCGAGATGAGCGGCGGGCAGCGGCGCCGCTTCGCGCTCGCCGCCCTCCTGCTGCGCCCGGTCGAGGCCATGGTGCTCGACGAGCCAACGAATCACCTCGACGACGAGGCCGTGGACTTCCTCATCGGCGAGCTCGAGGCGTTTAAGGGCCCCGTGCTCGTGGCTTCCCACAACCGTTACTTCCTCGACCGCGCCTGCGACGGGATCGTCGACCTGGACCCCGGCCTCGGCGCGGAAGGCGGGTTCGGCGAGGAGACCCGCCAGGGCGCCCGCTTTTCCGGCGCGTTTTCGGACTACCTCAAGGCGCGCGAGGACCGCCGGCGACGCTGGGAGACCGATTACGCCGCCCAGGAACACGAGCGCGCGCGCCTGGAGAAGGCCGCAGAGCAGGGCGAGGACGACGTCTTCCACTCCCACGAGAACAAGACGGAGACGCGTGCGGCGGCGAAGTTCTACGCAGATCGCGCCGCAAAGACGGTGGGCAATCGGCGCCGCTCCGCCCAGCAGCGCCTGGAGGCGCTGCAGCGCGAAGCGATCCCGGCCCCGCCGGCACGGCTGTCCTTCCGCGGGGTGCCGGAGCACACGGCGACGTCGATAGGCGTGCCCGCCGTGGTGACCCGGGGCCTCGCGGTGCCGGATCGCCTCGCCCCGCTGGACCTGAAGCTGCAGCCCGGCCAGCAGGTACTGGTGGAGGGGCCGAACGGGTCCGGCAAGTCGACGCTGCTGAAGATCCTGGACGGCACGCTCACCGGGTATTCCGGCGAGTGCCTCATCCCGGAGGAGTACAGCGTGGGCCGCCTTGAGCAGGACGACTCGTGGCGCGACCTGACGGTTACCGCGGCCGAGGCGTTTGCCATCCGTACCGGTGGCGGCTCCCCGGACCTCGTGGAGATGGGACTGATGACCGAGGCGCAGGCCGCTACGAAGCTGGAGGACCTCTCGCTGGGCCAGCGCCGCAGGGTTTCCCTCGGCGTGATCCTTTCCACTCCCCCGGACCTGCTGCTGTTGGACGAGCCCACCAACCACCTCTCGCTCGCCCTGGCGGAAGAGCTCGAGCACGCCCTGCTGGACTTTGCGGGCACCGTGATCATCACCAGCCACGACCGGTGGGTGCGCCGCCAGTGGCGCGAGCGGATCCGCACAAACGACGAACGCGCCAGGATCCTCACCCTGTCCACGATGTGGACCGGCGAGGTCTGGCGCGACGAAGTGGACTAACGGACTACAGGGCCGGGGCCTCCTGGTAATCGCCCTCCGGTGCCTGCTCAGCCGGGGCATCCGCGGCCGGCGCGTCGGCGGGGGCCTGGTCCCCGGGCACGGTCGGCGCGGCGCCGGCGGTGCACATTGGCGGCACCTGCTCCGGCGGCAGCGTATTCGTCACCAGGGTGCAGGCCCACTCCTGGGACAGCTTCCACTGCCCGTCCTCGAAGACGAACTCCACGTCCTCCGCCTGCTGCGCGGACTGCTGCTCCGGCTGGGTGAAGTTCACGGTAGCCAGGACCGTGTTCGGCCCGTAGCCCGGCAGGATGGGGTCCACGACCTGGAAGTTTGCCCCGGACTGCTGTTGGGACTGCGCCATGACATCGAAAAGCTCGGGCACCGTGTCGCCGCCCTGGACGGTGTTGACGCGCTCGCCGATCGGCAGGGCGGAGTCGGTCGCGCGGGTCAGCACGGCGTTGAGCTCCTCGGCGGTCGGCAGCTCGGCCACCGGGGCGGCCTGCTGGGCGGAGGTCTGTTCGTTGCTGGCGGACCCGCTGGTGTCCGCGCCGGACTCGCCATCATCGGAGCAGGCGGCGAGGCCCGCAGTCAGCCCGAGTGCGGCAACGGCGACGATGAGTTTGTGTGCGTTCACTGATTCTCCTTGCGGCAGCATTTGCTTCGTAGGTTCTCGTTTGCACTTTATTCCACTCAGCGTATCGCCCCGGTATCACCACACCAACAACATCATCTGGCACGCTAGGACTCATGGAACACTTCGTCCTCGTCATCTCCACCGGCGGCACCATCGCCTCCACCACCGACGCCACCGGCGCGCGCGTCCCCACCCTGACCTGCGAGGAGCTCGTCTCCCGCAGCGGCACCACCGAGCCAGTGCGCACCTACGACGCCGCGAGCCTGGATTCCTCCTCAGTCACCCTCGCCGAGGTCGATACCTTGAGGTCGCTCGTGCGCAAAGCGCTTGACGACGCCTCCGTCACCGGAATCGTCATCACCCACGGCACCGACTCCATGGCCGATACCGCGCTCGCGCTCGACCTCGTCCACGACGACCCCCGCCCCGTCGTGCTCACCGGCGCGCAGCGCCCCGCCGACGCCGACGCGCCCGACGGGCCCGAGAACCTGCGCCGCGCGATCGACACCGCCGCCGACCCGCTGCGCCGCGGCCAGGGCGTGCTCGTCCACTTCGGCGGCGACACCCTACCGGCCCGTGGCCTGTACAAGGCCCACACCGGCGAGCTGCGCGCCTTCGCGCTCGCCGCCGACCGGCCGCTGCCCCGGCCCGCTGCCGCTCCCCTGGCCCAACTGGACGGGTGCAACATCCCCGTCATCGCGGCGTGGCCCGGTGCGGACGACGCGCTCGTAGACGCCGTTGCCGCCTCCCGCCCGGACGGCATCGTCGTCGCCGCGCTGGGGGCGGGCAACGTCTCCGAGCAGATGGGCACCGGCCTTGCCCGCGCCCTGGACGCCGGGATCCCGGTGGTCATTTCCACCTCCGTACCGCGCGGCGAGGTGGCGTTTGCCTACGGCGGCGCCGGCGGCGGCAGCACGCTCGGCGCGAAGGGCGCGCTGCCGGCGGGCTTCCTGCGCCCGGGCCAGGCACGCATGGCGCTCGCGACGGCGCTGGCCGCGGGCGTCGACCCGGCGCCGTTGCTCGGCGCGCGCTAGCTAGCCGTCGCGTTCCTCGGCGTCGCGCTCCTCCTCGAACCAGTCGTCCCAGTCCAGCGAGTCGAGCGGGTCCGCGGGCTGCAGCTGTTCGTCCGTCTCGCGCAGGCTCTTGATGCGCCCCGGCCCCGTCGAGCGGGTTTCAAAGCGGACGGTCACCCACCCCTTGCCCGCGCCCTGCACCCATCCGTGGCCGTACTCGGGGTGGAACACGTCCTGCGTGGCCTGCCAGATTCCCTGCTGGTGCCCGGCCTGCGTGTCCACCTCGATCTGCTCCTGAGTCACGTGGTCGCTCACCCCGGTCTCGTAGTCTGTCTCCGCCGAGGCGGGCTTCACAATCGCCTGGTCTAGCTCCGGGAAGAGCACGTCCTGGAGCGAGTGCTCGAGGCCCGAGTAGGAGACGCCGACGAGCCGTATCGGCCCGACCTCGTCCGGGTAGCGCACCAGCTTGAAGGCCGTGGCGAGCAAGGTGCCAGCGTCATCGGTGGCGTACGGAAGCGTGGCTGAGCGCGACTCGATGCGGAAATCCGCCATGCGCAGCTTGACCGTGACGGTGCGCGCCCCGCGACCGGCGCGGACCAGGCGTCGGTGCGAGCCCGCTGCCGCCCGCTCGAGCGCAGCGTCCACCTCCGCCTGCGTGGTGAGGTCCTGCGGGTAGGTGTGCTCCGACGAAATCTGCTTGGATTTCGCCCGCTGCGCGACCGGCCGGTCATCGATGCCGCGCGCCAGCGTCCACAGCTGCTTCGCCACGACGCCGCCGAGTGAGATGTCCACTTCCTTCTCGCTCAACGCGGCGAAGTCTCCAATCGTCTCGATGCCGGCCGCCGCGAGTTTCCCCTCCGTGACCGGGCCGACGCCCCACAGCTGGCTCACCGGGAGCGGGTGCAAGATGTCCAACTGCTCGTCGTGCGGGATGACAAAAACGCCGTCCGGTTTGGCCAAGCCGGAACCGATCTTGGCGTACTGCTTCCCGCTGCCGGCCCCGATGGAGCTGGGCAAACCGGTCTCTTGCTTGATCGCGTCGCGCAGGTCGTTGGCCCAAGCGCGGACGTGGTCCGGCGTGGCGTCGACAAGCTCCTCTGGCTCTAAGAACGCCTCGTCGATGGAGAGCTGCTCCATCACGTCCACGCGGCGGCGGATGATGTCAAAGACGCGTCGCGACGCCGCGCTATAGACCGGGCGACGCGGCGTGACCAGCACCGCCTGCGGGCCGATGAGGCGGGCGGCACGGTGGGTAGGCATGGCCGAGCGCGCGCCGAACTTGCGCGCCTCGTAGCTGGCGCCGGCGACCACGCCGCGCCCGGTGACCCCGGCGACCAGGACCGGGCGGCCTTTGAGGGTGGGCCGGGTGAGCTGCTCGCAGGACGCGAAGAAGGCGTCCATGTCGATGTGCAGCACCCAGCGAGTCATGCCCCAAGTCTGCCAATCATCGCTCACAAGTTCCAACTAGCAGGTTGGGGGCCACGGCGGTACGGGCAGGCGAGGGCTAGGCGTTCTTGCGCACCTGCGCCGTCACGCCGTCGATCACCTCGTGCACGGTCTGCTCGCCGGACAGGGCGTCGGTGGTGACGGAGAAGTCGGTGGCCAGGGTCTCGCCGGCGATGTGCTCGGCGTGGCGCTTGGCCCACCCCTCCTTCTCCGCCGGCACAGAGAGCACCACGGCGATGCGGTCGGAGACCTCGAAGCCCTCGCGCTTACGTGCGTCTTGCAGACCGCGGATCACATCGGCGGCCCAGCCCTCAGCCTCCAGTTCCTCGGTGACCTCGGTGTCCAGGACGACCAGGCCGGCGACGCCGTCGTTGGCGTCCACGCGCGCGGTGCTCTCCGGGTTCTCGGCCACGAGTCGCTCCGTGTAGAGCACCGGCGTAAGCACGATGTCGCCGTCGACCACCACATCGTCGCCGCGGCGCACGTAGTTGCCCGCCTTCACGTTCTTGATGGCGCGCTGCACGTCCTTGCCCAGCTTCGGTCCAGCGACCTTCGCGTTCACGACAACCTCGAAGGAACCCGCCGAATCCACGTCCTCGGTCAGCTCGACGGCCTTGACGTTGACCTCGTCGCGGATGACCGGGGCGAAGTCGGCAAGGTCATTCGCGTTCGGCAGCGCCACGGTGAGCTTGGGCAGCGGCAGACGGTTGCGCAGCTTGCGGGACTTGCGCACCGAGGAAGCCGCGGAGCACACCGCACGGGTGGCATCCATGGTGGCCACGAGTGCGTCATCAGACGGGATGGTGTCCGCCTTCGGGTAGTCCGTGAGGTGCACGGAGCGACCGCCGGTCAGGCCACGCCAGATGACCTCAGAGATGTACGGCAGCAGCGGCGCCGTGACGCGGGTGAGGATCTCCAGCACCGTGTACAGGGTGTTGAAGGCCTCCGGGTGCGCCTCCTGGCCCTCCCAGAACCGGTCGCGGGAGCGGCGCACGTACCAGTTGGTCAGGGTGTCGGCGAAGCGGCGAACCTCGTCGCAGGCATCGGCGATGCGGGTGTCTGCAAGCGCGGCATCGACAGCTGCGACCATGTCGTGCGTCTTGGCCAGGATGTAGCGGTCGAGCACGTCGGTGGAGTCCAGCGACCAGGTCGCCTCGTGCGAGCTGTAGAGCTGCAGGAACGAGTACGCGTTCCAGATTGGCAGGAGCGCCTGGCGCACGCCGTCGCGGATGCCTTGCTCGGTGACGATGAGGTTGCCGCCGCGCAGGATGGCGCTGGACATGAGGAACCAGCGCATCGCGTCAGAGCCGTCGCGGTCAAAGACCTCGTTGACGTCCGGGTAGTTGCCCTTGGACTTGGACATCTTCAGGCCGTCGTCGCCGAGCACGATGCCGTGGGCGACAACCTTCTTAAACGCCGGGCGGTCGAACAGCGCGGTGGACATCACGTGCTGGAGGTAGAACCAGCCGCGAGTCTGGCCGGAGTACTCCACGATGAAGTCGGCCGGCTGGCGGGTTTCAAACTCCTCCACGTTTTCAAACGGGTAGTGGTACTGGGCGAACGGCATCGAGCCGGACTCGAACCAGCAGTCCAGCACGTCCGGCACGCGGCGCATCATTGACTTGCCCGTCGGATCGTCCGGGTTGGGGCGCACCAGCTCGTCGATGTGCGGGCGGTGCAGCGATTCGGGGCGTCGGCCGAAGTCGCGCTCGAGCTCGTCGAGGGAGCCGTACACGTCGACGCGCGGGTACTCCGGGTTGTCCGACACCCACGCCGGCACCGGGGAGCCCCAGTAGCGGGTACGCGAGATGTTCCAGTCGCGCGCGCCCTCCAGCCACTTGCCAAACTGGCCGTCGCGGATGTGCGACGGGATCCAGTCGATCTGCTGGTTCAGTTCAACCATGCGGTCGCGGAACTCGGTGACCTTGACAAACCATGCCGGCAGCGCCATGTAGATGAGCGGCTCGCCGGAGCGCCAGGAGTGCGGGTAGGAGTGGACGATGGTCTGGTCGCGCACCACGCGGCCCGCGGCCTTGAGCTCGCGGATGATGTCGCGGTTCGCGTCAAACACCAGCTTGCCCTCGTACTCGGGGACGAGGCTGGTGAACTTGCCGTCGGCGTCGACCGGGATGACCAAGTCGATGTCGTACTTTTCGGTGGTGAGCATATCGTCTTCACCAAAGGCGGGTGCCTGGTGGACCACACCGGTACCGTCCTCGGTGGTGACGTAGTCCGCCAGGAGGATCATGAACGCGTTCTTCGTGTCCTTGAAGTAGTCGAAGACCGGCTCGTACTCCAGCCCCTCCAGCTGCGCGCCGGTGAAGGTGGCGACGACCTCCGGGTCCGTGCCCAGCTCCTTGGCGTAGGCGCCCATGAGGTCGGTAGCCAGGAGCAGTTTCGCTCCGGCGAAGCCCTCGACACCGTCCACGGCAACTCGGACCAGCGAGTACTCCACCTCCGGGTGGACCGCCAGGGCCAGGTTGGACGGGAGGGTCCAGGGGGTGGTGGTCCAGGCGATCGCGGCGGCGTCGTGAAGCTCCGGGTGCTCCTCCCACGTGGTTGCGGCGGCGAAGCCCTCACGGCCACCGGTGAACGGCATGGTCACCGTCACCGTGGGGTCCTGGCGCTCGCGGTAGGAATCGTCCAGTCGGGTCTCCTGGTTGGACAGCGGCGTGTGCTCCGCCCACGAGTACGGCAGGACGCGGAAGCCCTGGTAGATCAAGCCCTTGTCGTAGAGCTCCTTGAACGCCCACATGACGGACTCCATGAACTCCGGGTCCATCGTCTTGTAGCCGTTTTCAAAGTCCACCCAGCGCGCCTGGCGCGTGACGTAGTTTTCCCACTCGTCCGCGTAGTGCATGACGGACTTTGCGCAGTACTCGTTGAAGCGCTCGAGGCCCATGTCCTCGATCTCCGCTTTGTCCTTGATGCCCAGCTGCTTCTCCGCCTCCAGCTCGGCGGGCAGTCCGTGGCAGTCCCAACCGAACACGCGCGGCACGTGGTAGCCGGACATCGTGCGGTAGCGCGGGACGATGTCCTTGACGTAGCCGGTGAGCAGGTGGCCGTAGTGCGGCAGGCCGTTGGCAAACGGCGGGCCGTCGTTGAACACGTACTCTTCGGCGTCTTCACGGTTCTTCAGCGAGGCCTGAAAGGTCCCGTCGCTGTTCCAGTAGTCCAGCACGATCCGTTCCATGTCCGGGAACCGGCTGCTGCCACCAGTCATGTCTACCTTGGGGTAGACGCCACCTACCTCGGTCATCATTCCTCCACGCACGTTGCGGTTCTCGTGCAGGGACGCGGCAAGCCGCGCGGTACCACCCTGCTTGAAGCCAACCGCAGGGCCGGCTCCCGCTTCATTTGTGGTGAAGGAAGTGACGTCTCCCCTTGTTCACGTCCGGTTCTACTTGCCGCGGCCCTGGAGCCGCGGGGTTCTTCCGAAAACGCTCCCCGGTGATGGCCGGATCAGCACGTGCGCTGTTGAAGTGCCTCGCCAGTATAACGCACTCCTGGCCGGTGCGGTGCGGAGCATGCTTATCGACGCCAACGCCCCGCCCACGAACCTCATCCCAGGTCCGCGCGCGGGGCGTTGAGAGCGCGTGCTGTGCTACTTCGCGCCAGCGTCGCCGCTCGGTGCGGAGGTGCCGCGGGTCTCCAGCTCCTCAAGCTGGGACTGCAGCAGGGTCTTCAGGCGAGTGCGGTACTCGCGCTCGAAGGTGCGGAGCTCGGCAATACGGTTCTCCAACGCGTTCTGCTGCTGCTTGACCGTGTTCATGATCTCCGTGTGCTTGCGCTCTGCATCGGCCTGCAGCTTGTGCGCCTGCTCCTCGGCCTGACGGATCTGCGCCTCGGCACGGTAGTTTGCGTCGCTGGTGGTCTCCTGCGCCTTCTTCTCGGCGTCCGCCACGAGCTGCTTCGCGCGGGTCTCCGCGGTCGTGGTGGTCTCGGCCGCGCGCTTCTTCGCGTCCTCGAGCTGGGTGTGGGAGCGGGACTCCGCATCGGCGAGCTGCTTCTTCGCCTTGGTGTCTGCGTCCGCAAGCTGGCGCGCGGCGGCACCGCGGGCCTCATCCAGCATGGAGCGGGCCTCAGCCTGCGCGTCGCTGGTCAGACGGTCCGCCATCTCCTGTGCCAGGCCAAGGACCTTGGCGGCCTGGACGTGGGTATCGGCGGAGGCAGCCTCAGCGGATGCCCCGGCAGCCGCAGCTGCGGCAGGCGCGGCGATGGAGGAGCCCTGCGTGGTGCTCTTGGCTGCGGACTCTGCGGAGCGCTTCGCCTCAGCAACACGCTTGTCGGCGTCCTG
This sequence comes from Corynebacterium sp. Marseille-P8863, assembly GCF_946902955.1. Taxonomy (NCBI): domain Bacteria; kingdom Bacillati; phylum Actinomycetota; class Actinomycetes; order Mycobacteriales; family Corynebacteriaceae; genus Corynebacterium; species Corynebacterium sp. Marseille-P8863. Next base: position 118,396 of record NZ_CAMPQC010000009.1, on the reverse strand, counting down.
CTTTGCGGCCTCGGCCTGCTTGCGGGCCTTTTCCGCCTCGCTCTTCGCGGTGCGGGCCTCGGCCTCTGCCTTGTCCGTGGCAGTCTTCGCGTCACGCAGCTTCTTCTCGTACTCAGCACGGAGCTCCTGCTCGACCTGCTTGCGCACAGCCGCCTCGTCGACTGCAGAGGACTGCGACGCGGACGCGGCTGCAGCACCGCCGGTCGCGGCGCCGCCAGCGGCAACCTCGTCCACGCGGGCGCGCAGATCATCGTTCTCGTCCTGCAGTTGGGCGAGCGTGTCCTCAACGAGGTCCAGGAACTGGTCGACCTCATCCTCGTTGTAGCCCCGCTTGCCAATCGGAGGCTTACTGAAAGCGACATTGTGCACGTCTGCTGGAGTCAGCGGCATGGGCGTTCCCTTCGAAGTCAGTGACGTACCCGGCTACCCGGGCACAGGATTTCCTCCCACGTTACGGGAAAGCAATCCATATTTCTAATAATTTGTAACGCTTTTACCCGACGATTCTAGCCGATACGGAGAGCTCCGCCACGTCGAGTCAATCTATTTATACACGTGAACACGCGGTCTGTGTCGAGTGAAGCGCAAAAAGCGGGGTAAAATCGCACTTATTCAAGGATCTCTACCTCCGGTTGAGCTGCAGGTTTCCACTCTCAGACAAACGGAGTAATGAGGGTGGCGCGAATTACCATCTGCACCACGACGAGGACGACAAACAGCACGATCACGCTGAGGTCAAAACCGATGCCGTTGGACATCCGCAACGGCGGGATCATCCTCCGCAGTGCCTTCACCGGGGGATCCGTCACCACAAAGATCGCCTCCCCAGCAACCATGAACCAGTGGGGCGGGTCGAAGTGCCGGGAAAAGCTTTCCACCATTTCAATAATGACGCGGAGGATCACCACGAACGAATAGAGGCCAACGAGGGCGTACAGTATTGCTCCGAAAATTGCCACGTGAGCCACCATACCTATAGCAAAACGCGCGGGGTGCAACCGCTACCCCGCGCGTGTCACGTCCTACCGGCTAGACACCGGCTAGACCAGGTGCGCTCGACGCTGCAGGTCCTGCTCATCAACGTCAACCCCATCGGGCACGATGGCGAAGACGCGACGGTCGACGTCAAGACGCGACGTCAGGTTGTGCATCGTGCCCCGCAGCGCCATGCACAGGCCGGAGGAGAAGTCGATGAACGCCTTCGCCTGCACCTTGCTCAGGCTGGTCAGGTCCATGATCACAATGTTGCCATCACGGAAGGGCTCGCCCACCTGCTTCGCGTCCTGGTACGAGTGCAGCATCGGAATCACAACCTGGGCGTCGCGACGCACGCGCGGCTCGGCATAATCGCGGTCGGCTGCGGAGGAGTAACGGTGCGCACGCGACGGCTCAACATCGCGGACGTCCCGGACCTCATGCGCAGCGTGGGCGGACTGAGCACGGCGATCACCGCGATCGTCGCGCATGTCCGTGCCAACACGGCCATCACGGTCATCACGGTCATCACGGTCATATGCGTCGTCGTAGTAGGCGTCGTCCTCGCCGTAGGGGCCGAGGCCGAGGAATTCCTTCGCGCTGTCAAAAATAGACATTGATCGTGCTCCTTGATTGCGGTGCTTAAAGTGCCCCTTGTACTGCCCAATGCTGCTCAGATCGAGGCCAAACCGGGACAAAGACCGGACAAATACCGGGCGTGTTATTTGTAAGGTTCGCGCTTAGCCTACGGGCCGCGGACCAACCACAGCTGTTCCGACACGCACCACGTCTGAGCCGTGCGCAATAGCGAGCTCGAAGTCGCCGGACATCCCTGCCGACATCCGCAGCGTACGCCCCAGCTTGGCCGACCACTCGTCCGTCAGCTGGCGGACGAGCGCGAAGACCTCGCCTGGTTCGGCGTCCAGCGGCGGCACGACCATGAAACCGTCAAAGGCCAGGTGTTCCGCGTCCTCGACGGCCCCGACAACGTCCGAGACCGTCTCCTCCGCGGCAACGCCGCCGAATGACGCGCCATCCAGCGCGACGCCGCCGCGGCTGGTGTCGCCGTCGGCGGACACCTGCACCAAGCAGCGCAGCACGTCTCCGGCACCGTCCCGGCGGTCGCCGCGCTCGATCGCGAGCGCCATCCCGCGGTCCAGCCCCCGGGCGAGCTTGACCGAGTCCACCGAGTGGACCTCGGACGCCCATCGGGCCACGGCGTTAGCCTTCTTGGATTGGATTTGGCCGATCATGACTATCCCACAGTCCACGCCGTCGGTGGCGAGCGTTTCCGCCTTCGCGCGCGCCTCCTGCTCACGGTTCTCCCCCACCAGGCGGACCCCGGCGGCGGCGAGCGCTTCGACTGTTCCAGCACCGTGGAACTTGGTCACCGGCAGGAGCGCCACGCTTCCCGGCTCGCGGTTGGCTGCGCGTTCCGCAGCGCGGATCCGGTCTTGCACGGTCTCGAGGTTCTCGCGCAGCTGCGCCGCGCTGAGGTCGCCGTGCTGTTGCTCGGCATGTTGCCCGGCGTGTTGCTCAGTCATTTATTTCGCCCCCGTCAGCCAAATCACGCCGGCCTGACGCCCCGTCGTGCCCTCGCGGCGGTGAGAGAAGAAGGACTCGTCCGTAATGGTGTCGCGCGGGTCGGCGTCGATGTGCGTCACGCCCAGCGAAAGCAGTTGGCGCACGATACCGGCACGGATGTCCAGGCCCGCCGTCCCCTTGCTCGTGGCGCAACGGGCGCCCGGCAGGTGCGCTTCCACGTCGTCCGCCATCTCCGCGGGGACCTCGTAGGACTCGCCCGCCGCGGCCGGTCCCAAAAGCGCTTGGATATTGGCCGGCTTCGCCCCCAGCTCCACCATCTGCTGCACGGTGCGTGCCACGATGCCATTGCGCGCGCCCAACCGGCCCGCGTGGACGGCGGCGATGACGCCTGCGTCGTGGTCCGAAAGCAGCACCGGAGTGCAGTCCGCGACCAGCACGCACAACGCAAGTCCGGTCTGGGTGGTCACGAGAGCGTCGGTCGCTTCGACGGGGTCGGCCTGGGGGCCGTCGACCACGGTGACGGAGTTGGTGTGGAGCTGTTCCATCCACACGAAGTGCTCTTCGGGGAGGTCGAGGATGGTGGCGAGGCGGCGTCGATTAGCATGCACCTGCGCTTCGTCGTCCCCGACGTGGAGCGCGAGGTTGAAGCTGTCGTACGGGGACGCAGAAGCCCCGCCGGCACGGGAGGTAAACACCATGCGGACGGGGCGGGTTGTCAGGCTTTCCATGCCAACAAGGCTACCCGGCTCACGCTGCCGGGCGAGCGCTGGTGGTTAACGCAGGAAATCGGGGACGTCGAGATCGAAATCGTCGTCGCCGCGGTTGTCACGATCGTCGCGACGGGCCTCGCCGCGGTCGCCGTAGCTACGGTCGGAGCTGGTGAACAGGCCACCTCGCTGCGAATCGTAGCTGTGGCGCGGCTGGCGGTCCTCGTAGCCACGCTGGCTGGGCGCGGGCTGGTTGGTCTCCACCGCGCGGTCGTCGAATAGCGAGCCGCGGGACGGGGCCGGGGTGGCCGAGGACGCGCCGTCGATCTGTGCCGCGCTGGAGCCGGACTGCGCCTGGGCGGTCTGAATCTGCGGCTCGCCCTGGCGGGCGGCCTCTGCACGCACGTTGGCCTTCTCGTCAAAGCCGGTGGCGATGATGGTCACGCGGACCTCGTCGCCCAGGTTGTCGTCGATGATCGTGCCGAAGATGATGTTCGCGTCCTCATCGGCCTTGCCCTCGACGATGGAAGCCGCGTTGTTGACCTCCATCAGGCCGAGGTCCGAGCCGCCGGCGACGGAGATCAGCACGCCCTTAGCGCCCTCCATGGTGGCCTCGAGCAGCGGGGAGTTGATGGCCTGCTCGGTCGCGGTCATCACGCGGTTGTCTCCGCGCGCGGAGCCGACGCCCATGAGCGCGGAGCCGGCGTCGGCCATGACAGAGCGCACGTCGGCGAAGTCGACGTTGATCATGCCTGGGATGGTGATCAGGTTGGTAATACCCTGCACACCGTTGTAGAGCACCTCATCGGCGGCGCGGAACGCGTCCATCATGGACAGCTCCGCCTCTCCCAGCTGCAGCAGGCGATCGTTCGGGATGACGATGACGGTGTCGCAAACCTCCTTGAGCGCCTCGATGCCCTCGAGTGCCTGGCGGGTGCGGCGCTTGCCCTCAAAGGTGAACGGGCGGGTGACCACGCCGATGGTCAGGGCGCCCATCTTCTTGGCAATGCCGGCGACGACCGGCGCCGCACCGGTGCCGGTGCCGCCGCCCTCGCCGGCGGTCACGAACACCATGTCGGAGCCCTTCAGCGACTCCTCGATCTCCTGCTTGTGGTCCTCCGCGGAAGTACGGCCAACCTCCGGGTTCGCACCCGCGCCGAGGCCACGAGTGGCTTCGCGGCCGATGTCCAGCTTCGTATCGGCATCCGTAAACAGCAGCGCCTGCGAGTCGGTGTTAATGGCGACGAATTCGACGCCCTTCAGGCCTTCTTCGATCATGCGGTTGACGGCGTTGACGCCACCGCCGCCGACACCGACAACGCGGATCATGGCGAGGTAGTTCGCGGGAGAGGTCATGGTGTGGTGACTCGCCTTTCAAACAGTGAGGAGTGGTTTCTTTCTAACGCGTTCCATCATGAATGACACAACGGAGATTTTTGTTTTCTCCCCCGGCGTGTCACGACCCTCAACCTCTACTTTAGAGTTTTGACCTGGGGTTTTACCGCGACGTGACGAGTTCCGGGTTCGAGATATTGAACTCCGTGCCCTCCAGTTGCAGCACGGTCTCAAGCGCGAGCGCCTTATTTATGTTGTCCTCCGCAGCACCCCACGTCACTTGCCGCCCGCCGGCTACGTGCAGCACGTACTCGTACGGCCCGCGCGCCTCCAAAGACTCGACCTCGCCACGGGCTTTTTCGCTTATCGACGCCGCGATCTCCACCGCGTGCCGCTTCCCCTCCTCATCACCGATTCCGGGCCCAACCAGCTCCATCGCGCCCGCCGGGGGCTCGGCGATAATGAAGTCCTTGCCTTCGTCGTCGATCAAGTGCGCGCCGTCATCCTCGGTGACAAACGCGACCGGCTTGTGCTCGTCCACCACGACATCGATGGCACTCGGCCAGTCGCGCTTGACCGTCACGGAGCTCACCCACGGGTTCCCTGCAACGCGCTGCGCGGCACCCTGCACGTCCACCCGGCCCATCGGCGTTTCCGGCTCGATCCCCGTGAGGTCCTGGACCTCGCCGGTGCTGAGGTTCTGGGTGCCGTCCACGTTGATCCCGTGGACCGGCATCATCGGGGTAAACGGCATGATCGCGCCCACGACGCCGATGACCACAACGGCAAGGGCCACGGAGCCGACGGCGCGACGACGCCTCCGCATGCGCTTGGCGCGCGACGCCGCGTCGTCGACCGGTGTCGGCGGCTCCTCGGCTGCCGCTTCGGCGCGCGGCGCCGCGGTAGATTCATAGGCACGCACGCGTGCGGGACTGGTTTTCTCGCCCGGCTCGGGCTCGGGCTCCGGCTCGCTCTCGTCCCACTCCTCCGGGTCGAGCTCGCCCTCGTCCGCGGGGTCGACGGCTCCCTCGTCCGCGGGGTCAACGTCGCCGTCGACCTCCGGGATCTGCGGCTCCTCGCGCGAGTCGTCTGAATCTTGCGAGTCTTGCGGATCTTGGGCGTCTTGAGTGTCTTGGGGCTCCTCCGGGTCCGGGGTGCCGGAACTGCCGATCACGGTGGACATTTAGGCCTCCGCGCCCGGCGTCGCGTTTCCCGAGAGCTCGCGGAGGATCTCCGGCGCGAGCAGCGTCACGCTGCCCGCACCCATCGTCAGCACGAGGTCGCCCGGCTTCGTCAGGGACGCCACCGTCCGCGGCGCCGCAGAGAAGTCGGGCTCCAAGCGGACCTCGGTCCCGTCCGCGATGCGGTCGGTGATGATCCGCGAGGTTACACCCTCCACGGGGGTTTCTCGGGCTCCGTAGATGTCGAGGACGACGCAGGCGTCGGCAAGCGAAAGGGCCTGGGCAAACTCCTCGGCGAAGGCTTCGGTGCGGGAGTAGAGGTGCGGCTGGAAGCAGACGATGACGCGCGCGCCGTTGCCCTCGGTGGTCACCTTGTCGCGCGCGGCGGTGAGCACCGCGTTGACCTCGGTCGGGTGGTGGGCGTAGTCATCGTAGACGCGCACGCCGTCGAAGTCGCCGCCCTCGACCTGGCCGCGGAACTCGAAGCGGCGGCGCACACCGGAAAAGTCGGTGAGCCCCTCCCCCAGCTTCTCCGGGTCGGCGCCGGCAAGCACGCCAGCGAGCAGCGCGGCCGCGGAGTTGAGCACCATGTGGCGGCCCGGGACACTGAGCTGATAGCGCACCGTGGCGGTGTGTTCGGGCACGTTCAGCTCCACAGTCGTCGTGACGTAGGAGCCTTCCACCGTTTCCTCGGTGATCACGGCGCCGGCGGGGACGTCGGGGTGGGCCGCGACGGCCTCCGCGGTGCCGTAGCCAAGCACGTTCACGCCCCGGGCGGCGGCACGCTCACCGCACTCGGCTGCGTGCGGGTCGTCCAGGCAGACCACGAGGTGGCCGCCGGGCTGGACGCGGTCGGCGAAGTCGTCGAAGACCTGGAAGTACGCCTCGTGGGTTTTGAAGAAGTCGAGGTGGTCGGGCTCGATGTTGGTAATCACCGCGACGTTCGGCTTGTAGCGAAGCAGCGACGCGTCCGACTCGTCCGCCTCGGCTACGAACACGTCGCCGGCTCCGTGGTGGGCGTTCGTGCCGGCGCGGTTGAGCTGACCACCAATGGCAAAGGAGGGGTCCACCCCGGCCGCCTGCAGCGCCACCACCGCCATGGACGTGGTGGACGTCTTGCCGTGCGTCCCGGCGAGGAGCACCTGGGTGTAGCCCTCCATGAGCTCGCTCAGCAGATCGGAGCGGCGGATCACCGGGATTCCCTCCTCGGCAGCACGCACCAGCTCCGGGTTGTCCTTGGGGATCGCAGCGAAGCTGGTCACCACGACGGTCGGGAGCTCACCGGAAAGCTCGAGGTTTTCGCGCGCGTGGCCAATGGCCACCTCCGCGCCCTGCAAGCGCAGCGCGCGGACCGGGCACGACTCCTTCACGTCCGAACCGGTGACCACGGAGCCGCGGTCGAGCAGGATGTGGGCCACGCCGGACATGCCGGCGCCGCCGATGCCGATGAGGTGGACGCGGGAGAGGTCGATTGTGGTCTCGGCCGGGTCGGAAGCGCCCGGGGTAGTCGTCGGCGTCATTGGGGTCTCCTTCTAATCGGGTGAATCGGCGGGGGCTACTGGTGAGCGCTGCGGGCGGCGGCCTTGGTGATGCGCCGCGCGAGTTCCTCGGCCACGTTGCCAGCGCCCGAGGTTTCGAGGGCGCTGCGCATCTCTTGGTAACGGTCCGGGCTGCTCAGGATTCCCAGGACTTCTTCGGCGAGGGCGTCGGGGGTGAGCGACGCGTCGTCGATACGCACTGCGGCCCCGGTGGCAACAAGGTGCGCGGAGTTGAGCCCCTGCTCGCCGTTGCCGTGCGGCAGCGGGATGTAGATCGCGGGCAGTCCTGCGGCGGAGTTCTCTGCCACGGTCATGGCGCCGGAGCGGCAGACCACGAGGTCCGCGACAGCGTACGCGGCCTCCATATCGTCGATGTACGGCACGGCCGTGTAGCCGTTCATGGTCACGGGAGCGTCGTTCTTGCGGCCGTACGCGTGCAGGACCTGGAACCCCGCGCCGGTGATCCGCTCCACCGCGCCGGCAAGCGCGCGGTTAATGTTCACCGCGCCCTGGGACCCGCCGGTGACCAGGACCGTCTTCGTGTTGGGGTCCAGGTCCCACATCTTGTATCCGCGCCCGGCCTTCGCCCCGTCCGGGTCGTCTCCCACGCCCGGGCGCACGGGGATCCCGACGACGTCGCCGGCCATGCCCGAGTTCGGCACGGCGTTGAGCCCAATGCCGCCGAGTCGCACGCCGAGCTTGTTCGCCATACCGGCCAGCGCGTTGGTCTCCAGGACAAAGAACGGCAGACGCAGCTGGCGCGCGGCCAGGTACGCGGGACCGGCGACGTATCCGCCGGTGCCGAAGACCACGTCCGCGCCGCTCTCCTTCATGATGTCCGCGGTTTGACGCACTGCGCGGCGCAGCTTCAGCGGGATGCCCGCCCACTTCAGCGGCTGCTTGCGGGGCATCGGCACCGGGTCAATGAGCTCGAGCTCGAATCCTCGCGCGGGCACAATGGTCGTCTCCAACCCTTTCTCCGTGCCCAGAGCGACGACGCGCGCGCCATAGGTGTCGCGCAGGACCTCGCCGACCGCGAGGGCGGGCTCGATGTGGCCCGCAGTGCCGCCGCCGGCTACCACCACATTGAGCTGGGTGTTGAGCTGGGTACCGTCTCCGTCGTGCGTTTCAGCCATTGCCGTATTTCCGCCTTTCACGTCGCTGACCGGCAGCGTTAGCCGGCCCGGCGCTCGCCCCTGCGAGCGCTGTTTCGTGGTTCATCGTAGCGCGCCTGCTCGCGGCGCCTGCTCGGGCGACCTCGTTCGCCGTCGGTGCGGCGACCGGACCCCGCCGCGCCGCGCGCCGTGACGGGTGTGCCGAAGCGCGCGTCGCGCTGGTTCGGTCGAACGACGCGCCCCGAGCGCGACCCTTCGCGCTTGCGCGATGTGGTTTTCGGGCGCGGGGTGCCTTGCTTATCGACGGGCCGCGGCTCCCCAATCAACAACAGTTGGTCAAAGAGCGGACGCCCGTAGTTCTGCATCGCAGAAACTGCATCCGGCTCGTGGCGCGCCACCGAGGCGAGCACGCCCATGGCGCCGAACGTGATCACCGCGGACGTGCCACCCGCGGAGAGCATCGGCAGCTGGATGCCGGTCACAGGCAGGAGGCCGACGACGTAGCCAATGTTGATGAACGCCTGGGAGACCACGGCGGCCGCCAGCGAGGCAGCCATGAGCCGCTGCTCCTGCGTCTGCGCGCGGCGCGCGGCCCGCAGGCCGAAGTAGCCGAGCATGGCGAACAGGCAGATCACCAGCGCGCCGCCCCACAGGCCGAGCTCCTCGCCGATGACGGCGAAGATGAAGTCGTTTTGCGCCTCCGGGAGGTAGAACCACTTCGCGCGAGATTGGCCGAGTCCGACGCCGAAGAGGGCGCCGTCGGCAAGCGAAAGAAAGCCCTGGTGCGACTGGAACGCGATACCGCGCGTGTCCTCGAAGTGCCCGAGGAGCGCGTCGAAGTAGACGTGGAAGCGGTTGGAACGGAAGCCGCCCGCCGCGAACTGGCTGAAGAGGAAGATCGCGCCGATGCCGGCGAAGATGCCGATCGTGCGCCACGAGATACCAGCGAAGAGCAGGATGAACGCGACGACGAGCGCGAACGAGACCGCCATGCCGAAGTCTCCCTGCGCCGCGATGAGCGCCAGGCAGATGACCGAGACGACGGTGAAACGCAGCGTGCCGGTTCCGGCCTGCAGCGGGCGTGTGGCGTCCTTGTTGGCCACCTCTTGCGCGCCCCAGATTGCAATGGCGATGCGGGCGAGCTCCGAGGGCTGCAAGCGCAGCGGCCCGAGCTCGAGCCAGGATTGCGAGCCCACCGATTCCTTACCCGTGCCCAGCGGCGTAAGCACCGCGATGAGCAGGAAAACCGCCACCCACATGAGCACGACGCTGAGCTTGTGCAAACGGGACGGCGGGATCTTCAACGCGGCCCAGAACGCGACCAGGCCGCCGATGACCATGAGGAGCTGGCGCAGTGCGATGCTCCACGGCGCCTGGTTGTTCGCCACCGACATGGCCATGGATGAGCTGAGCACCATCACGACGCCGAGGCCGGCGAGGACGAGCACCACAGTGCGGATCATGGTGTAGTCCAGCAGCGGGCGCGAGTCCATGAACTCGCCCAGGCGACGCGAGGCGTTGCCCAGCCGGGACTCCTGTCGGACCGCGGCGCTGGAACGCTCGGCGGGGCGGCGCCCGCGAGTCGCCCCGGCCGGGCGCTCCGACCTCCTGTGATTGTCTGGTTTCAGCGTCATCGAATGCGTCCTGTGGCCTTTCGTCGTTTCAACCAGCGTGGTTCGTGTTACTCGTGTTAGCAGTGTCTCATTGCTGCGGCGCGAAATTCGTCGCCACGCGCTGACATTCCGGAATACATATCCAAACTTGCAGCAGCCGGGGCTAATAACACGGAATCCCCAGGCTGCGCTACGGAAGCTGCGAACTCAACCACGTTGTCCATCGCTTCGGCCGGGTCGGTGCTCTCCGTGACAAATATGGGCACCTGCGGGGCGAGCCGCTGCAGCGCGTCGCGCAGGATTTCGCGGTCTGTCCCCATGAGCGCCACAGCGCGGAACTGTGCGGAGTGCTCGTGGATGAGCTCGTCCACGCTTGCGCCCTTGAGCTGTCCGCCCGCGACCCACACGACGGTGCCCGCGCCCGACAGCGCGGAGTGGGCGGCGTGCGGGTTGGTGGCCTTGGAGTTGTCCACCCAATCCACGCCCCCACCACTGTGGACGACGGCGCCGCGGTGGTCGGCCACGCGGTACGCGTCCAACCCGTCCTGGATGTGGGCGGGCGTCGCACCCTGGGTGAGCGCCACCGCCGCCGCGGCGGCGGCGTCGAGCAAGCCCGCGGCCCCTGGGGGCTGGATGCGCGTGGCTGAAGCGAGGTCCACGGGATCGTCGCTCCTCCAGCGAGAGACCAGCCGACCTCCCTCCACGCCAACCTGGCCGGGCTCGAGGGCGCGCAGCGTGAAGCCGATGACGTCGTCTCGGCCGGTTGCCGCCACCAGTTTGGTCACCTCCGGGTCGTCTGCGCCGGCGACCGCGCTGGGAGCGCGCAGCACTTTCGCCTTATCGGACGCGTAGTTGGCAAAGGAGCCGTGCCAATCCAGGTGGTCGTCCGCGAGGTTGAGCAGCACGCCCGCATCGGGGACGAGCTGGGTGGACCAGTGCAGCTGGAAGCTGGAGAGCTCGGCCACCAGCACGTCGACGCGTTCCTCGGCCAGCAGGGCGTCTGCGACGGCCACGCCGATGTTGCCGCAGGCCTGCGCGCGCTTGCCGGTGTCGTGCCCGCACTTTGTCATGATGGAGGCGAGCATGCCGGTGGTGGTGGTCTTGCCGTTCGTGCCGGTGACCACCAGCCACTCGCGAGGCGCGCCGAACGCGCCCGCGCGGTCGAGCCGGAAGCACAGTTCTACGTCCCCGATGACCTCGAGGCCGACCTGTGCGGCCTGGACGAGCAGCGGGGTGTCCGGGCGCCAGCCGGGGGATGTCACCACGGTGGCGAAGTCGGCGAAGCGCTCGGCCGCCTCCGCGGTCGTGATGACGGGAGCGCCGGTGGCATCGCGGACCGCGTCGCGGCCCGACGCGCTGTCGTCCGCGACCGTGTACTCCACCCCGAGGGCGGAAAGCATGCGGGCCGCGCCGAGGCCGGAGACGCCGGCTCCGGCGACGAGCACGGGGGCGTCGATAAGCATGTGCCCCTGCGTCTGGGAGGTCATTTACGCGCTCACCCCGTCTTGCGTGAGCCACTCGCCGTAGAACAGCGCGAGACCGAGCGCGACGGCCATAGCGGAGATGATCCAGAAGCGAACCACCACGGTGGTCTCGGCCCAACCGCCGTTTTCAAAGTGGTGGTGGAACGGCGCCATGCGGAACACGCGCTTGCCGGTCGTCTTGTACGACGCGACCTGGATGACCACAGAGCCTGCCTCCATGACAAACAGCGCGCCAACCACGATCATGAGCAGCTCGGTGCGAGAGGCCACGGAGAGCCCCGCAACCAGTCCGCCGAGCGCGAGCGATCCGGTGTCACCCATGAAGATCTTGGCCGGCGCCGCGTTCCACCACAGGAAGCCGATGCAGGCACCAAAGCCGGCGGCGGCGAGGATGGCCAGGTCGAGCGGGTCGCGGACCGCGTAGCAGCCGGGGGTTGCGGACAGCGAGCAGGAGTTACGGAACTGCCAGAACGTGATGGCCACGTACGCGGACATCACCAGTGCGGTCGTGCCCGAGGCGAGACCGTCGAGGCCGTCGGTGAGGTTGACCGCGTTGGACCAGGCCGCGAGCAGGATGTAGATGAACACGAGGAAGACAAGCGTGCCGAGGACGCCGCCGCCGACCGCCAGGTCGATCGTTTCAATGTCTCGCACGAAGCTCAGCGCGGTTGAGCCGGGGGTCAGCCCCTCGTTGTCCGGGAACTGCAAGATGAGAATGCCAAAGGTGAGCGCGATGGCCAGCTGCGCTACCAGCTTCGCGGTCTTGTTCAGGCCCAGGTTGCGGTGCATGAACAGCTTGATGCCGTCGTCCGCAAACCCAACGAGGCCGAGCGACAGGGTCAGTCCAAGCACGATGAGGCCGCTGGCGGTGAACGCTTCGTGCCCGGTAAACAGCGCGATCAGCGAGCTGAGAATGTAGCTGACGGTAATCGCGACGAGGATCGCGATACCGCCCATCGTCGGCGTGCCGCGCTTGCGCGCGTGGGACTGCGGGCCGTCCTCGCGGATCTCCTGCCCCATGGCCCGCCGGTGGAAATACCGGATGAGCACGGGCGTCAGGAAAATGGCCACGAGGAAGCTGATAATCCCTGCGCTTAAGACTTGAACCATTGAAGTGCTACCTTGCTAGAAATTTTTACTGTTGAGTTGTTGAGCGCTGGGCGCATGCTTATCGACGCCCACCCGCCACCTACGGCGACGGAGACAGATCAGCTATGAGGATAATTGCGTTGGTCGTCCCTTAAGCGATGACCCGCCAGAAGTTCCTCGGCGACCCTCCACAACTTGACCGCGTTGGAGGCCTTCACCAGCACCACGTCGCGGTCGGTACGGTGTTCCCAGCCCGACTCGCCCGGCGGCGCGGCGGACAAGAGCCGGCGCACGGCGGCGGTGGCCTCCTGCGCATCCGCGACCTGTTGGGCCTGGATGCCGTGTTCTTGCGACCCGAGCAGCAGCGCCTCCATCGGCGCGGTATGTCCGACGGCGATGAGGTGGGTGACGTGGTAGCGCCCGAGTTCCTCGGCGAGGGCGGCGTGGGCGGCGACCGCGTCGTTGCCCAGCTCCCCCATCTCGCCGAGCACCGCGACGGAGCGCACCCCGGGGCGGGCGGCAGCGGTGTAGCCCAGCGCCGCGATGCCGGCGCGCATGGATTCTGGGTTGGCGTTGTAGGCATCATTGATCACGGTGACGCCGTCCTCGCGCGTGTTCACGTCCATGCGGTTGACCGACACGGAGCGGGCGGCGCTGAGTGCCTCGGCCACCTGGGCCGCGTCGAGCCCGGCCTGGACGCCGACCGCCGCGGCGGCCAGCGCGTTGGACACCTGGTGGGCACCGAAGACCCCGAGCGAGACGCGCTGGGGTTCCGCGTCCGGGCAGTGCAGGACGAAGGACGCGCGAGCGATGGCGTCCAGGGTGATGTCGGTGGCGTAGAAGTCGCCGCCGCGCGGGCGCGTGGAAAAAGTGACGACTCGCGCGTTGGTGCGCGACGCCATGGCGGAGACAAGGTCGTCGTCCGCGTTAAGGACCGCCACGCCGCCTTCTTCCGCCGACGGCAGCGCCTCCACGAGCTCGCCCTTGGCCAGGGCGATGTTCTCGCGCGATCCGAACTCGCCAATGTGGGCGGAGCCGACGTTGAGCACCACGCCGATCTGTGGCGGGGCGATCTTGGCCAGGTGGGCAATGTGCCCGATGCCGCGTGCGGACATCTCCGCGACCAAGAAGTCGGTGTCCTCGGTGCAGCGCAGCACGGTATAGGGGTGACCGATCTCATTATTAAACGACCCCGGGGGCGCTACCGTCTCTCCAGCGCGCGTGAGCAGCGTGGCCATGAGGTCCTTGGTCGACGTCTTTCCGGCGGAACCGGTCACCCCGGCGATGGTCAGGTTGTGGGTCGCGCTCAGCTCCCGCGCCACGTAGGCGGCGAGCTTGCTCATGCCCTGGACGACGCCCGCGGTGGATCCGTCCGGGTCCCCGGCAGCCAAGTCGGAGTTGTCACCTTCGCGGGGCGGGACCTTCGGCACGATGATGGCGGGGACGCCAACCTCGCGCGCGGTGAGTGCGGCGACCGCACCGTCGCGCACCGCCGCCTCGGCGAAGTCGTGGCCGTCCACCCGCGCGCCCCGGAGCGCAACGAACAGGCCGCCGGGGACTAGCTTGCGCGAGTCGAACTCCACGTTGCCGGTGACCACCGCGTCCGGGTCGGCCTCCGGGCTCAGCGTCCCGCCGGTGATCTCAGCGATTGTTGCCAGGCTCAGCGGTATCATGCGTGCTCCTTCTCGGCTCCCGCCGCGTAGCCGTGCTCGGCCAGCGCGCGGCGCATCTCTTCCCTGTCATCAAAGTGGTGGGTCGTGGTTCCCACGATCTGGCCGACCTCGTGGCCCTTGCCAACCACCACGATCGCGTCGCCGGGCTGCGCCCAGGCGACCAGCTCGTCAATGGCACCGGCGCGCGAGTCGTTCTCCCGGATCTCGGCGTCTGCTCCGGCGGCCTCCTCCGCGCCCTTGCGCACCGCCGCGCGAATCGTGGCCGGGTCTTCCGTGCGCGGGTTATCATCCGCCACCACGACAAAATCCGCGCCGCGGGCGGCCTCCGCGCCCATAATCGCGCGCTTAGACGAGTCGCGGTCGCCGCCCGCGCCAACGACAATGCCCACGCGGCCGTCAACTTGCTTGCGCAGTGTCTGCAGCACCGCGGCGATCGCGGCTGGCTTGTGCGCGTAGTCCACGACCGCGACAAAGTCCTGGCCGGCGTCGATGCGTTCCATACGGCCGGGCACCGCGGCGTTGGCGAGCCCCTGGATGAACGGCCAGGCGGCCACGCCGCAGGTGGTGGCCATCCCCACCGCCAGCGCGGCGTTGGCCACGTTGAACGCGCCCGGCATGGGCAGCCGGAACTCGTAGTCGTGTCCGTCGTGGGTCAGCGCGATGTGTTGCGCGCCGCTCTCCTCCACGGAGACCTGGTGGGCCTGCACGTCGAGGCCTTCCTGGCCGTGGGTCCCCACGGTGACGGGGTGCGCGGCGCGTTGGGCCATCCGCTCGCCCCACTCGTCATCCACGCCCACCACGCTCTTCTTGGCTGCAAACGGAGATTGCGGGTCGAAGAACAACGCCTTCGCCTCGAAGTAATCCTCCATCGTCGGGTGGAAGTCGAGGTGATCCTGGCTCAGGTTGGTAAACCCGGCGACGTCGAAATCAGTGCCGCCGACTCGGCCGAGCATCAGCGCGTGCGAGGACACCTCCATCACCACGTGGGTCACACCTTCGTCCCGCATCCGCGCAAACAGCGCCTGCAGCGCCGGCGCTTCCGGGGTGGTCAGCTTCGACGGGACGTCGCGCCCCGCAATCCGCGTGCCCGTCGTGCCGATCAGCCCCACCTTGTGCCCCGCAGCGGTCAGCCCGCGCTCGAGCAAATACGTCGTTGTCGTCTTGCCGGAGGTCCCGGTCACGCCGAGCAGGAGCATGCTTTTCGACGGCCACCCGTAGACCTCTGCCGACACCTCGCCGAGCACGGCGCGGACGTCCTCGACGACCAGCACGGGCCGCTCGTCTCCGGTGGCGGCGATGATGTCCAGGCCGGCGGCGTCGGTAAGCATTGCCCCCGCCTGCGAGCCCTCGGCGAACGACGCGCCGTGGACGCGGGTGCCGGGCAGCGCCGCGAACAGCCCGCCCGGCTCGATCGCGGTGGAGTCGAGGCTGATCGAGGCGATCTGCGTGTCGTCGGCGGGCGGGTTGACCACGCGCGCCCCGGCGATCTGCGCGAGGTGCTGCAGCGTGGGTGCTTCGGTGTTCATGTGGCCTCCTTGTGTTGGCGGTTGCTGCTGGCTATTAAGTTGTGTCGTGACTGGGCGCTGGGCACTAGGCGTTGGGCACTGCACCACGCACCTTACTGCTGCTGCAGCACATACGGCTTCGCCTCCGGGCTCGGCGGGATGTTCTCGTGGTTGAGCAGCCAGGCGGCGATGTCCTTGAACACCGGCGCGGCGGACTGGCCGCCGGCGCCGCCTTCGAGGGGGCCGCGCGTCGGCTCATCAAGCATGATGGCAACAACGAAGCGCGGATCGTCGGCAGGCGCGATGCCCGCGAACGTGATCCAGTACTGACTCTGTGAGTACGCGCCCGTGTCCGGGTCGACCTTCTGCGCAGTGCCGGTCTTGCCGGAGAGCTGGTAGCCCTCGATCTCGTTGCCCTGGGCGGTACCGTTTTGTACACCGGCCGGGTCGGACTGGAAGGTGGCCCGGAACATATCCACGACGGTGCGCGCGGTTTCTTCGCTGACCACGCGGTTGGTCGCTGGTGCGGGCTGCTCGATCTGCTCGCCGTCCGGGCCGGTGATCTGCTTGATCACGCGCGGTTCGACGCGCTCACCGCCGTTGGCCAGGGTCTGGAACACGCTGGCCATTTGCAGCGCGGACCAGCTCATTCCCTGGCCGATCGGGAGATTGGCAAAGGTGCCGCCGGACCACTGCTCCAGGACGGGGACGATGCCGGCGGACTCGTTGGGCAGCTCGATGCCCGTGGTCTTGCCCAGGCCGAAGCGCTGCAGGTAGTCCCAATAGCGCTCCTCGCCGAGGCGCTGCGCGAGCTGCAGGGTGCCCACGTTGGAGGACTTACCAAAGATGCCGGCGGTGGTGTACGGCATGACGTCGTGCTGCCAAGCGTCTGCGACCGTCACCCCGGCCATGTCGATGGAGCCCGGGACCTGGTGGACCTCCTCCGGGTTGGTCGTACCCTCCTCGATCGAGGCAGCAGCGGTGATGATCTTGGCCACCGAGCCCGGCTCGAACGGGTGCGAGACCGCGTTGTTTTCAAAGTCGCGGCCCTCCTTGAGCTGCTTGTTCAAGTCGCCGTTCGGGTCGATCGTGTCGGTGTTGGCCATCGCCAGGACCTCGCCGGTGTGGGCGTCGAGCACGACCGCCTGCGCGTCCTTTGCCTCGGAGTTGCGCTTCGCCTGCTCGAGGGTCTGCTGCACGTAGGTCTGCAGGTCCAGATCCACGGTGAGCTCGACGCGTGCGCCGTCGACGGCGGGGACGACATCTCGCAACGTGCCCGGGATTGCGGTGCCGCCGGCGGCGACATCCTCTGTGGAGCGGCCGTTGATGCCGGTCAGCGCGGCGTCGCTCGATGCCTCAAGGCCGAACTGACCTTGGCCGTCCATGGAGACCTTTCCAATAATGTTCTCGCCAATCGCGCCGTTCGGGTATTGGCGGATGTCCTGGTTGTCCGCGGCAAGGCCGTGGAACGTGCGGGCCAGCGCGCCGGCAACGTCTGGGTCGACGTTGCGGACGAGCACTTCGTAGTTGGAGTCCGAGTGCAGCTTGTCCAGGATGTCCTTCGGCTTGACCGAACTTTCTTGGGCATCCGGCCCCGCGTTTTCGGCAGCATTCTGGTTCCCCGCCTTTGCGCTGGGCTTCGCGCCGCTGGACTTGGGCAGCTCGAGGCCGTCCAGGTCGCTCAGCACGTCGAGCGAGTCCTCTCCCTCCTCCGGCTCGCGGAGCACGACGCGGTGCTCAATGGCCAGCGGGATCGAGTTCGCCATCTGGCGCAGGCGGTCCTCGACGCGAGCGTCGAGCTGCTGCTCGATGTCGGATTCGGAGACGTCGTCCTGGCGCATCTTGTACGTCTCCAACTCCGCCAGCTCCTGGCGCAGCACGACCGGGGACACCGTCAGGGAGCGCGCCTGCATGGTGTAAGCGAGTTGGTTGCCCTCGCGATCAACGACGTCACCGCGGCGGGCCGGGTCGACGTAGACGCGGGCGCGCTGTGTCTGCGCCTGCTCGCGCAGCTCCGGGCCCCACATGAGCTGAACCCACGCGAGACGAGCGACCAGCACGGCCGCGACGATAAGGAATACGGCCACCACGAAACTGACGCGGGCGTTGGTCAGCTTGCGCTGATCCATCGCGCTCCGCGGCAGCTTCACGCTTCCCCCTCCCCGGCGCTTGCCGGGGCCCTTTCGCTGAGGCTGTCGAGCAGCTGAGCCACGTGGCCGTCGCGACCCCGATTCCACCACGTGTCCTCCTTGTGTTTGCAGAGCCTCCTGGCTCTCCGGCGTTGTTACCGATGAGCTGGCCGGTGCAGGTACCTCATCTTAGAAGTTTGATGCGACGTTTGGTTGGTACGGCGCGACGTTATCAATCTGCGCGTGGGCCGGGGGCGCCGACTGTCCTGCCTGCCCCTGCTGTGCCGGTGCCGCCGACGGGCGCTGGCCGGCGTTGCGGCTGCCACCCGGGGTTGCGGTGAGCGCGTCGCTGATCTCTGCGGTGGCCTTCTTGTCACTGGAAGCGCGGCCAGCGGGTGCGTTCTCGCTGTTGACGTCGATGACCTTCGCGTTCTTCTCCGGGTCGAACTCGCGGCGGGTGTTGGCCTTGCCGTCCGCCGCGACGTCGACAATGCCCGGCTCTGAGGCGACGAGCATGCCCTGATCCGCCGCGTTTTGCGCCAGCTCCGCGGAGGAGCGACGCTGCTCGAGGTCGCGGTTCAGGGTTTCCACCGAGCTCTTCAGATCGCGCTCCTGCGACTGCAGCTTCTCAATGACAAAGGACTGACTGGTGGCCAGGCCGGACAGCACCATCGCGATGATGACGCCGACGATGAGCAGCGGCAGCCCCACCGAAGACACGACAGAGAAGCGGCGCTTCGCTGCGTCGGCCGGCGCCGCGACGCGGCGGCCGCGCACTGTGACCACCTGCTGCGAGCCGAGGCGGCCGCGCGGCTTGGTGTGCGGCACGTGCGGCTTGACCGGGTGCCCGGTACGGGTGGGGCGCTTCGTGGTCGTGCGCGCTGCGGAGCGCCCGCTCGGCTTCACGCGCGATCCCGCTCGTCCTCGCGCGACGGATTCGCCGGCGCGGCTTGGTCGTTCAAGCGTGTCGGTCGATCCTGTTGCGGTGAAGTCTCGTGCTCCCATGTTCTGATTCCTTTTCGGCCTTGTCCAGTCGAGTCAGCTACTGGTTGGGAAGTTGTTGGGTGGGAAGTTGGTGTGCGGGGCGTTGCAGTGACGGTTCCTGCGGTGCTGAATCGTTCGGTGCGGAGACAGGTGCGGCGTTGTCCGCACACAGTCTCTCTATTCCTCGCACTCGAACGGGAGCGGCGCGCGGGTTACGCTCGATTTCTTCTTTGGAAGCCTTCTCCGCACCGTGGGTAATCGGTGCGAACTCCGCGGCGGTGCCAGGCAAATCCATCGGCAGCCCGGGCGGGGTTTTCGAAGTGGTCAAATCACGGAACGCAGCTTTGATGATCTTGTCCTCGTGGGACTGGTAGCTCATAAACACCACGCGTCCGCCAGGCGCGAGCAGGTCCGTGACCACGGGGATCACGCCGCGGATCGCGTCCAGCTCTCCGTTGACCTCGACGCGAAGTGCCTGGAAGGTGCGCTTTGCCGGGTGGCCACCGGTGCGGCGGGTCGCCGCCGGAATCGTGTTGTACAGCAACTCCACCAGTCGGGCGCTGGTGGTGAACGGCCCTCGCTCACGCTCCTTAAGCACCGCGGACGCGATCTTGCCCGCGAAGCGCTCGTCCCCGTAGGTCTTGAGCACCCGCGCCAGGTCACCGTGGCTGTACGTGTTCAGCACGTCAGCGGCAGTAATACCGTGCGAGGGGTCCATCCGCATATCCAGCGGCGCGTCCACGCGGTACGCAAACCCGCGCTCCTCCTGGTCCAGCTGCATCGATGACACGCCCAGGTCAAAGAGGGCACCGGCCACGCCGACCTCACGGACGAGGTCGAAGGCGGGGCCGGCAGCGCCAGCGATTGCCGCACCCATGTCGTCGAAGCGCGCCTGCACGGGGGCGAAGCGATCACCGAACGGGGCGAGCCGCTCCGACGCCTGCGCCAGCGCGTTCGGGTCACGGTCCACGCCGATCACGTGCGCATCAGGGAACGCGCGGAGGAAATGTTCGGTGTGTCCGCCGGCGCCGAGTGTGGCGTCGATAAGCACTGCCTTCGCACCAAGCTTCTCGACGCCCGGCACCAGCAGTTCGGCCATACGATCGCGCATCACCGGCACGTGCCCGTGATTTGCCGCGACGGAGTAATCCATCGCCGAAAGGTTGTCATTCATCCGAGGATCCTCCCTCCGTCTCGCTTGCCGCTTTCGTATCGCCCAAATCCCACGAATGGGGAGCGCATAGAGCCCTGCCCGGGGCGGCAGTTCTGATGTCGGGGAAGTACACCAGAACGCTTCACGCCCCGGACAGAGTCCGTACACGCTCTCCGTCAGTAGTCACACGCCCACTGCCGGGTAGTCAGCCCTACAGCAGACCGGAGAGAATGTCGTCATCGTCCGCCGCCGAGAAGGCGGCTTCAGTCTCTTCTTGGTACTGAGCCCAAGACTCAGCGTCCCAAATCTCGAGAAAATCCACCGAGCCGATGACCACGCACTCCTTCGTCAGGGAGGCGTACTCCCGGTGCGCCGGCGACAACGTGATGCGACCGGAACCGTCGAGCGTCTGCTCATCCGCGCTGGCAGCCAGGTTACGAATGAACGCGCGCGCCTTCGGGTTCGTCCGGGACGCCGCCGCAGCCTTTCTGGCCCTGGCGGTGAACTCCTCCCGCGGATACACCGCGAGCGAATGATCCTGCCCCTTGGTCACCATCAACCCGTCCGCGAGCCCCTCTCGGAACTTCGCGGGCAGCGTCAGGCGCCCCTTGTCGTCCAGCTTGGGAGTGTAGGTTCCCAGAAACATCCGGCGACCCACCTCTCCTTCACCTTCGGAATCGGCTCTGAAATTTTCTCTGCGCCAATTCGTGCCGCACACGTAGTCAAGATGCACGCCACGCCTTCACGCATGGCCCACTTTAACCCACTTTCCCCCACTGACGCCACACCACACGGGAAAATTCTTTTCACGTCGCGCATTTCTCCTGCACAACGGGCACGTTTAGCGGTGGGGCGCGGTCCCCTTCCCGTTGGGGCTCGGCGCCACATGGGTCGCTTTTCGACGCCCCTACCCCACCATCACCACACGCCCCTCCAGCCCCTCCACGCGCCCGAAGTGCAAAAGCCCAGGAAAATCGCTGAGCCGGGGTGCACGCAGCCGCCGCGAACGGCGTCTGTGGTGGGGGCAAGTGGCGGAGTGGGAGAAAGTGGGGCGTCCTGGTGGGGCGAAGTGGGTGGCCCCCAGAGCACGCGGGAACACCGGTAATGCGCCACCGGGGCAGAAGTCTGGCCGACCCAGGGCGTTGCCGGGGTGAGGTCGGGCCTGTTTGACGAGATCACCATGACGAAGATGCGAGGATTTTCCAACGACTTCGTCACGGTGATCTCGTCACCTGGGTGTCGAAAGCGTTGTCAGAGCGGATGACACGTCCTGACTCATGGACGCCCGGAGCCGGAAAGAGCCTGAGCACCCGAAGTGAGTGTGGGCATGAAAAAACGCACCCCAGAACGGGATGCGCTGAGCCAATCTGCGGGGCAACAACTTCCCCGGGCAGTACCTACCGGCGGTCTACTGCCGATCCTCGAAACGGCGGCGGAAACTCTCCTCCATCGACGCGCCACGGCGCGACTGCGGCGCCGCGTTCGCCTGCTGCGGACGGAGGTGCGGGGACGGGGTTGCGGGCGTACGCAACGCCATGACACCACCGCACATCATCACGCCGAAGCCCACGATGCTGATAAGCACCATCCACACGCTGACGGTTGCGAGCGCGACACCGCCGAGCAGGAGCACAAGACCCAAGACCATCAGCGCGACGCTACGGAGGGTGATCTTGCCGGACGGCTGACGGCCTGCGTAGTCAGCGTCTTGCGCGACCGAGCTCCCGAACTGCGGGTCCTCAGCGAGAAGCGACTGCTCGATCTCTCGGAGGGCGCGCTGTTCCTGTTCAGAAAGAGACAATGGCTTCACTCCCCAGCTATACGGCGTGTTGACCGCACTCAATCGGTGGTTGAATCGCCTCGGCGGCGAATCATCTTATGGGTACAACGGTCATCCTACTCAGATTGTTCCCGCCGGAGAATCGGTTCAGCGAACTGTGCTGATTTGCCATTCGCCCACAGCGCACCCCGCCTCCATGCCGCCATACTAGGCCACCAGTGGAGGTTCCGCGCCAAACTCCGGCAGGGACGCCAGATAGAACTGCTCCGCCTCGTCCAGCAGGGCCGTCACCTTGTCCATCTCTGGGCGCTGCTGGATGCCAGAGGCAACGCGGCCACGCAGCGCCGAGTAACCACGAAACGTCGCCGCCCACCGCTTGCCGTCCGGACCGGTGAGCGCCAGCTTGTCCCACGCGCTACTCGGCAGCCGCTTTCGCCGGCGTATCTCCGGCGCGGTGGCGCACACCGCTCCCGCAGTACGCAGCGCGGCCAGGTACGCCTGCTCAAGAGCGAGCGCCTCATCCCCCTCCTCGAGCTCCTCGTGGGCCTGCGCCAAGAAGGCGTCCGCGGCGGCAAGGAAGCGGTCGCGCTTGGCGGTGGAGGACGCGGAGCGGGTAGTTGCGGAAATCACGCTGGCAGTAGTGGTGTTCATCGGGCTGTCCTTTCCTATTGGGATGTCGTTGGTGTTGACCTTAAGGTGCGGGGCGAACACGGTGGCGTCGATAGTCGCTCACATGTTCGAAGTTGTGGCTTTTTCCACGGCGCGAGTACCGGCATGGTTCGATGGAGACGTGACCGTAGACATTCGCCCCCTGAGCAAGGCTGAATTCGCGTACCTTGCACCGCAGCTCGTGGACATTTACCTCGACGCGATGGAGTACCCGCGCTCGATCCGCCCCGAGCGGATCCGCGTTTGGCGCGGCGAAGTCACCACCCCCGGGTTCGTTGCCTTCGCCGCCGTCAGCGGCGAGCACGTTCTTGGCGTGGCCTACGGATTCCTGGGCAGCCGCGAGCGCTGGTGGGACCGACAGCTCGTCCGCGCGATGCGAGAAAACGGCGGGCCCACCGACCACGACCGCGCAATCCTGCGCAACTACTTCGAGGTTGCGGAGGTCCACGTCTCCCCCAGCGCCCAGGGGCAAGGCATCGGCGCGCACCTCCTGCGCGCGCTCCTCCAGGCGACACCTGCGCCCCACGCGCTGCTGTCCACCCCGGAGGTCGAGCAGGAGGCCAACGCCGCCTTCCGGCTCTACCGCAGGTTTGGGTTCACCGACGTCGCCCGCGGCTTCTACTACTCGGGGGACCCGCGCCCGTTCGCAATCTTGGGACGCACCCTGCCGCTGCCGTCCGACGGGTAGGTAATCTTGCGGTAGCACGACGCCCCCCACACTCATGAGATATAAGGAGTCCACACCGTGGCCGATAGGAGCACCCCGCTAGACCAGATCCCCGCGGCCGTGGAAGCACAACTCCGCCAATTCTTTGACCAGCAGCGCGAACCGGTCGCCCGCATCGGCGAGCCCGTCACCAACGCGGTAGCCCACCTGGAGCGATTCGTCCTGGGCGGCGGAAAGCGCATCCGCCCGCTCTACGGTTGGGCCGGCTTCGTTGGCGGCGGCGGGCTGGAGCGCGGCGGCTCGGCATCCGCCGAGGACCCGGAGGCAGTCCTGCGCGCCGTCAGCGCGCTCGAGTTCATCCAGGCCTGTGCCCTCGTCCACGACGACATCATTGACGCCTCCGACACCCGGCGTGGCAACCCGACCGTCCACCGCGCCGTGGAGGCCGAACACCTCGCGGCCGGCAGGCGCGGCGACGCCGCCACCTTCGGCGAACACGCCGCCATCCTCATCGGAGACCTCGCCCTGGTGTGGGCCGAGGACATGTGGCGCTACTCCGGCCTGAGCGACGCCGCCCTCGAGCGCGCCGCGGCGCCGTGGCGAGGGATGCGCACCGAGGTCATCGGCGGCCAGCTGCTCGACATCATGCTCGAGGCGCAGGGCAGCGAGTCCATCGAACTTGCGGATCGCGTCAACCGGTTCAAGACCGCCGCGTACACCATCGAACGCCCGCTGCACCTCGGCGCAGCGATCGCGGGCGCGCCTGCGGATACCATCGAAGCCTTCCGCGGCTACGGCCACGACATCGGCATCGCCTACCAGCTCCGCGACGACGTCCTCGGCGTCTTCGGGGACTCCGCCGTCACCGGCAAGCCGGCCGGCGACGACCTCCGCGAGGGCAAGCGCACCGTCCTCTTCGCCACCGCGCTCCAGCTGCTCGACGAGTCCGACCCGTCCGCCGCGGCCGAGCTACGCGCCGGCATCGGCACCGCCACGGCGCCTGAGGATCTGGCCCGGCTGGCGGAGCTGATTGCGGAAAGTGGGGCGCTGGAGGGCGTCGAAAAGCGAATTGACGCCCTTACTACCTCGGGGCTCGCGCACCTGGAGACCGCCAATATCGACGACGCCGTGGCCAACACCCTGCGGCAACTGGCCATCAAGTCCACGGAACGGCGCGCCTGATGCAGCGCACGCTCTGGCTTGGCGTCGCCGCCAGCGTGTGCATCGCGCTTGGCTCCTACGGCGCGGGCGCAACGCGCAACCGCAGCGGGCTGATGCGGGAACTCGGCCTCGACGCCCTCACCTACGGCCACGGCCGCGGACTCATGGACGGCCTGCTCACCGTGGGCATCCTGGGTCTTGTCGTGGCCTGGCTGCTGCTCGGCCGCGCCCGCCCCGGCCTACGCGCGACGCGACTGGCCACCTGCGCCTGGACCGCACCGCTCGTGCTCAGCGGGCCGGTGCTGTCGCGCGACGTCTACTCCTACCTCATGCAGGGGGCAATGCTTCGCGACGGCTACGACCCCTACACCGAGGGCGCAGCCGTCAACCCGGGACCGTACCTCTGGGAGGTCAGCCACGACTGGCGCAACACCACCACCCCGTACGGCCCGCTCCACCTCGGGCTGGGCAAGGCGATTACCTCGGTTGTCGGCGACGACGTCACCGCCGGGCTGATGGTGTACAAGCTCATCTCGCTCGCCGGCTTCGCCCTCATCGTGTGGGCGGTACCGCGGATCGCCCGCGAGCTCGGTGGGAACGCGGAATTCGCGCTGTGGATCGGCGCCACAAACCCGGTCATGCTGCTCCACCTCGTCGGCGGCATGCACAACGAATCTGTCATGGTCGGCCTCGTTTCCGCCGGCCTGCTCGCGTGCATCGCGCCGCAGCGCCGCCGTGTTGCCTGGTCCACCGCAGGCATCGTGCTCATCGCGCTCGCCGTCTCCCTGAAAGCCACCGCGGCGATCGCGCTCCCCTTCGTCGTCTGGATCCTGCTCGCGCGCGACAACGGCGGCGCGCACGCCAGCTGGCCGCGCCGCGTGGGCGTGTTCATCGGCAGCGGTGCGTGGACCGTCGCCGTCACGGCCGCGGTGGTCAATCTCGTCACCGTGCTTTCCGGATCGTCGTGGGGCTGGGTCGAGGAGATCTCCGGAAACTCCAAGGTGGTCAACCCGCTGGCCGGGCCGACGCTGCTCGCCGAGCTCATCGCGCCGATCGCGCAGCTGATCAACGAGGACTTCCACTACAACAGCGCCCTCGCCGCCACCCGCGCGGCCAGCGGGATCCTCATGCTCGCCGGGCTCGTCGTCGTGTGGTGGTTCTTCCGCCCCAAAGACAGGGCGCTTGCCAGCTCCACCGCCGTCGCCGGCACCACTGCCGCCTACGCCGTCGCCTTTGTCGCCAACTCGGTGACGCTGCCCTGGTATTACGCGTCGCTTATCTCACTGGTGGGCACGTTCCGTGCCCCGGCGTGGGTCGAGCGGGTCGCGGTGGGCGGCTCCGTCGTCATCGCGCTCGCGTTCACGGGCAGCGGCAACCACCGCTTCTACGACCCGTGGTTCCTCGTGCTCGCGCCGTTCGCGGCGCTTCTGTCGGTCGTGTTGGTGTGGCCGCGCGGTGGCGTCGATAAGCAGGTCGGCGCTAGAACGCCATCGCCTGCGCGCGCCTGATTACCTCGCGCGCGCCGTGGCCGTGCAGGGCGTCGATCGGACGGCCCGGGAGCGAATCGTCCGGGGTAAACAGGTATGCGAGGATCTCTTCCTCGGTAAATCCGCCGTCGTAGAGCACCGTGATCGCGCCGGTGATGAACTTGCTCATCTCGCCGTCGCTGAACAGCACGGCCGGGATGTACTTCTTGCCGTCCTTGCGGTAGACCACGAGCTTCTTGCCGTTCACGTAGTCGTGCACCTTGGTCACGGGGATGCCGAGCATCTCCGCAACATCGGGCATGGTGAGCAGTTCTTCGCCAGCGAGAAGATCATCAAGAGTATTCACGGAACCGTAGTTTAGCGCCGAGCGGCGGGTGTGCACCATACTGGTCAGCATGCGTGTAGGAGACTACCTGGACAACCGATACGTGATCGACAGGCCGATCGCGCGTGGCGGCATGGCCACCGTGTACCGCTGCGTGGATACCCGGCTCGGGCGCGAGGTCGCCGCAAAAGTCATGCACGAACAGTACGTTCATGACCCGGTGTTCCTCGACAGGTTCCGCCGCGAGGCACGCGCCATGGCGCAGCTGTCGCACCCGAACCTGGTCAACGTCTACGACTTTTCCGCGCAGGGCGACACCATCTTCCTCATCATGGAGCTCATCACCGGCGGCACGCTTCGCGAGCTCCTCGCCGAGCGCGGCCCGATGCCGCCGCACGCGGCCACCAGCGTGCTCCGCGGCCTGCTCACCGGGCTCGGAGTCGCGCACGCCAAAGGCCTTGTCCACCGCGACATCAAGCCCGACAACGTGCTCATCAGCGCCGACCACCAGGTCAAACTCGCCGACTTCGGGCTCGTGCGCGCCGCCGCCGAGTCGCCGCAATCTACCGACCAGATCGTGGGCACCGTGTCCTACCTCTCGCCGGAGCAGGTCAACGGCTCCGCGATCACGCCCGCCTCAGACGTCTACTCCGCCGGCATTGTCCTTTTCGAGCTCCTCACCGGCCGCACCCCGTTCACCGGCGACACGCCGCTCGCCCACGCCTACGCACGCTTGCAGGATGATGTGCCGCCGCCGTCGCAGCTTATCGACGGAGTGCCCATGCTCTTCGACGAACTCGTCACCACCGCGACAGCCCGGACCCCCTCCGAGCGGTTCCGCGACGCCGGGGAGTTCCTCGATGCGCTCGACGACGTCGCGCGCGACCTGCGCCTTCCCGCCTACACCGTGCCGGCCCCAAAAAACTCGGCCGCAAACCGCGCCGCAGCGCACCCCACGCGCTTCGGCTCCCAGCCGCGCCCTCCGCGCCCTCCGCACCCTCAGCGCCCGCAGCACCCCAACGGAGCAGGATCCACGCGCGCCGTCCCGCAGGCCGAGCGGCGCCTGTTCCCGGATGCCCCGGGCGCTGGGGCCGCGGCTGCGGTCCCGCAACCAGTCCCGCAACCTGCCCCGCAACCGGTGCCCGTGCCGACGCGGCAGGCTCCCGTCGCGCCGCCACCCACGCAGCGGCCGCCAACACCGGCGGCACCGCCAGCCGCGCGCGGACCGCGCCCTAAGGTGCGGCGCGTTTCCAACCGATCAGGCCTGGGGATTGTGGTGTACGTGCTGTTCGCGGTTGCGGTCACCGCAGCCGTCGCCGTCGGCGGTTGGTGGTTCGGCTCGGGCCTCTACGGCGAAATCCCTCCCCTGCTCAGTTCCGCGCTGGGCGGGTGAGGAAGGGAGGGATCGCGGGGGCGTCGAGAAGCGAATGGCGCTTAGTAGCGCAGCATCTCCGCGACGAGGAAGGCCAGCTCGAGGGCCTGCTCGGTGTTCAAGCGAGGGTCGCAGGCCGACTCGTAGCGGCCCGGTAAGTCCACGTCGCTGATGTCCTGCGCGCCGCCGAGGCACTCGGTGACGTTCTCGCCGGTGAGCTCGATGTGCACGCCGCCCGGGTGCGTGCCCAACTCGCGGTGAACCTCGAAGAAGCCCTGGACCTCATCAATAATCTTGTCAAAGTGGCGCGTCTTGTAGCCGTTGGACGAGGTGAACGTGTTGCCGTGCATCGGGTCCGACTGCCAGACGACCTTGTGGCCGGACGCCTCGACAGCCTTGACAATGCCGGGCAGGACCGTGCGGACGTTGTCGTGGCCCATGCGGATCACTATGGTCAGGCGGCCCGGCTCGCGGTTCGGGTCGAGCTTGTCCGCGTAGGCGACAGCCTCCTCCGGGGTCACCTTCGGGCCGAGCTTGATGCCGATCGGGTTATCAATGAGCGCCGCGAAGTTGACGTGGAAGTCATCCATCCCGCGGGTGCGCTCGCCAATCCACAGCTGGTGCGCGGACAGATCGTAGAGGTGCTGCTTGCCGTCCTCGCCGTCCGCCAGGCGCAGCATCGCGCGCTCGTAATCAACCAGCAGTGCCTCGTGGGACGCGAAAATCTCGGAGGTGCGCAGGTTGTAGTCGTTGACACCGCAGGCGTCCATGAACGCGAGCGAGCGAGAGATCTCGCGGCCGAGCGCCTCGTAGCGCGCACCCGCCGGCGAGTTGGTCACGAACTCGCGGTTCCAATCATTGATGTTGTGCAGGTCAGCGGTGCCCGAAGCAACCAGGGCGCGCACCAGGTTCATCGCTGCGGACGAGTTTGCATACGCGCGGACCATGCGGGCCGGGTCGTGGCGGCGGGACTCCTCGGTCGGCTCCACGCCGTTGACAATGTCGCCGCGGTAGTTCGGCAGACCGTTCGCGTCCAGATCGGACGAGCGCGGCTTGGCGTACTGCCCCGCGATGCGGCCGAGCTTGACCACCGGCATCGACGCGCCGTACGTCAGCACCGCCGCCATCTGCAGCAGCGTGCGCACGTTCGCCCGGATGTGCGGCTCCGTGTTGGACTCAAAGGTCTCGGCGCAATCGCCGCCCTGCAGCAGAAACGCCTTGCCCAGCGCGACGTTCTTGAGGTGCGACTTCAGCTGGTGCACCTCCGGCGCGAGGACCACAGGCGGAACGGACTCGAGGATCTTGCGCACGGCGCGGGCCTGATCCGGGTCCCAGCTCGGCTGCTGCTTCGCGTCGCGCGAAACCGCGTCCTGAAATTGCTCGTTCAGGTCCCCCGGCAGCGGCGGAAGATCGGGCAAAACTTCTTTAGGGATGTCAATAGTCCAACTCACGTTCTCATTCTTAGCACACCGGTGAGGGGCACAAAATGAATTTGCGGACTTTTATGCGTGCCCAAGAGAGGGGTCACGGAACGCGGTGACCCGGCCTTTTGCATCCAGCGGCAGCACTTCCGCGCAGGCGCGGTACTTCTTGACGTTATGACGGGCGTCGACAAGCGCATCGTGGCTCCCCTTCGGAACCCGCGGAAGCTTCGGCCGGCCGGCCATCTCCCAATACTGCTTCAGCTCGTGGGTGAAGTGCGGCAGCTCGCGCGGGTACGCGCTCATGTCACCCCACATCTGTGCGAACAGCACGTGGTCATAGCCGCCAACCCACGCCCAGAGGTGCGGCGTGGAGGAGTCAGCGGTGAGGAAGTCGAAGACCTCATCGCGGATCGTGCGCAGCGGCTTCCAGCGCGGGTCGCTCTCCGGCGGCAACTTACGCAGCACATTGCGGACGACCCAGTCGCTGGCGCGGGTGGCGTCGAAGTCGCAAGAAACCGCGTAGTACTCGCGGCCGTCCTCGGCGACGATGCCGATGGACACCAGCTCGATCGTCGAGCCGTCCTCAATGAACTCCGTATCGTAGAAATACTTCACCTGCGCACACAGGCCTTCCTAGTTCCAGGGTGTAAACATTTGCTACTCGCTCGGGCGATCATCCAAGCGGATCGGCAGGCGCTCCTCACGCCGAGCGCGACTGCGCGGCCAGAACATCACAACCGCGACGATGACGACGGCGATCGGTGCGGCAATTGTCGTGTGAAAGCCGGTTTGCGACGCAACAATGTAGAGCGCCACCGTGACAACCACCAGCACGATGCGGGTGAGGAGATCCTTGTCCATGCTCTTCATGCTCACCTACTTTCCCTCCGACGTTGCTTCCGGCTCGGCCCCCGGCGGGTACGACCCCGTCGCGGCGAGGGATTCCTTGACCTCGCTGGCGTAGACGTCAACGTAGTCGTAGCCCGTCAGCTCGGCGAGCCGGCGCATGAGGTAGTCCGTGAACGGACGGGCTACCTCGCGCGACGCCGGGTCGAACCCGTGCTCCGCAGCCCACGCGTGCGGGTCGATCTGCTCACTGATCTCAATGTGCACCTTCGCCGGGCGCGGGAAGTTGGTGCCGATCGGGTTGGCGTTGCGGGTGCCCACCATGCCGGTCAGCACGACGGGCGCGCCCGTTTCCATCGCGATGCGCGCAACGCCCGTGCGCCCCTTGTACACCCGGCCGTCCGGCGAGCGGGTGCCCTCCGGGTAAATACCAAAGAGCTCGCCGCTGTCCAGCACCCGCGTCGCGGCGTTAAGCAGGGCATCGCCCGCATCCGAGCTCTGGCGGTCCAGCGGGACCTGCCCCACCGAGGAGAAGAACCACTTCTGCACCGCGCCTTTCACGCCGGGCGTGGTGAAGTACTCGCTCTTCGCCGGGAACGTGAGCTGCCGGCGCACCATCAGCGGCAGGTAAAACGAGTCCATGACGGCCTGGTGGTTGGACACCATGATCGCCGGGCCGCGCTCCGGGATGTTGTCCGCGCCGTTGATCGTCGGGCGATTCCACACAATGAGGAACGGGCCGAGCACGGCCTTAAACAGTGAATACCACCGGTTTGTCATTGCGTTTGCTCCCTCATCAAGATGCTGATCAAGATTTCAGTGCTCGCCGCGCAGCATCTCGCGCGCGAGGTCAGCCACTCCGATCATACCGGCCTGGGGGCCGAGTTCCGCGCACTGGATGTCTGCTACCGGGCGGTACCCGGACCCGACCATCGTGTTCGCCATCGTTTCCCGAGCAGTGTCAATGAACAGGTCGGCGTCCTCCGACACCCCGCCGCCCAACACGATGAGGGCGGGGTCGAGCACGTCAGCGACGATTGACAGTCCGCGCCCCAGCCAGGTGGCGAAGCTGTCCACGGCGGCCTGCCCCAGCTCGTCGCCGGCGCGCGCCGCGGCCATCACGTCGCGCCCAGTCGCGCGTTTGTCCACCACCTTGCGGTACAGGCCACAGCGCTTGTAGGAGCCCTTCGCCGCGCTCTCTATCGCGCAGTCCACCAGCGAGGTCCCCGACGCGTAGCGCTCGAGGCACCCTTGCTTGCCGCAGGAGCAGACCCGCCCGTCCGGGACGACGGTAATGTGGCCGAACTCCGGGGCGGTGCCAAAGGACCCGCGGTAGATCTCCCCGTGGTGCATCAGTGTCGCGCCGATTCCCGTGCCCACGGCGAACAGCACCCACGTGTCGGCCGACTTCGCGGCGCCGAAGCGGTACTCGCCCCAGGCCGCCGAGTTCGCGTCGTGCTCCAAGCGCACCGGCAGGCCAAGGGCGTCACTGAGCTCGCGGCGCAGCGGGTGGTCGTCGCGCCACGGCAGGTGCGGGGCGAACCGCACGATCTCGCAGTCAGGGTCGAGGAAGCCGGCGATCGCCAGGCCGACAGCACCGATGTCGTACGTCTCGCGCAACTGGTTGACCAGCTGCACGATCCCCTGCGTCATTTCCGGGCCGGTTTGCGGCGTCTGCGTCTGCGCCGAGTCAAGAATCCGCCCCGCCGAATCCACGACGGCGGCGCGCAAGTTCGTTCCGCCGATGTCAAAACCGAGCGTGAGCGTTTCGTCCGTTGCCATAGCCCATCATCGTAGTTACTTCAGCTGTGCAGCCAACCTGCGGGTCAGCACGTCCCAGGCAAAGTGCTTCTCGACGCGCACCCGCCCCGCCTCCCCCATCCGCTTGGACGCGGCGGGATCACTGAGGAGGGTGATGGTGGCGTTGGCAAGCATGCTCACGCTCGTGCCGTCAACGACGACGCCGGTTGCCGGCGTGACGGTTTCGGGCGCGCCGCCGGAGTCGCCGGCGATGACGGGGACGCCGCAGGCCTGCGCCTCGAGGTAGACGATGCCAAGGCCCTCCACGTCGAGGCCGCCGCCGCGGGTGCGAGCGGGCATGGCAAAGACGTCGGCTGAGGCGATGGTGTCGCGCAGCGTTGCTCGGTCGACCGCGCCGGTGAAGGTCACACCTGCGGTGCCGCGGGCGAGGGTGCGGAGTCGGCGCTCGTCTGGACCGGACCCGACGATCACGAGCTGGGCACCCGGCACGGCTGCGCGGATGGCGGGCAGCGCGCGGATGAGCTGGTCCTGCCCTTTTCTGCGGACGAGCCGGGACGCGCACACGATGCGGGGCGCGGGCTCGGCGTGGGCGGGCTCGGCCGGCCGGAAAAAGTCCGTGTCCACCCCGGACGGCAGCGCGACGTACTCGGGGTGTGCGCCGAATGCGGGGGCAATGCGGCGGCGCGTGTAGCCGGAAATGTAGGTGAGTACGTCTGCGTTGCGGCCGATGTTGCGCAGGACCTGGCGCGCGCCCGGGAGCATCGACCAGCCGACCTCGTGCCCGTGGGTCGTGGCCACGACGCGGTGCGCACCGGCCCGCTTGGCGGCGCCGCCAAGGACGGCCAATGGCGCGGCTGCACCGAACCACACCGTGGTCGCGCCGTGGCGGCGGATCAGCTGCGCCATTGCCGCCCGGACGCGCGGGGTGGGCAGCATCACCCGGTGTGGCCACCGCACGATGGTGTAGGGCTGCGCGGCGTCCCACTCGCGCGCAGCCGCCGCGTCCTGCGTGGAGGCAAACACCACCACCGAGTTGGGCCCGTTCAGCGCAACGAGGTGGGAGACGAAATCCCGCAGATACGACTGAATCCCGCCGAGGGTCGGCGGGAAGTCGTTGGTGACAAGCAGCGTCGGGGCCATGGCCTGCCAGCGTACGCGGTTAGTAGCGCACTGCGCCCTGGGCCGGCATGGAGTTGACCGGCACCACCTGGACCGGGATGCCGTAGTCGGACGCGTGGACCACCATGCCGTCGCCGATGTACATGGCCACGTGGGTCACGCCCGGGTAGTAGCCGATGATGTCGCCCGGCTGCAGCTGGTCCATAGAGACGGGCGTACCGCCGGCTAGCTGGGCCTGCGACGTACGCGGGATGCCCTTACCGTTCTGGCCGTAGGCCCACACCATGAGGCCCGAGCAGTCGAATGCGTCCGGGCCGGTCGCGCCCCACCCGTAGGGCTTGCCAATCTGCGCGAGCGCTGCGGCGACCACGCCAGAATCCGCGGCCGGCACGTTGGCACCGAGGTCGATCGGTCCGTCCTTGGCAATCCAGCGCTGGCGATCTTCCTCGTTCAGACTGTCAACCTGGTCTTCGATGTCACGGATCTGGCCGTCCAGCTCGTCGCGCTCGCGGTGGAGCGCGTCCAGCTGCGCGGCGAGCTGGTTGCGGTTGTACTCCGCTTCCGCCTTCGCAATGTTCGCGCTCCGGGCGCGCGACGCTGCCTCTTCGTTGGCGGTGTTCAAGCCATCAATGGTCATCTGCGCGTTGCGGGACAGCGAGTTGAGGTATGCGGCTCGGTCGATCGCCACCTGCGGGCTGCCCGACTCGAGCGTAGTGAGCAGCACCTCCGACTCCGAATTGCGGTACTTCGACTGCGCAATGTCGTTGACGTTGCGCTGGTAGCTCGCCTTTGCGCCGTTGGCCTCCGCAGCGGCGGTGCGCGCCGCGGCAGCCTTCTCGTCCGCCTCCGCGATCTTGCGTTCGGACTCGGCGACCTGGTCCTCGAGGGCCTTGATCTCCTCCGACTTTGCCGTGGCTTGGTGCGAGACGTCCTCGAGCCTGTCGATCAACTCATCAACGTTGTCCGCACCAGCCGGCACCTGCAGCGCGGCGACCGCCGCCGAAGAGAGCGCACCGACCGCGATGACCATTGCGCCTCGACGTCCTGAACGGCGCGCACCGCGCGCGTGGAGAGAGTGTTTGCCCACGACAAATCCCCTTGAGCTTTCAAGCCGAGTACGCCACTCGGAAAACCAATATCGGCCGTGGTCCAACTGACCGCAAGCCTTTACAAAACTGTAACTACTATAGCCAGATCAGCCGTCCAACAAAAGCACACCCGGCCAATCAGCAACGATTGACACGGGTGTGAAAGTTGGTGCGCAACGAGCACGCGAATCCGGGAGTTAGAAGCGGACCACGGAGTGGACCGGCATCATGCTCAGCGGGCGCTCGCCGACCGGGACGCCGTCGTTGAGGGCGTCGATGATCATGCCATTGCCAGCGTAGATAGCAACGTGGGAGGCGCCGCTGTAGTACACGACGATGTCGCCCGGCTGGATGTTGTCCAGGGAGACCGGGGTACCCGCGGAGGCCTGCGCCTGCGAGGTGCGCGGGATGGACTTACCGGCCTGGGCGTAGACCCAGGAGGTGAAGCCGGAGCAGTCGAACGCGTTCGGGCCCGCTGCGCCGTAGACGTACGGCGAGCCAATCTTGGTGCGGGCGATGTCGACGATGCGCTCACCCTGGGTCTTCTCCTGCACCACCGGCGCCGGCGCGGACACCGGAGCGGAGTACTGCTGAGCGACGGCCGGTGCCGGAGCCTCCGGCAGGACCTGCGCCTCAACGTTGGCGATGAACTGGTTGAAGCCCGGGACGTTGGCGATACCCGGCAGCGTCTTCACCTGGGACAGGGCCTGACGGTACTGGCCGCCATCGGCCTTGCCCGCCAGGGACGGGACCCAAGCCTCGATGCCCGGGATGTTTGCGACACCCGGAATGTTCTCAATGCCCGGGATCTGGGCAGCAACCGGGGTGTTCGGGACGCGGACCTCAGCGGCGGAAGCCTGGGTCGGGACCATCAGAGTCGCGCCTG
The DNA here is from genome assembly GCF_946902955.1 of Corynebacterium sp. Marseille-P8863. NCBI lineage: Bacteria > Bacillati > Actinomycetota > Actinomycetes > Mycobacteriales > Corynebacteriaceae > Corynebacterium > Corynebacterium sp. Marseille-P8863. Next base: position 83,785 of record NZ_CAMPQC010000009.1, on the reverse strand, counting down.
CGACGACGGCCGTGGCAGCTGCGACGGTGCGCACTGCGGAATTGTTCTGGCGACGGTGCTTAGCCATTGTAAGTTTCTCCATATCTTCTCTTCGCCTACCGGGTTGCCTGTCGGGCTGGGCCCTGAGAATGCGCCCTGACGTACCTCTGCACGCCATCCGCCCTTGTAGGAAAGTGCGGTTTCCCGGTTCCACATCGCTCGTGCATCTCACTCGGTCCGCGGAATTCGGCTCATATGTTCTGTTTTCGTACCTTGCAAGCAACGGCTGTTGTCGCAATGTCTCGATCAGATTACGAAACGGCAACAAGTTTGTCCAACACTGAGAGTGTTACTAATCCGTTATCGAATCTTTGCACAGCTTTTGCCCGCTTATCGACGCCACCACTCCCCCACAATTCGCGCCGCTCTTTCCCCAATTTCTATCCATTGACCTGCACTAAACCGACCAGCGCGGAAATTCCACTGATTGACTACAGCTGTACGCTGCGCCATTTACGAAACTACTGTGACGTTAGACACAGGGGCAATTTTGGCGGGTGCAACGGGGGCAGAAGGGCGTCGGCAAGCATGCTCCTCGCCGTAAAATTGGGTCTATACCGATACCCCCTACAGGAAGGATCGCCCAATGAAAGCACTGACCTATTACGGTGCGAACGACGTGCGCATCGAAGACCGCCCCAAACCCACGATTCTCGAGCCAACCGACGCCATCATCCGCGTGGACACCACGACGATCTGTGGCACCGACCTCGGCATCTTCCACGGCAAGAACCCGGAGATTGAGGCCACCGAGCGCGAGCGCACCGGCGAATGGAACGGGCGCATCCTTGGACACGAAGGTATCGGCACGGTCGAGGCCGTCGGCGACTCCGTGAAGAACTTCAAACCGGGCGACAAGGTCCTCATCTCCTGCGTATCGCGATGCGGCACGTGCGAGAACTGCCAGAAGCAGCTGTACAGCCACTGCCGCAACGGCGGGTCCTGGATCCTGGGCTACATGATCGACGGCACGCTCGCGGAGTACGTGCGCACCCCGTTCGCGGATAACTCGCTCTACCACCTGCCGGAGACACTGGACAAGGAGGTAGCGGTCTTCCTGTCTGATGCGCTGCCCACGGGCCACGAGATCGGCGTGCAAAATGGTGCCGTCGCGCCCGGCAAGGACGTGCTCATTGTCGGTGCGGGACCGGTAGGGATGGGCGTGCTGCTCACGTCGCAGTTCTACTCCCCCGCATCAATCACTGTGGTGGATATGGACGACAATCGTTTGGCCAAGGCCAAGGAGATGGGTGCGACGTACACGGTGAACCCGGCTAAGGAGGACGTCGCGGCCCACGTCGCTTCCATCACGGACGGTTACGGCGTGGACACTGCCATCGAGGCGGTCGGGCTGCCGGCTACGTGGGCAACGTGCGCCGAAAACGTCAAGGAGGGCGGCCACATTGCCGTCGTCGGTGTGCACGGAAAGCCGGTCGACTTTGAGCTGCAGAAGATGTGGATCAAGAACCTCACCGTCACCACCGGACTCGTGAACGCGAACACAACGGGCATGCTGCTCAAGGCGGTCCAGAACTCGGACCTGCCGATCAACTCGCTGGCCACCCACCACTTCACGTTTACAGAGCTGGATGAGGCGTGGGAGACGTTCGCGCACGCCGAGGAGCACCAGGCGATGAAGGTCATCATCGCCAACGCGTAGCAGCGCACGACGAAGGCCCCTTTCCCATTCTGGGAAAGGGGCCTTCCAGCGACCGCGAATTACTGTGGCGCAGCCTAGTGGCTCGGCTCGTCGGTGGCGTTGCGGTCGGAGAGGTGCTTCGTCTCTTCGAGCTTGCGCAACGTCTCGATCTCCTCGTGGTGCTTCTGCGCCTCCGCGTCGCGAACGCGCTCGGTGACACCAAGCTCGGAGGACTTGAAAGTACCAACCGTCTCGGAGTCAGCGAAGCCAAGCTGGTTGAGCTGCTTCGGAACCGGGGCACCGGCGTACTCGAGCGGGACCGGGTGGCCGTGCTCGTCCACCGGACCGAGCGGCTGGTGGATCTCCACGAACGCGCCGTTCGGCAGCTTCTTGATCACGCCGGTCTCGATGCCGTGCTCCAGGACCTCTCGGTCGGAGCGCTGCAGGCCGATGCACAGGCGGTAGGTGATGAAGTAAGCCAGCGGCGGCAGGATGATCAGACCGATGCGGCCGAACCAGGTCATCGCGTTCAGCGAGATCTGGAAGAAGTGGGCCACGTGGTCGTTACCACCGGAGATGGTCAGCAGCAGGAAGAACACGAGCGCCATGACACCGATGGAGGTGCGCACTGGAACGTCGCGCGGACGCTGCAGCAGGTTGTGGTGCGCGTCGTCGCCGGTGATCTTCTTCTCGATGAAGGGGTAGGTGATCAGCAGGACCACGAGCAGACCACAGAGCAGGGCGACCCAGAAGGCACCCGGGATCGTGTAGTTACCCAGGTAAAGCTCCCATGCCGGCATGACACGGGCGGCACCATCGGTCCAGAGCATGTAGACGTCAGGCTGCGAACCTGCGGAGACCTGCGACGGGTTGTAGGGGCCAAGCATCCAGATGCTGTTGATGGTGGTCAGACCGGCCATCGCTGCGAGGACGCCAAAGACGAACATCATGAAGCCGATTGCCTTGACGGCGAAGACCGGCATGATGCGGATACCAATGACGTTGTTCTCGGTACGGCCCGGGCCCGGGAACTGGGTGTGCTTCTGGAACCAGACGAGCAGCAGGTGAGCTGCGATCAGCGCGAGGATGATGCCCGGCACGATCAGCACGTGCAGAATGTAGAAGCGATCCAGCATGAGGTCCGACGGGAAGTCGCCACCGAAGATGGCCCAGTGCATCCAGGTACCGATGATCGGAATACCGACGATGATGGCGGACATAATGCGCAGACCGACGCCGGAGAGCAGGTCGTCCGGCAGGGAGTACCCCATGAAGCCCTCGATCATGCCCAGGAGCACCAGGGTGACACCGATGATCCAGTTCGCCTCACGCGGGCGACGGAACGCGCCGGTGAAGAAGATGCGCATCATGTGGGCGAACATCGACATCATGAACATCAGCGCTGCCCAGTGGTGCATCTGGCGGACGAACAGGCCGCCGCGGACCTCGAACGAGATGTTCAGTGCAGTTGCGTATGCGCGCGACATCTCCACACCGTTAAGCGGGAGGTACGCGCCGTCGTAGATGACCTTGGTAATAGACGGGTCGAAGAACAGCGCCAGGTAGACACCGGTCAACAACAGAATGATGAAGCTGTACAGGGCCATCTCGCCGAGCATGAACGACCAGTGGCTCGGGAAGACCTTGTTCAGCTGGGGGCGAAGCACCCCAGCGATTGTGTACCGCGAATCAACATTGTCCGCGACTTGTGCAAGTTTAGTACTCATTAGGACTTACGCTCCCAGAATGCCGGGCCGACGGGCTCGATGAAGTTGCCGTTGGCGATGAGGTAACCTTCTTCGTCAACAGTCACAGGAAGCTGCGGCAGCGCACGGGCGGCCGGGCCGAAGACCGGCTTGCCGTAGTGCAGTGCGTCGAACTGCGACTGGTGGCACGGACACAGGATGCGGTTCGTCTGGGCCTCGTACAGCGAGGTCGGGCAACCGATGTGCGTGCAAATCTTCGAGTATGCGTAGTAGTCGCCGTAGTGGAAGTCCTCCTGGCCTTCGCGCTCAACGGCGCGCTGTGCGTCCTGCGAACGCAGGCGAATCAGCATGACGGAGTTACGCGGACCGTGCAGCGAGTGCATGTGGTGCTCGTACACGTCGCGGTTCGGGTCGTACTCCTTGCCGTCGTTGACGTCCTCCTCGTAGAGGGGGAAGACAGTCTCCATGGACGCGGCAGCCAAGTCCTCCGGGCGCATGCGCACCAGGCGGGAGACGCCGGCGGTGCTGTAGTGCGAACCGGTTTCGCCCTCGTGCAGCTCGGCGATTGCACCGGTGTCGCGGCCGAGGTAGACCTTGACGCCCTGGTCCTGAATGGTCCAACCGTGGGTCCACAGCGTGCCGTCGCCCATGTAGCCGAGCTCGGTGCGCGGGCGCCACGGGTTCTTGATCAGACCGCCCAGCGGGGCGATGACCATGAGACCGGCCAGCACGCCAGCGCCGCCAAGGAGGCCCTGCATGGCCTTACGACGGCCAAAGGTCGAGGTCTCCCAAGCGTCGTTCAGCAGCGCCGTCGTCGTGCGGCGATCCAGCTCGCTGGAACGGCCGTCGTGGCGGCGCTGTACCGAGATCTCCTCGGGGATGAACTTCTTCACGTACTGGATGATTGCAATGCCCAGCGTGACAAAGCCAAGACCGGAGGTCAGGCCCAACAGCGGGGTGTACAGGGTGTAGACCCACAGATCCTCGTCGCCGTGGAACTTCGGCTCCCAGGGCCAGAAGAGGTAGACGCCGAGGAACGCGATGCCGCACAGGACCGAAACCAGCAGCCAGGCGTTGATACCTGCGGCTGCGGACTTCTCGCGCGGGTCGCCCTCGACCGGGAAACGCTCCTTGCGGTAGGCAACGGTGACGTCGTCAAGCTCGGTGCCCAGCGCGGCCAGCTCCGCATTGCTCATGCGGTCCAGCTCTTCGTTTGTGTAGTTCTTCTTTACATCACTCATGAACGCGATCCAATCCAGATAGCAGCGGCGGCGACCAAGGTCACGCCAATCATCCACATAGCCATACCCTCAGAAACCGGGCCGAGGCCGCCCAGGGCGTAGCCGCCGGGGCTCGGGGTCTCCTTAGCCGACTTGATGTAGGCGATGATGTCTCGCTTCTCATCAGCAGAGAGCTGACGGTCAGAGAACTTCGGCATGTTCTGCGGGCCGGTGAGCATCGCCTGGTAGATCTCCTGCTCGTTGGCGGGATCCAGGGCCGGTGCGTACTTACCGGACGACAGCGAACCGCCGCGGCCGGTGAAGTTGTGGCAAGACGCGCAGTTCAGGCGGAAGAGCTCGGAACCGCGGGCAACGTCGGCGGCCTGAATCTTGCCGTCGTAGTCCTTACCGCGCAGCGACTCCATGGCGACGCTGCCGTCCTTGTCGTACACGAGCTCGGGGCCGCCACCGTTCGCCGCGACGTACGCAGCGAGGGCGAGTGCCTGGGACTCGGTGTAGCGCGGACGCTTGCGCTCAGCCTGCGCGTCGTTGGACATCATCGGCATACGGCCGGAGTTGACCTGGAAGTACACGGCGCCTTCACCGGTACCGATCAGGGACGGGCCGCGGTCCTCAACGCCCTGCAGGTTGGCGCCGTGGCAGGTGATACACGCGACGTCGTAGATGTCCTTGCCTTCTTGGATCATCGCCTGCTCGTCTCGCTCGGCGTTAGCAACCTGAGCGTTCGGGGCCAGTGCGGATGCCAAGAGGCCGGCGCCGGAGAGGCCGAGCGTGAGCGCGGCTGCACCAGCGACCGTGCGCCTGGTCTTGCGACCAATGCGCTTCTTCTTTGGTGTGTTTTCCATCTTGTTTCCTTTTAGCGACTATTCAAACGGTTACTAGGCCGGCTACTGGACGAGGTAGATCGTGGTGAACACGCCGATCCACACGACGTCCACGAAGTGCCAGTAGTAGGAGGTCACCATTGCGGCCGTAGCCTGCGCCGGGGTGAACTTCGACTTGGAAACGCGGAGCAGCACCACGATAAACGCGAGGATGCCCGCGGTCACGTGCGCCATGTGGAATCCGGTGATGATGTAGAACACCGAGCCGTAGACGCTTGCCTGCGGCGTCACGCCCTCGTGCACCATCTCAGTCCACTCAAACGCGACGAGGCCCAGGAAGACCACGCCGAGCAGAATGGTTACGGAGAACCACTTGCGAAGCCCGAATACGTCACCCCTTTCTGCAGCAAATACGCCCACCTGGGACGTCACCGAGGAAGCCAGCAGAACGATAGTAATGATGAGGCCAAAAATAACGTTCAGGTTTTCCGTCTGGTGCGCCCAGTCTCCGGCGGCCAGGCCGTTTGCGCGCGACGTGAAGTACATCGCGAACAAGCCGGCAAAGAACATCAACTCTTGGGCGAGGAACGCCATCGTGCCAACGCTGACCATGTTGGGTCGGTTCAGCACTGGGACACGATTCTGCGGTGTCGCCATACCTTGATTAGTAATTGCGGTCGTCACGCATGTGATTATGGCGCGTTTCCGCCTTAAAGTCACCTCGAATACCCCCGGACTTTCTCTGACAGGCATGCCCCAACCTGCCGTTTCAGCGCGAACAACGGTTACGGAAAAACTTTTTGAAAAACTCGGGAACTTTTCGCCCGCGCTTTACGACGCGCATCGCCCCTGGTCACACCAACACGACACAAGCGACCGCCACCGGGCACCGATTTCCACAACCTCGTGCCCCTCCCCGACCGACGGATTCACGGTCGCACTGCTGGTTCCCCAAGTTCCCGAATGTGTCACTTCTCACATTTTCTCCCAGGGGATTTGGCGCGCGGACCTACTTTCGGTTGACCCCTGGGCGGGTGGGCGTCGAAAAGCGAAAAGCCCCGGCACCGAAGTGCCGAGGCTTGCGGACCCGCGAAGGCAGCGGGGCGGAGCAGTTAGTGCTTCTCGCGCGGGATGCCGTACTGCAGGTTGAGCTGGGTGGTGGTCCAGATGAGGAACACTGCACCGAAGGCGATCAGCCACAGCTGGTAGAAGGCGATACCCAAGCCGAGGAAGAGCACCGCGCCGGACATTGCGAACGGCCAAATGGAGTGCGGGGAGAAGAAGCCGAGCACGCCAGCGCCGTCTTCGATCTCCGCCTCTTCCCAGTCCTCGGGGACGACGTCCATGCGTCGCTCGGTGAAGTCGAGGTACACACCCATCATGAAGCACAGGGCGGTTGCCAGAACGAGGGCAACGCCGCCGACCCACTCGAGGCCGAACAGGTAAGCATCTTCACCAATCCAGCTCGTGGCGAAGATGTAGATCACCGCCATCAGACCCAAGAAGGTGCCAATTGCGTAGAAAACTTTTGCGCCAGGACCCATAGTTCTACACTTCCTCTTTCTTAGTTGTTGGCAGCGACAACGGCGTTATCGCCGTCGCGGGTTGCGGTGCGGTCAGTGACAAACGGGTGGGTGGTCGTTGCGAACGGCTCCTCGCCGATAGCCTTCAGCGCGTCCGAGTTCGGCGCCTCCGGGTTCGCTTCGCGGAACTCCATGTAGTCCTTGAACTTCTCCGGCGAGACGGCGCGGAGCTCGAAGTTCATCATCGAGTGGTAGGTACCGCACATCTCAGCACAGCGGCCGACGAATGCGCCTTCCTTCTCAATGCGCTCGATCTGGAAGCTGCGCTGCTGCTGGTTCGCCTCCGGGTGCGCGTAGACGTCGCGCTTGAACAGGAACTCCGGAATCCAGAACGCGTGGGAGACGTCGCCGGATGCGAGACGGAACTCGATCGGCGTGTCGGTCGGCAGGACCAGCACCGGAATTTCCTCGGTGGAACCGATGGTCTCGATCTTGTTGAAGTTCAGGTACGACTGGTCACCCTGGGACATGCCGTGAATCGGGTTCGCGTTCGGCATGTCTTCCGGATCGTGCTTGGTCTCCTCGGCGAGCGCCTGGCGCTCCTTGTCCACGCCCTCGTACTTCTGGCCATTGTTGGTGAACTCGCCGTCAAGCTCGGCGTAGCCGAACTTCCAGTTCCACTGGAACGCGGTGACGTCCACGGTCACCTTCGGATCCTTGTCCAGCGCGGTGACCTTGGTCTGCGACTGCACGGTGAAGAAGAACAGGACCATGACGATGACGATCGGCACGATGGTCAGCGCAAGCTCCAGCGGGACGTTGTACTGCAGCTGCTTCGGGAACTCGCCCTCACCCTTCTTTTCCTTGGCCTTGCGGTTCCACTTGAACACAGCGGTGAGGAACAGGCCCCACATGATGATGCCGACAATCCAGGCGGCAACCCAGACCCACACCCAGAAGTTGTACAGCTCAGTGCCCTCCGGCGTAATCGGGTCCGGCCAGCCCATGTCCAGCACGTTAGCGAGGGCCTCCGGGGGAGCAACGCTGCAGCCAGCGAGCGCGAAGCCACCGAGCAGGAGCGAGCCTGCTACACCGAGCTTCCGGGCAAAGCTGCGCTTTGTTTCCTTTTCCACGTGTGTCTGCCTTCCTGTCCACACTTCAATTCGTTGAAAACGATGAACGTTCATAGAAATGCCAGAGCATTCCTACCCATTCCTACCCAGTCAGAATAGTTCATCCAGCGGGCAGGCACGGAATTGCAGATTGGAGCCGCAACGCGCCGAGCTTTCGCTTCTCGACGCACACCCGCCACCCTTGGCTTTTCCCCATCACCCACTCGGCGCGTGGTCTGCGTCACCCAAAAACCGGGTTTTTCGGCAAAAAGTTCATCCGAAAGTTGGCCCCCAATCGGGGACGGGCTAAAGGTTGAACTACCGCGGCCACGTCTGGTTCGCCGTTCCAGCCCTCGGAACCTTATCCTGGAACACATCATGACGCGCCCCCGCCGATGCTTGCGGCGCACCGTATATATAAGGAGAAGGTTCAACTTACGATGTGTGGCCTGCTTGCAATGCTTACCGCCGGATCCAACGCCAGCGCCTTCGTCCCCGCCGTGGACGACGCGCTGCCGTGCATGTACCACCGTGGCCCGGACGCCGCCGGCACCTGGCACGACGACGACGCAGTGTTCGGCTTCAACCGCCTGGCCATCATTGATCTCGAGCACTCCCACCAGCCGCTGCGCTGGGGCCCGGCCGAGAACCCCGAGCGCTACGCCATGACGTTCAACGGTGAGATCTACAACTACATTGAGCTGCGCGAAGAGCTCCAGGCCGCCGGGTACACGTTCAATACTTCCGGCGACGGCGAGCCGATTGTGGTGGGCTACCACCACTGGGGCAAGGATGTGGTCAAGCACCTGCGCGGCATGTTCGGCATCGTGATCTGGGATACCGAGACCAAGACGATGTTTGCCGCCCGCGACCAGTTTGGCATCAAGCCGCTGTTCTACGCCACGACCAACGCCGGTACCGTTTTCGCCTCCGAGAAGAAGTCCATCCTGAACATGTCCGAGCAGTTGGGCCTTGACCTCTCCGGTCAAGACAACGGCCTGGACCGTCGCGCCATCGAGCATTACGTGGACCTGCAGTACGTCCCTGAGCCAGAGACGCTGCACGCCGGAATTCGCCGCGTAGAGTCCGGCTGCACCGTCACCCTGACCCCGGGCGGCGAGGTCCACGCGGAGCGTTACTTCAAGCCCGATTTCCGCACCACTCCGGTAACCAAGGACAAGGAGCAAGACCTCTACGACCGCATCGCAGCGGCGCTTGAGGACTCGGTGGCGAAGCACATGCGCGCCGACGTTACCGTCGGCTCCTTCCTCTCCGGCGGTATCGACTCCACGGCAATCGCCGCGCTGGCAAAGCGCCACAACCCGGACCTGCTCACCTTCACCACCGGCTTTGAGCGCGAAGGCTACTCGGAGGTCGACGTGGCGGCCGAGTCTGCCGAGGCCATCGGCGTAGAGCACATCGTGAAGATCGTCTCCCCCGAGGAGTACGCCGACGCCATCCCGAGGATCATGTGGTACCTCGACGACCCCGTCGCCGACCCGTCGCTCGTGCCCCTGTTCTTCGTGGCCCAGGAAGCGCGCAAGCACGTCAAGGTCGTGCTGTCCGGCGAGGGCGCCGACGAGCTGTTCGGCGGCTACACCATCTACAAGGAGCCGCTGTCGCTCGCTCCGTTTGAGAAGCTCCCCTCTCCCCTGCTGCGCGGGCTGAACAGGCTCGGGCAAGTCCTGCCGGAAGGCATGAAGGGCAAGAGCCTGCTCGAGCGCGGCACCACACCGATGGAAGACCGCTATTACGGCAACGCACGGTCCTTCAACTTCCAGCAGCTGGAGCGGGTGCTTCCCTGGGCGAAGCGCGAGTGGGACCACCGCGAGGTCACGGCGCCGATTTACGCGGCGTCGACAAGCATGGACCCGGTGGCGCGCATGCAGAACCTTGACCTCTTTACCTGGATGCGTGGCGACATCCTGGTGAAGGCGGACAAGATGAACATGGCCAACTCGCTCGAGCTGCGCGTACCGTTCCTGGACAAGGAAGTGTTCGAGGTGGCGCAGACGATCCCGCATGAGCAGAAGATTGCGAACGGGACGACCAAGTACGCACTGCGACGCGCCATGGAGCAGATCGTGCCCGCGCACGTGCTCAACCGCCGCAAGCTCGGCTTCCCGGTGCCGATGCGCCACTGGCTCGCCGGCGAAGAACTGTACGGCTGGGCGCAGGACACGATCAACGAATCGCAAACCGAGCACATCTTTGACAAGAAGGCCGTGCTGGAGATGCTCAAGGAGCACCGCGACGGCATCTCGGATCACTCGCGCCGCCTGTGGACCGTGCTCGCGTTTATGGTGTGGCACGGCATCTTCGTCGAGCACCGTATCGACCCGCAGATCGAGCACAAGGAGTACCCGGTCAAGCTGTAAACGGGCGGCCGCGTTTGGGGGTCCTGCGTGGGCTGGCGGATCCGGGGGGCACGCCGGGGCTGGGTGCGCAAAGGGGGCTGGGTGCACACGGGGCAAATGGAGCTAGCTCCCTTTGGGCGGCGCCGGGGTCCGCGACCAGGCGTTTTACGGGCAGCGTCCGTCTAGATGGAGCTAGCTCCGTTTGCACCTGGCAGCACCAGCCGGCCGGGCGTTTTACGGGCCACGTGCGTCTAGATGGAGCTAGCTCCGTTTGCACCGGGCGGCCCCAGCCGACCAGGCGATTCCCCGACACACCTATCCACATGGAGCTAGCTCCGTTTGCACCTGGCAGCACCAGCCGACCGGGCGTTTCCCCGACACAGCTATCTACATGGCGTTAGCTCCATTTGCACCGGGCGACCCCAGCCGACCAGGCGTTTTGCAGGCAGCATCCGTCCAGATGGAGCTAGCTCCATTTGCGCCAGGCAGCACCAGCCGCCGGCGAAGTAGCTGCGCGAGCTCAAGGGGTAGCGCTAGCTCTACCCAAAGACTCCGGTTGCCACCATTGTCCGAGCCCCGCCGCCACGGTGGAATGGACACCATGAGTACAGCAAAGAAAATTCTTCTCGTCCTCGGCGGCGTCGTAGTCGCCATCGGCCTGGCCCTTGCGGCCGCCTGCTACGTCTGGGGGCCGACACTTTCCGCGCAGATGACCGGCCAGGCAAAGTTCCTGGGCAAAGATTCTCCGCAGCGCTACGCCCGCACGGTGCTCGACCTGTCTGAGTCCATGGGGTTTTACGCAGACTCGGAGGAGTTCGCCGCCGCTCGAACCAAGGCAGAGGAGGCTGCGAAGGACGCAGAACACCAGGCCGAGCTACAGGACGTGCTCGACCAGGCCGTCCACGCCGCCGGTGGCAAGCACTCCAGGCTCATTCCGGCGGAAACCCAGCAGCCAGACGCCGAAGAAGACAGCCCTACTGCCCAGGTCGGAGTGACAACGGTGGGAAACGTCGCGGTCGCAACTGTGCCGGGCATCGGCCGGAACGATGAAATCCAGCAGTACGCGGACACCCTCACCAGTGGACTGATCGAGGCCCGGGACGGCGGGGCGTGCGGCGCGATCGTCGACCTTCGGGGCAACGATGGCGGCGACATGGGCCCCATGATCGCCGGCCTGTCCCCGCTCCTGCCCGACGGCACTGCGCTCGAGTTTGTCAGCCGCGCCAACACGTCCCAGGTCACGGTCGACGGCAACGCGGTCAGCGGCGGCGGCACCCCGCTGGAAACTGCAGGCGGTAAGTGGGAGGCGCCCACCGCAGTGCTTGTCGACGCCACCACTGCCTCCTCCGGCGAAGCGACCATGCTCGCTTTCCGCGGCTTGGACGACTCACGCTCGTTCGGCACGCCGACCGCCGGCTTTGCCTCGGCCAACATGGTGTATGACTTCCCCGACGGCAGCGAGCTGATGCTTACCGTCGCAAAGGACAAGGCCCGCACGGGCGAGGAGTTTTCCGAGGATCCGGTCGCGCCGGACACTCCTACGGACTCCGGTGATGCGGCGCTCGACGAGGCGAAGGCGTGGCTGCACGCCGAGCACGGTTGCGAGGCGTAGCCGGCCAGAAAAATACCCCGTCCGCTGCGGAAAGGATTCGCGCAGTGGACGGGGTATCGGAGGCGTTGCGACTTAGTTGAAGGAGTCGCCGCAAGCGCAGGAGCCACCGGCGTTCGGGTTGTCGATGGTGAAGCCCTGCTGCTCGATCGTGTCTGCAAAGTCGATGGTGGCGCCCATGAGGTACGGCACGCTCATCTTGTCCACCACGAGGCGCACACCGCCGACCTCGTCGGCCTTGTCGCCGTCCAGGTCGCGGTCGTCGAAGTACAGCTGGTAGCGCAGACCAGCGCAGCCACCCGGCTGCACGGCGATGCGCAGGGACAGGTCGGTGCGGCCTTCCTGGTCCAGCAGCGCCTTGGCCTTCGCGGCGGCGGCATCGGTCAGGTTCACACCAGTTGCAGAGGTAGGTGCAGTCATTGAAATCTCTCCTTATATATGTGGCCGGAGTTTGCCCCATCATACTGCCCGCGCAGCATCGGTGGGGTCGGTGGGGTTTCCTCACGCCTCGCAACGCGGGGCCGTGGGCGATTATTCCCGGCAGCGCATTGCTCCTTTCCGGGCGGCGCCTTGTAGCCTAGAGTGCGTGAAACTCCCATGGCAGAAATCTGAGCAACAGTCCGAGCAACGGGCCGGGGGCGGCTCGACCGCCATCTCCGCCGCGGAGATCGGTGGGGCATCCGGTGGGGACGAGGGGGCGTCGATAAGCGATGCACACGACGAGCCCAAGTACCCGAAGGGCTACACGCCGCCGAAGGGGCGGCCGACCCCGAAGCGCCACGACCAGGAGGTCAAGCGCGGCGTCTTGCGCGACCCCGACAACATGACGCAGGCGCAGCGCGCGCAGAAGAACAAGGAGCTCAAGGCCTCCATGTCGAAGGAGGAGTGGAAGGCCTACAAGAAGGAGCAGCGCGCGGAGAACCGCCGCGCGAACAAGGAGATTCAGGCGCGCATCGACGCTGGCGACGAGCGCTACCTCATGGACCGCGACAAGGGCGAGGTGCGCCGCTACGCGCGCGACTGGGTCGACGCGCGCCGCTTCTTCAACAACTACGTGATGCCGGTCGCGCTTGTGCTCGTGGTGGTCCTGTTCATTGGCACGTGGCTGCCCGAGGTGTCCGCGGTGCTCTCCGGGCTGACCATGCTGTTTATCCTGGCCATCTTCATCGAGGCCTTCGTGATTGGCAAGCGCGTGAACAACGCGGTGCGCGCCAAGTTCCCGGGCACCACCGAGACTGGCTTCGGCCTGGGTATGTACGCGTTCTCTCGCGCGTCGCAGCCGCGCAACTGGCGCTCGCCCAAACCGCAGGTGAGCATCGGCGAGAAGGTCTAAGGCATGACCGAGCCCCATCTGGCCGGCGTCGACTTCGCGCCCGTGCAATCCCCCGATCTCGGCCGCGCGCGGAACGTGTCGCGCCTCCTCGCGCGCTCCGTGCCGGGGCGGAACCTGGGCCGGTTGGCCGACATCGGCGCGTGGGTCGCGGGGGTGCAGGGGGCGTCGACGCCCGCGCCGTTCGCCCACCCGCGCGCGGTCATCGTTGCCGCTCGCCACGGCGTAGCCCAGCGCGGCGTGTCCGCGTGGGAGCCGGACGCAGGCGCGACGCTGCTGGAACAGCTTGAGGCCGGCGCGGGTCCGGCGCACATCGCGGCGCGCGCCGCGGGGGCGTCGGTGCGCGTGGTAGACGAGTTCGACGAGGTCACCGGTGCGATCGACGTGGAGCCCGCGATGACCACGCAGCAGTGCGCCGCCGCCATCGCGCGGGGCATGGAGGTGGCCGACCACGAGGTGGATTCCGGCACCGACCTCATCATCCCCGGCAACGTGGGCGTCGGCGATACCACGGTTGCCGCCGCGGTGTACGGCACGCTCACGCGCACCGAGCCGGTCAAGGCGATCGGCCGCGGCTCCGGGATCAACGACGAGGTGTGGAAGGTCAAGGTCGCCGCGATCCGCGACGCAATGTTCCGCGCCCGCACCATCGCCGACGACGTTGAGCGCGTGCTCGCGGAGATCTCTGGCCCCGACATGGCCTTCCTCGTGGGCCTCGTCGCCCAGTCCGCGGCGCGCAGGACGCCAGTGCTTATCGACGCCGCGCTCCCCTCCGTCGCCGCCTACGCAGCCGAGCGACTCGCCCCCGGCACGAAGCGCTGGTGCATCGCCGGCGGGGTAAGCCCAGAGCCGGCGCACATCGGCTGCCTCCAGGCGCTCGAGCTGACCCCGGTGCTTGCCCTGGACATGACCACGGGCCAGGCGGCGGGCGCGCTGACCGCGCTGCCGCAGGTCAACATGGCCGCGGAGATGGCGGCCGAGGCGCTCACGCAGCTGCGTGCCACGAGCCGGCCGGAGCCGCGCTAGGCCGGGTGAGGCGCTCTACGCCTCAACCAGCGTGACGTTCCACCCGTGGGTGTCCTCCACGCTGCCGTTCTGGATTCCCCGCAGGCGCTCGCGCAGCGACATCGTGATCGGGCCGGCCTCGTTGTTGTTGATGGTGAACTCGCCGTCCGCACTACGCACGCGCCCCACCGGGGTGAGCACCGCAGCGGTGCCGCACGCCAGCGTCTCCGTGATCGTGCCGTTTTCCACTCCCTCGCGCCACTGTTCCACGGCGATCTTGCGCTCCTCAGTGCCCAAGCCGGCGTCTTCCGCGACCTGGAGCAGCGACTTGCGGGTGATGCCGGCGAGCAGCGAACCGGACAGCGCCGGGGTGACCAGTGTGGCGTCGTCCCCGGAGCCCTCGACGAACATGAGGTTCATGCCGCCCATCTCCTCGATGTACTTGCGCTCGATGGCGTCGAGCCAGACCACCTGGTCGCAGCCCTTCTCCTGGGCCTCCGCCTGCGCGAGCAGCGAGCCCGCGTAGTTGCCGGCGAACTTTGCGTCGCCAGTGCCGCCCGGCGCGGCGCGGACGTACTCCTTAGACACCCACACGGAGACCGGCTTCACGCCGCCGGAGAAGTACGCGCCCGCGGGCGACGCAATGACGTAGAACGTGTACGAATGGGAGGGCTTGACGCCCAGGGTCTTCTCGGTGCCGATCATGAAGGGCCGCAGGTACAGCGCGGCCTCGCCGCCCGCCTCGGGCACCCACGCCTTATCGATGCTCACCAGCTGGCGCAGCGACTCGATAAACAACTCCTCCGGCAGCTCCGGCATGGCCAGACGATGGGCGGAGTGCTGCATACGCTTCGCGTTCTGCTCTGGCCGGAAGGTGCTGATGGAGCCGTCGGCGTGGCGGTACGCCTTCAGGCCCTCAAAAATGGCCTGCCCGTAGTGGAAGACGTTGGTCGCGGGGTCCAGGGAGACGGGCCCGTACGGGCGCACCTGCGCGTCGTGCCAGCCCTTGTCCTCGGTCCACTCGATGGAGACCATGTGGTCGGTGAACTCTTGCCCAAACGCCGGGTCGGCCAAAATGGCTTCGCGCTCCGCGTCGGTTGCGGGGTTCGGGTGTTGCGAAATGGAGAAGTCTAGCGTTGTCATGCGCCCCACCCTACTCGGGCGGTACCCCGCCGGAGCCCGAGTACGCTGAATAGGGCTGGAATTTATTCAGCAAAGCTTATCGACGATTCCCTGATCGAAAGGTAACCCAACATGACTTTCACTTGCGCACTCCCCGCCCGCGGCACCACCGCGGCGCTGACGTTGGCGGATTCCGCCCCGTTGCAGGCCGCGCGCCTGATCCCGGTCGCTGCGGGCCAGGACGGCGTCGAGCTGCCCGTGACCGCGCTGACTGCGGACGGCGTCCTCGACGCCCTGGCGAAGGTGGGCGCAAAGGGCGCGGCCGGCGAGCTGCACCGCGTCGTGGTCGACGGCACCCTGTTTATCGCTTACGGCTTGGGCCCTGCCGACGAGGTTGACGAGGAGTCCGTGCGTCGCGGCGTCGGCACGGCGGCGCGCAGCCTCTCCGGCATCGAGGAGGTCGCGGTGAGCACGGAGTTTGGCATGGGCCCGATAGTGGAAGGCCTGCTGCTGGGCTCCTACTCCTACCAGGGCTTGAAGTCCGCGGAGGAGGACGCCCCCGCCCCGGTCGCGGTGACGGTCGTTGCGGGCGACGAGGAGCGAGCAGCGTTCGACCGCGCGCGCATCATCGCGGAGTCCGTCAACCTGGCGCGCGACCTGGTCAACACGCCGGCAAACTACCTCTACCCCGAGGCGTACGCCGAGATCATGCGCGAGGTCGGCGAGCAGGTCGGGCTGAGCGTCGAGGTCTTTGATGAGCAGTACCTGGAGGACCACGGCTTCGGCGGCATCACCGCTGTGGGCAAGGGCTCGGCCCGCCCGCCGCGCCTGGTGCACCTGTCCTGGGCTCCGTCAACCGCACAGGACGGCGAGGTGGCAAGCGCCGCGTTGGTGGGCAAGGGCATCACCTTTGATACCGGCGGTATCTCCCTGAAGCCGGGCGCGCACATGGAGGACATGATCAGCGATATGGGCGGCTCCGCGGCCCAGCTGGCGTCCATCGTCGCCGCGGCACGCCTCGAGCTGGCCATGCCTATCGACGCCTGGCTACCCCTCGCCGAGAACATGCCGTCCGGCTCCGCCACCCGGCCGGGCGACGTGATCACCCACTACGGCAGGCTGACCTCGGAGATCCTCAACACCGACGCGGAGGGCCGCCTGGTGCTGGCCGACGCTATGGCGCGCGCAGCGGAGGACAAGCCCACCTACCTCATCGAGACAGCCACGCTCACCGGCGCGCAGATGGTGGCGCTCGGTACCCGCACCGCCGGTGTGATGGGCACGGAGGAGCTGCGCGACCGCATCGCGGAGAACGGCCGCGCCGTCGGCGAGCCTGCCTGGTCCATGCCGCTGCTCGAGGAGCAGGAGGCGCAGCTGAAGTCCCCGATCGCGGACATCCGCAACACCCACAACGCGCGCACCGGCGGCATGCTGTTCGCCGGCCTGTACCTCTCCAAGTTCTCCGGGGAGGACAACGGCACGCAGTGGGCGCATATCGACGTCGCGGGCCCGGCCTTCAACACCGACTCGCCATTCGGCTACACCCCAAAGAGGGCAACCGGCGCGCCGGTTCGCACCATTGTGGAGACGCTCACGCAGCTTGCGGGTGAGTAGGTGTGGCCGGGGGCGTTAGCGTCGATAAGCGATGAGCCCCTAGCTGTAGGGGTCCTCGCCGCGCTCGAACTTGGCGCGGCGCTGCCGCTGCTCCTCGCGCTTGCGCAGAATGCGCTCCTGCTCCATCTTCTTACGCATGCGGTCGGGATACCCGGTCTCTTCGACGTCGTAGAGCGAGATGCTTAGCAGCGTGGCCACCTGGTCGATGCCTTTCGGCCCGCCGATGCGGCGACGGGTGTAGTTGCCCAGCTCATCGACGAGCACGACCGACATCTCATTGACCATGGTCTCCGGCTCAATGTAGCCCTCGACAAACTTGCGGCCACGCACCCACTGCTTCAGGTACTCGGCGTCGTCCGGGCGAATCGTTCCGCCTGGCGCGCGCGGGGGTTTGAAACTGGAGGACTGTTTCCGTTTGCCGAAAAGGTTAAACACGCGCCTTATCTTACGGAACCGGCGCACGGGCGAGGCGATGCCGCCCGGCTGAGGCCCCACCGATGGTGCCCCCAAACGCGACGAATACGGGAGAATACGGGTAGCCTGTTTTCTGTATAGCTTCCGTTACAACCTTGAACTACGAGGAGACTGAGAAAACATGGCGCACTCTGTAGAGATGCCCGAGCTGGGCGAGTCTGTCACCGAAGGCACGATCACCACGTGGCTGAAGGAAGTCGGCGATACCGTCGAGGTAGACGAGCCTCTGCTCGAGGTCTCCACCGATAAGGTCGACACCGAAATACCGTCCCCTGTCGCCGGCGTCCTCATTGAGGTCAAGGCTGAGGAAGACGACACCGTCGAGGTCGGCGAGGTCATCGCCATCATCGGCGAGGAGGGCGAGGAAGCCGCTGGCTCCGCCGACTCCGCCGACAAGGCTGAGGAAAAGGACGAGGCGCAGGACGAGGCCGCAGAGGAAAAGCCGGCTGAGAAGCAGGAAGCCAAGTCCGCACCGAAGGCGTCCGGCTCCGCGACCGACGTCGAGATGCCTGAGCTCGGCGAGTCCGTCACCGAGGGCACCATCACCACCTGGCTCAAGGAGGTCGGCGACGAGGTCGAGGTCGACGAGCCGCTGCTCGAGGTCTCCACCGACAAGGTCGACACCGAAATCCCGTCCCCGGTCGCCGGCACCCTGGTTGAGGTCCTGGCCGATGAGGACGACACCGTCGAGGTCGGCGAGGTCATCGCCCGCATCGGCGACGCGGACGCCGCTGCCGCTGGCGCGGACGACGCAGCCGACGAGACCGAGGCTGAGGAAGAGGCTCCGGCCAAGGCAGAGGAACCGAAGCAGGAAGCTCCGAAGCAGGAGAAGAAGTCCTCCGGCTCGGGCGCTGGCACCAAGATTGAGATGCCGGAGCTCGGCGAATCCGTCACCGAGGGCACCATCACCACCTGGCTCAAGGAGATTGGCGACGAGGTCGAGGTCGACGAGCCGCTGCTCGAGGTCTCCACCGACAAGGTCGACACCGAAATCCCGTCCCCGGTCGCCGGCACCCTGCTGGAGATCCTGGCTGAAGAGGACGACACCGTCGAGGTCGGCGGCGCCATCGCCGTTGTCGGCGACGCAGACGCCGCTGCCGCTGGCGCGGACGACGCAGCCGACGAGGCTGAGGAAGAGGCTCCGGCCAAGGCAGAGGAGCCGAAGCAGGAAGCTCCGAAGGCTGCCCCGAAGCAGGAGGCACCCAAGAAGGAGGCCCCGAAGGCGGGCGCTTCCGAGAAGCTGGCAGACCGCGGTGGCGACGTTCCGTACGTCACCCCGCTGGTGCGCAAGCTGGCCGACAAGCACGGCGTTGACCTCAGCACCGTTGAGGGCACCGGCGTTGGCGGCCGCATCCGCAAGCAGGACGTGCTTGCTGCCGCCAACGGCGAGTCCGCAGCTGACAAGGGCGCTTCCGCAACTGACAAGGGCGCAGCCGAGAAGCCGGCCGCCAAGGGCGCTCGCGCAAACTGGTCCACCAAGTCCGTGGACCCGGAGAAGCAGAAGCTCATCGGCACCACGCAGAAGGTCAACCGCATCCGCGAGATCACCGCTGCGAAGATGGTCGAGTCCCTGCAGACCACCGCCCAGCTCACCCACGTGCAGGAGGTCGACGTCACCCGCGTCGCAGAGCTGCGCAAGAAGGTCAAGCCGGCCTTCGTGGAGAAGCACGGCACGAACATCACCTACCTCGCCTTCTTCATCAAGGCGACGGCCGAGGCGCTGGTCTCCCACCCGAACGTCAACGCGTCCTACAACGCGGAGACCAAGGAGATCACCTACCACTCCGACGTCAACATCGGCATTGCTGTGGACACCCCGCAGGGCCTGCTCGTGCCGGTGATCAAGAAGGCGCAGGACATGGACCTGGCCGAGATCGCCAAGGCCATCAAGGACCTCGCCGAGCGCGCCCGCAACAAGAAGCTGCGCCCGGACGACCTGACCGGCGCTACCTTCACGGTGACCAACATCGGCTCCGAGGGCGCCATGCTGGACACCCCGATCCTCACCCCGCCGCAGGCGGGCATCCTGGGCACGGCGACGATTGAGAAGCGCCCGGTCATTGTCACCGAGGACGGCATCGACTCCATCGCGATCCGCCAGATGTGCTACCTGCCGTTCAGCTACGACCACCAGCTGGTCGACGGCGCAGACGCAGGTCGCTTCATCACCACGATCAAGGACCGCATCGAGGTCGGCGACTTCGAAGCAGACCTCGCCCTGTAATTTCGCCGACTGATCCGGCGCTGGATCAACGGCACAGCCACACAGCGGCCCGGTCCCCCACGAACGGGGCCGGGCCGCTGTGTGCGTTCTGGGACTCCCCCACAGTTCGAGTCACCTAAGGCCCAGACCGTATACTGACAGTGTTTGGCACCACTTTCGACCAAGGAGCACCTGTTGGATTACATCTCCCGTCATATTGGCCCCGACCAGAGCGAGCAGCGGCACATGCTGGACGCGCTGGGTTACGAGTCGCTGGACGCCCTGATTAGTGCGGCGGTGCCGAAGGGCATCCTCGCTGACGGGCCGCTGCAGCTGCCGCAGGCGCTCACGGAGTACGAGGCGCAGGACCGCCTGCGCGAGATCGCAAGCCAGAACACCGTGCTCAAGGCCTTCTACGGCCAGGGCTACAACTCCACGCTCACCCCGCCGGTGATCCGCCGCGGCGTGATCGAGGACGCCGGCTGGTACACCGCCTACACCCCGTACCAGCCGGAAATCTCCCAGGGACGCCTGGAGGCGCTGCTCAACTTCCAGACCATGGTGCAGGACCTCACCGGCCTGGACATTGCCAACGCTTCGCTGCTGGACGAGGCCTCCGCCGCCGCCGAGGCCGTCGGCCTCATGTCGCGCGCGGTGCGCAAGGGACGCAGGGTGCTTCTCGACGCCCGCCTGCACCCCCAAGTCATCACCGTCGCCAGCGAGCGCGCCCGCGCCATCGACCTTGAGGTCGAGGTCGCGGACCTGTCGCAGGGGGTCGTCGGCGAAGACCTCGTCGGCGCCGTGCTGGCCTACCCGGGCACCGAGGGCGACATCGCGGACCCGCGCCCGGTCATCGAGGCGATCCACGAGCGCGGCGGCCTGGTCACCGTCGACGCCGACATCCTCGCCCTGACCGTCCTGGAGTCTCCGGGCGAGCTCGGCGCGGACATCGCGATCGGCTCTACCCAGCGCTTCGGCGTGCCGCTGTTCTACGGCGGCCCGCACGCCGCCTTCATGGCGGTGCCGGAGAAGCTCAAGCGCCAGCTGCCTGGCCGCCTGGTCGGCGTATCCAAGGACGCCGAGGGCTTTCCCGCCTACCGCCTCGCACTGCAGACGCGCGAGCAGCACATCCGTCGCGAGCGCGCCACCTCCAACATTTGCACCGCCCAGGCGCTGCTGGCTGTGGCGGCCTCCATGTACGCCGTCTATCACGGCCCCGCCGGCCTGACCGAAATCGCGCGCACCGTCCACGACTTCGCCGCGCGCTTCGCCGCAGGTGTGGAGGCCGCCGGCGCGCGCGTCAAGCACGCGCACTTCTTCGACACGGTGGCGGTTGAGGTGTCGGACGCGCAGGGGGTCGTCGATAAGCTTGCCCAGGCCGGCTACCTCGTGCGCTCCATCGACGCGACCACCGTCGGCGTGTCCTTCGGCGAGGACACCTCCGAGGCCGACCTTGCGGCACTCCTCGAAGCGTTCGGCGCCACCGCGCCCGAGGACGCCGAACCGCGCCTGCCCGAGACGCTGGAGCGCCGCACGGAGTTCCTCACCCACGAGACGTTCAACGCGATCCACTCCGAGACGCAGATGATGCGCTACATCCGCACCCTTGGCGACAAGGACCTCGCGCTGGACCGCACGATGATCCCGCTCGGCTCCTGCACGATGAAGCTCAACCCCACCGCAGGCCTGGAGACCATCACCTGGCCAGAATTCGCCAACGTACACCCCTTCACCCCGGCCGAGTACACGAAGGGCTGGGCCACGCTTATCGACGACCTGCGCACCTGGCTCATCCGCATCACCGGCTACGCCGAGGTGTCCCTGCAGCCCAACTCGGGCGCGACCGGCGAGCTCGCCGGCCTGCTCGCGATCCGCCGCTACCACGTGGCAAAAGGCGATACCGAGCGCGACATCTGCTTGATCCCGGCGTCGGCGCACGGGACGAACGCGGCGTCGGCAAGCTTGGCCAACCTGCGAGTCGTGGTGATCAAGACCGCCGACGACGGCTCGATCGACCTGAACGACCTCGACGCGCAGCTGGAGAAGCACGGCGAGCACGTCGCCGCCATCATGCTCACCTACCCGTCCACCCACGGTGTGTACGAGGACACCGTGCGCACCGTGGCCGACAAGGTCCACGCGGCCGGCGGCCAGGTCTACATCGACGGCGCAAACATGAACGCGCTCACCGGCATCGCGCGCCCCGGCGACTTCGGCGGCGACGTCAGCCACCTCAACCTGCACAAGACCTTCACCATCCCGCACGGCGGTGGCGGCCCGGGCGTGGGCCCGATCGGCGTGGGCGAGCACCTCATCCCGTTCCTGCCGGGCGACGCGAACGTCTCGCTCGAGCAGGCCTCGGCGCCGGTGCCTGGCGACGCCGGCGTCCCCGTCGCCGCGAGCCTCTACGGCTCCGCGGGCGTGCTGCAGATTTCCTGGGCGTACATCGCCATGAGCGGTGCCGAGGGGCTTAAGGCCGCGACCCAGCACGCGGTGCTCGGCGCGAACTACCTCGCGCGCCAGCTCAACGAGTACTTCCCGGTCCTCTACACCGGCGACAACGGCATGGTGGGCCACGAGTGCATCCTGGACCTGCGCGAGCTGACCGACAAGTCCGGCGTGACCGCAGCGGACGTGGCGAAACGCCTGGTGGACTACGGCTTCCACGCGCCGACGCTGTCCTTCCCGGTCGCTGGCACCCTCATGGTCGAGCCGACCGAATCCGAGGACCTGGCCGAGCTGGACCGCTTCGTCGAGGCGATGCGCTCCATCCACGGCGAGATCCAGGAGATCATCGACGGCCGCGTCGCCTACGAATCCTCCGTGCTGCACCACGCGCCGTTTACCGCCCACTCCGTGGTGCGCTCCGACTGGCCGTACGAGTTCAGCCGCGAGCAGGCGGCCTACCCGGTCGACCGGCTCGTGCACGCGAAGTACTTCCCGCCGGTGCGCCGCATCGACGAGGCATACGGCGACCGCAACCTCGTCTGCGCCTGCCCGCCGCCGGAAGCCTTTGGCATCAACACCGGCGAATAGTCCCCCTCCCACTGAAAGCGAGAACCCTCATGGCTACCTCTCCCCTGCACGCAGCCCACGAGAAGCTGGGCGCCACGTTTACCGATTTCGGCGGCTGGAACATGCCGCTGAAGTACGGCAACGAGCTCGACGAGCACCGCGCGGTGCGCAGCGCCGTCGGCATCTTCGACCTCTCCCACATGGGCGAGATCGACGTCAAGGGCCCCGATGCCGCCGCGTTTTTGGACTACGCCCTGATTTCCAACATGTCCATCCTCAAGGTGGGCAAGGCGAAGTACTCCATGATCGTCGCCGAGGACGGCGGCATCCTGGACGACCTGATCACCTACAAGATGGCCGACGATCACTTCATGGTCGTGCCCAACGCTGCCAATACCGCCACCGTGTGGGCCGCATTTGAAGCGCGCAAGGGCGACTTCGACGTTGAGCTGCGCAACGACTCCGAGGCCGTGGCGCTCGTCGCGGTCCAGGGCCCGAATGCGCTCAAGGTCCTCGAGCCTTTGCTCAGCGACGACGCCGACACACTCGCCTACTACTCCGGCGCCTGGATGACCCTGCGCCCGGCAGGCGGAGGGTCTGTCGAGGTGTTCGTCGCCCGCACCGGCTACACCGGCGAGGACGGCTTCGAGCTGTTCTGCGCCAACGCAGACGCCCAAGCGGTGTGGGACGCCGTGATCGGTTCCGGCACCCCGTGCGGGCTCGCCTCGCGCGACTCGCTGCGCCTCGAAGCGTCGATGCCGCTCTACGGCCACGAGCTCACCACCAACATCACCCCGGTCGAGGCCGGGATGGGCCGCGCCTTTGCCAAGAAGGAAGCGGACTTTGTGGGCAAGGACGCGCTGACCGGCCGCGAGCCGTCCGTGGTCATCGCCGGCCTGACCTCCGAGCAGCGCCGCGCCGCGCGCGAGGGTGCGGAGGTGTTCCTGCCGGGCGCGGAGGAACGCATCGGTGTGGTCACCTCCGGCCAGCCTTCGCCGACGCTGGGCTACCCTGTTGCTCTGGCGCACATCGCGCCAGAGCACGCGGAGGTTGGCACGGCTGTGGAAATTGACATCCGTGGACGTCGCTATCCGTTTACTATCGTAGAGACCCCGTTTTACTCCCGAAAGGACGCCTAACATGGCACTGCAGAAGGACTTCTACTACTCCGAGGACCACGAGTGGATCAACGCCACCCCTGACACCGCCGTCGGCGCCACCGTGCGCGTGGGCATTACCAACGTGGCCGCTGATCGCCTGGGCGAGATCGTCTTCGCCGAGCTGCCGCAGGTGGGCGACACCGTGACCGCCGGCGAGCACTGCGGCGAGGTCGAGTCCACCAAGTCCGTCTCCGACCTGTTCTCCCCGGTCACCGGCACCGTGACCGCCGTCAACGAGGACATCGACGGCGCGTACGAGGCCATCAACAATGACCCGTACGGCGACGGCTGGCTCTTCGAGGTCGAGGTAGAGTCCGTCGGCGAGCTTATGACCGCCGACGAGTACGCCGCAGAGAACGGCGTCGAGGGCTAAACAGCGCTCAACAGGGCTTAACACCCACCACTTCACGCGGGGCTAGAATGCGAAAGCATGACTGCCCCGCGTGACCCATTTTTCCCCGCCGACAAATCCATCCGCGCCGACGCCGCCACCCCGCTCGAGGTGCGCGACCTCGGCGTCGTGCCGTACCAGGAGGCGTGGGACCTGCAGGCGGAGCTCGCGGCGAAGCGCGCCGCGGGCGAGGTCGGCGACACCGTGCTCGTCCTCGAGCACCCCTCCACATTCACTGCGGGCAAGCGCACGCAGCCCGAGGACATGCCCGACGCCGACTACCCCGTCCCCGTGGTCAACGTGGACCGCGGCGGGCGCATCACGTGGCACGGCGAGGGCCAGCTGGTGGTCTACCCCATCATCAAGCTCGCCGAGCCCGTCGACGTGGTCGACTACGTCCGCCGCCTGGAAGAGGCGCTCATTGAGACGGTCCGCGAGGCGGGCGTGACCACCGCCGGCCGCATCGACGGGCGCTCCGGCGTCTGGGTCCCCCACACCACGCGCGCCGCCGACCCGTCGGCACCGACCCGCGACCGCAAAATCGCGGCCCTGGGAATCCGCATCACCCGTGGCGTCACCATGCACGGGCTGAGCCTCAACTGCGACAACACGCTCGCCCACTACGCGCACATCGTCGCCTGCGGCATTGACGACGCCGACGTGACCACCATGAGTCTGGAGTTGGGGAGGGACACGCGGGCGTCGGCAATCGCCCCAAGGCTTCTCCACCACCTCGACCGCGCGCTGTCCGGCGAGCTCACGGTGGCAAACCACACCTTCGCCTCGGCGCCGGACCCCACGAAGGGGCTGAAGAAGCGACCGCGGTAACGCAGTGCTTGACACGTCCGTTAACGTAGGGGGCGTGACTGTAGCACCAGAAGGCCGAAAGCTCCTCCGAATCGAAAAGCGCAACGCGGAGACTCCGATCGAGTCGAAACCGCGCTGGATCCGCAACCAGGTCAAAACGGGACCTGAGTACGAGGACATGAAACAGAAGGTGAAGGGCGCAGGCCTGCACACCGTGTGCCAGGAAGCCGGCTGTCCCAACATCCACGAATGCTGGGAATCCCGCGAGGCGACCTTCCTCATCGGCGGCTCCCGCTGCTCCCGCCGCTGCGATTTCTGCGACATCGCCTCCGGCAAGCCCGACCCGCTGGACCGCGACGAGCCGCGCCGCGTAGCCGAAGAGGTCCGCGGCATGAACCTGAACTACTCCACCATCACCGGCGTGACCCGCGACGACCTTGAGGACGAGGGCGCGTGGCTCTACGCCGAGGTCGTGCGCAAGATCCACGAGCTCAACCCACACACCGGTGTGGAGAACCTCACCCCGGACTTCTCCGGCAAGCCGGACCTGCTCCAGGAGGTCTTCGAGGCCCGCCCCGAGGTTTTCGCGCACAACGTGGAGACCGTGCCGCGCATCTTCAAGCGCATCCGCCCCGCGTTCCGCTACGACCGTTCGCTGGACGTGATCCGTCAGGCGCGCGACTTCGGGCTGATTACCAAGTCCAACCTCATCCTCGGCATGGGCGAGACCCGCGAGGAAATCCTCGAGGCCTTGCAGGACCTGCACGATGCCGGCACCGACATCATCACGATCACCCAGTACCTGCGCCCCGGCCCGACCTACCACCCGATCGACCGCTGGGTGAAGCCGGAGGAGTTCATCGAATACCGCGACGCCGCCTACGACATGGGCTTCGCCGCCGTCATGTCCGGCCCGCTCGTGCGTTCCTCCTACCGCGCCGGCAAGCTCTACGTCCAGGCGATGGAGCACCACGGCCGCGAACTGCCCGAGAACCTCAAGCACCTCAAGGAGACCTCGCAGGGCGAAACGACGCAGGAGGCGTCGACCCTGCTGAAGAAGTACGGCCCGTCGAAGGACCACCCCGTGGTCACGCGCTAAGCGCTGCTTCACGCCCGCCTCACCGGCGGGCGTTTCTTTTTGCTTGCCCGGGGCGTGCCATTAACATTGGCGACATGGCGAAGCAGGATGACAAGGCCGCAGCGAAGGCCGCGAAGAAGGAAGAGCGCGCCGCGAAGCGCGCGAAGAGCAAGCAGACGCGCAGCCAGGTGTGGCAGGCGTTCAAGATGCAAAAGGAGCGCGACAAGGCGCTCATCCCCATCATGCTGGGTTCGGTGCTCGGCGTGGGCCTGCTGTTCTTCCTCATCGGCCTGCTCTGGAGCGGCCAGTGGTTCATGCTGGTCATCGGCCTGCTGCTGGGTGCTGTGCTGGCGATGTGGCTGTTCTCCCGCCGCCTGGAGAAGTCCATGTACGACGAGGTTGGCGACACCCCGGGCGCAGCGGGCTGGACCCTGGAAAACATGCGCAACACCATGGGCATCGTCTGGCTGACCAAGAACGGCGTCCAGGCCAACACCCACATGGACACCATCCACCGCGTCGTGGGCAACCCCGGCGTCGTGCTGGTTGGAGAGGGCAACCGGAACCGCCTCAAGCCGATGATGGCGAAGGAACACAAGCGCGTCGACCGCCTCCTGGCCGGCGTGCCGATCCACGAGGTCTACGCCGGCGACGGCGAGGACCAGGTTCCCGTCCGTGACCTGCAGAAGCACCTGTTGAAACTGCCGAAGAACTACAAGAAGGACGAGGTCTACTCCCTCAACGCCAAGCTCGAAGCGATGGACACCCGCAAGGGCCCTGGCCAGGTCGCCGGCATGCCGGGCGGCCCAATGCCGCGCCAGGCGCAGAACATGGCGGGCATGAACCGCCGCATGCGCCGCATGCAGCAGCGCAAGGGCAAGTAGAGCGACCGGGCGGCAACCGGATACGAACATGCGAATCGACCACACGCACCACGGCAGCGACGATCACTTCGGTATGGGCGTAGAGGCCAGCACGGCGCTGCGCTTCGGCTCAATGCTGCTGACCTCCGGCGCGCCCGCCTACCGAGTCATCCGCGCCGTGAAGCGGTGCGCCCGCGCGCTCGGCTTCGACCACGCGGACGTCATCGTCGGGCTCGACACGCTCACCTGCACGTTCCACCGCGGCGAGCGGTTCCGCACCCTCGCCGCCGTGCTCCCGGTGCCCGGCGTGAACGCCTCGCGCATCGAAGCGCTGGAGAACTTTAGCCGCCACGAACTGCACCACTACGCCACCGCCGAGGAAGTCAACGCGCTTCTCGACGACATCGAGCACATCCACACCCCTCGCTGGAGCCCCCTCGTGGCGTCGCTCGCCGCGGGCCTGGCGTGTGGCGGGTTCGCGATCCTCAACCGCTTCTCCCTGCTCACCGCAGTGCTGGTGGTGATCGCTGCGGGCGTCGGCCAGTTCGTGCGCCAGCGCCTGGCGCACAAGCGATTCCTCCAGCTCGGCGTGGTGATGATCGCCGGCGCCGTCTCCACCATCCTCTTCCTGCTGTTGTCGCTCCTCGTGCCGGGCGCGGACACGCAGCTCTCCGCCGGCTTCGTCGCCGCGATCCTCTACCTCATCCCCGGCTTCCCGCTGTTCGTGGCGCTCAATGACCTGTCGCGCTTCGACTTCAGCGCCGGCATCCCCCGGCTGTTCTACGCGCTCGAAGTGATCGTGGCCATGATGCTCACCGTCGCCGTGATCGCCATGATCACCAGCGCTCCCCCGCCGCCGCACATCGCCGCGGAGCCGGAGCTCGGGTTCTACCTCGCCGCAGCCGTCGCCAGCTTCTTCAGTATCGGCGGCTTTGCCATCATCTTCAACGCCTCACGACGCATGGCGCTCCTCGCCGCGACGCTCGGCACGGTCGCCAACATCCTGCGACTCGTCCTCCTCCACGCCGACATGCGGTACTTCCTCGCGTGCTTCCTCGGCACGCTCACCATCGGCATTCTCGGCCGCTGGCTCGGCCAGCACTTCCACGTCCCGCGCTCCACGGTCACCATCCCCGCGACCGTCGTGATGATCCCCGGCACCACGATCTACGCCGCGATGCAGGAGCTGACCAGCGGCGACGTCACCGGCGGCATCAGCGCCACCACCGAGGTCGTCCTCGCGGTGCTCTTCCTCTCCGGCGGGCTTACCGTCGCCCGCCTCATCACGGACCGCAATTGGGCGTTCCAGCACCACATCGACTTCCGCGAAAACCTCGGCGGCACGCCGGGCTAGTCGCTTATCGACGCCCCCACTTCCCCCTGCTCAGCCGCGGATCACCGTCGTGTTCGTCGCCCGGTCGTGCATACCGCGGCCGTCCGCGTCCACGATCGCGGCCGGGAATACGAACCCGGTCAGGACGGTGCGCAGCGCGGCGCGCCAGAGGCCGACGGGCTCGGTGGCGTCGACACGCGCGACGCCCATACCCAGCATGGCCATCCCAGGCGTGCGAGCCATGAGCCAACCGGTGAGGATACCCAGGACGATCCAGACGAGGTAGGTCAGTGTGGCGGTGTCCCCCAGCGCATCCGTGGTGGCGGTAATCAGCGTCGCGATCGCCCACGCGAGGACCCAGTCGATGAGGACTCCGCCCGCGCGCCGCATTACCGACGCCTGCGAGCCCGGCCCTTCCGCCGGCAACCCCAACGTCTGCCCTGGGTACTCCGGTGTGCCGCCGAACTGGTTCGGCATTTCCGGGCCTTCGCGCCAACTCTTCGATCCTGCCATGGTGACCAAGCCTAGCTGCGCCGCGCGAGCCACGAAAATGGGCGGGGTCCGCGACCGTGGCAGGGCATTCGACTAAACTTGGTGTGGTTCACATTGTCGCCGTAAGGAGATAGCACGTGTCTTTCGAAAATATCGAGGACGTAACAAAATTCATCAAGGACGAGGAAGTCGAATTCGTCGACGTCAGGTTCACCGACGTTCCCGGCCGCGAACACCACTTCTCCATCCCGGCGTCCATGTTTGATGAGGATGTCATGGAAGAGGGCCTCGCATTCGACGGCTCCTCCATCCGCGGCTTCACCACCATTGAAGAGTCGGACATGACGCTCATGCCGGACCTGGCCACCGCGAAGCTGGACCAGTTCCGCGAGGCGAAGACGCTGAACGTGAAGTTCTTTGTCAACGACCCGTTCACCCACGAGGCCTTCTCGCGTGACCCGCGTAACGTGGCGCGCAAGGCGGAGGACTACTTGGCGTCGACAGGCATTGCGGACACCTGCAGCTTCGGTGCCGAGGCCGAGTTCTACCTCTTCGACTCCATCCGTTACGAGGCCGAGGGCCACCGCGCGTTCTACGAGATCGACGCGGAAGAGGGCTGGTGGAACCGCGGCAAGGAATCCGACGCCGACGGCAACCCGAACCTGGGCTACAAGAACCGCTACAAGGGCGGCTACTTCCCGGTCCCGCCGTACGACAAGACCGTCGACGTGCGCGACGCGATGGTCCGCAACCTCGACCAGGCCGGCTTCCACATCGAGCGCTTCCACCGCGAGGTGGGCAACGGCGGCCAGCAGGAGATCAACTACCGCTTCAACACCCTGCTGCACGCGGCTGATGACCTGCAGGACTTCAAGTACATTGTGAAGAACACGGCGACCCAGTTTGGCAAGACGGCGACGTTCATGCCGAAGCCGCTGGCCGGCGACAATGGCTCGGGCATGCACGCCCACCAGTCGCTGTGGAAGGACGGCGAGCCGCTGTTCTACGACGAGTCCGGCTACGGCGGCCTGTCCGACCTGGCGCGCTGGTACATCGGTGGCATCCTCGAGCACGCCGGCGCCGTGCTCGCGTTTACCAACCCGACGCTGAACTCCTACCACCGCCTGGTTCCGGGCTTCGAGGCGCCGATCAACCTGGTGTACTCGCAGCGCAACCGCTCCGCCGCGATCCGCATCCCGATCACCGGCACCAACCCGAAGGCCAAGCGCATTGAGTTCCGCGCGCCGGACCCGTCGGGCAACCCCTACTTCGGCTTCGCCGCGATGATGATGGCCGGTATCGACGGCATCAAGAACCGCATCGAGCCGCACGCCCCGGTGGACAAGGACCTCTACGAGCTCCCGCCGGAGGAAGCGAAGGAGATCCCGCAGGCACCGACCTCGCTCGAGGCCTCGCTCGCCGCCCTCGAGGCGGACCACGACTTCCTCACCGAAGGCGACGTCTTCACCGACGACCTGATCCAGACCTACCTCACGCTCAAGCGCGAGGACGAGATCGCGCCGGCCCAGCTGCGGCCGACGCCGCTCGAGTTCGAAATGTACTTCGACTGCTAGCTCGCGCGCGTCAGTCAAAACCCCGAGGGTGTTCCCTCGGGGTTTGCTTATGCTCGGATTCCTAAGTCGAAGTCATCGACTCCGGAAAGGCTCCGCGGGTCAAGGCGGGTGGTGATTCCGATCCTATTCCGGAGCTCGTCCGGCACGGACTCCTCCCCGTGGATTCGGGTCACGGCGTCGGTGAGCTCGAGTGCTGCGCACTCTTCGTCGGAGAATTGCTCCTTGTAGTCGGTCCAGCGCTCGGTGCTGCTGATCTTTTCTTCGCCCCAGCCGTCCTTCTTCGCATCACGACGGTGCATGGCCAGGCAATACACGCAATGGTTGAGCGCGAAAGCCCGCAGCTGCACCAGGTGCGAATAGCGCTTGTCGACGCGCGCTTGTCCTACGTTTCCAGCCCGAGCATTGGCGCGTAGGCGACTTTCGAAATTGGTTTTCTGTGTGCAGTCATAGAACGATGCTACGCGGCCCGGACCAAAGTGGCCCGGGCCGCGAGTGCATCGTTTCTCGTGGGTCGCGTTCTTAGCCTTCCTGCGGCTCGATGATTGTGGCCTTCGCCTCGACGAACTCGATGCCGTGGCCCTGGCTGCCCAGTGCGATGGTGTCGCGGTCCAGGATGTAGACGTCCGGGTTGGCCTGCAGGATAGTCTTCAGGTTGTCGGCGGCAGCCTCTGCCGCCGGGTCGCACAGCGCCTGGGTCTGTGCAAGATCGCCGACGTGCAGCTTGCCCTGCTCATCGAAGTGATAGGTCCCGTTGCCTGAGTTGCATCCGTCGCCGTAGGTCAGGGTGCCGTCCGGGTTGAACTCGATGGTCACGTTCTCGTTGGCCTTCGCCTGCAGCGGGCGCTCAACAGCGGGGCCACGCAGGTGCTCGGGTGCCGGCTGCGCGTGCTCGGGCAGGGCAGTAATCAGGCCGCCCTGCTCGGCCGGAGCATCCGGCAGCTGAGCGCTGGAGCCCGGCAGCGCCGGTGCGCCGCCGATCAGGATGGAGCTGAGCCCCGCAGCACTCTCGACGATCGCGGGGTCAGACGACAGCCCCTGCGGCAGCTCCTGCGCGTGGGCGGTGCCGGTGGCGCCACCCATCAGGGCAACGGCAATGGTTGCGGTGGACAGTTTCTTCATGATCTTGGAAACCATGGCCCTCAACCTACCGAGCAAAACCGCCAAATCAACCACCTTGAGAGAACTAGAACGGTATCTCCAGGGCACTCCTAAACGCGGCGGTCGAAGCTGAAAGTCGCATGAATATCAGCGCGAACAGTTGACAATCCGTTTGGTTTATACAACCCTCTGAGTCATGTCCCCAAAGAAAAGACCTGTGGATCCGATCTTTAACCGTATCCGCGTGCTGCGCACCGAACGGGACATGTCGCGCGGGCAACTCGCGGAAGCGGTTGAAGTCAATCCACAAACCATCGGAGCGCTCGAACGCGGCGACCACTACCCCAGCCTCGACCTCGCCTTCAAAATCTGCGACGTCTTCGGGCTGCCGGTGGAAGCCGTGTTCTCCCGTACCGAGTTCACGCCAATGTCAACCGAGATCTACCGCACACCCTAAACCTCGAAAGGACTCCCCATGGTGCCGAAAGATGTTCACGCGATCGTCGTGAAGCGAAAGAGGCTCACCCTGGCCACCGACGTCGGAATCGCAATAGTGCTGCTCGCTGCGGTCCTCCAATTTTTCAACCCCACCGTGTCCACTGCGCTGTGGCTCGGTGGGGGTGCGCTCGCCGCGGTCGGAATCTTGCTGCTTCGCAAGTCCATCGGCGGGGCCGACATGCCGCGCGCCGAGCTCGACGAGTACGAGACCCAGCGGCACATCGAGGCTCGCGACGAGGGACTAAGCTGGTCCATCTTCTCCTCAACCGCCATGTTTGTCCTGGCAGGATTCCTGGCGCTCGCGAGGCGCTTCGGATTCGAACCGTCAAGCCTGGACGTGGCGCTGTTCTTTGCCAAACTGCTCTTCTGCCAGATGCTCTGGATCCCGTTCGTGGTGGCGCGCTCGCTGGCGGGCAAGATCAACCGCGACGCGCTCATCGCCGGCGAGTAGCTACTGCGCGGCGGCCTTGGTGAACTCGATCGCCTTCGCCTGGCTCCCGAGCGCGACGCCACCGTTAACCTGGTACACGGCCGGGGCGGACTGCAGCACCGACTTCAGTGCGGCGGCGTTGTTCATCGTCGCGGAGTCGCACATGACGCGGGTCTCCGAAAGGCCGCTGACGTGCAGGGCGCCGGCGTCGTCGATGGTGTACAGGCCGTTGCCGGAGTTGCAGCCGTCGCTGTAGGTGAGCGTGCCGTCGGCGCGCAGCTCCACGGTCATCGCCTGGCTCTGCTTCGCCTGAAGCAGCCCGGTCACCGCGCGCTGCGCCTGCGACTTGGGCAGCGGCTGCGCGTCGGCGGGCAGGGTGGTCACGACGGAAGACTGCGACGCGCGCTGCTCCGCCGCCTTCCCGCTCGCGCCGCCAAGCACGGTGGCGTTGAGCTGGCCGAGCCGGTCGGTATCGACGTAGTCGGTCACGTTCAGGCTTGCGACGCTCGGCACAGACGACAGGTCCTGCGCCCCCGCCGTACCGGCGCCGCTAAGCGCCAGCACGCCGATCGCCGCCGCGGCGGCCGTCTTGGTGGTCAATTTCCGTACGATCTGGTTAGCCATGCGGACCAACGTACCGGCGCCCCGGCGCGATGTCCCGCGGAACGAACACGTCTCATGAAAGCGTTACGGTCCTGCCAACGCGCACCAAGGTCGAGTGTGGGGTGGTTTTTGCTACGCTTGAGGGACTTTTACGCTACGTCGATAAGGAGCCCCCATGCCGTTTCGTTTCCGCCGCTCCAAAAAGTTCGGGCCATTCCGGTTCACGATGTCCGGCTCCGGCCTCTCCGCGTCCGTCGGCTCCGGGCCGTTCCGCTACACGTTCAACTCCAACGGCGGCCGCACGCGCACGATGCGCACCGGTATCCCGGGCTTGCGCTACGAGGAGCGCGACACCCCGAACCAGGTGCGCAGGAGGAAGCGCGCGAAGCAGCAGCGCAAGCAGGTTGGTAAGGAGCAGGCTAGCTTCGACAAGATTTCGCAGCAGTACCGCTAGCCACCAGCCACCAAATCGCGGCGGTGGCGAGCACGGTCGCGCCTATCGACGCCACCGCATCCCCCACCGTCGCCTCAGCCAAGCCCGCAACGG
The DNA here is from genome assembly GCF_946902955.1 of Corynebacterium sp. Marseille-P8863. Lineage (NCBI taxonomy): Bacteria > Bacillati > Actinomycetota > Actinomycetes > Mycobacteriales > Corynebacteriaceae > Corynebacterium > Corynebacterium sp. Marseille-P8863. Next base: position 50,098 of record NZ_CAMPQC010000009.1, on the reverse strand, counting down.
GCACGTGGAAGGGATCCGGTAGGATCGCGAGCGTGTTCGCCACGGCGTGCACTGCCAACGACGCCTCTAGCCCGCCCGTTGCCCACGTGAGGAACGCGCCGCAGAGCGCGAACGTCGCGACGCTGAGCTGGCCTCGCCAGCCGTAGTCGTGGACGGAGACGAACATCAACGCGGGGACGAGGTAGGCCACCCACGGCGAGCGGGTCCACTGCCCTACTGCCTGCACCAGCGAGCCGCGGAACACCAGCTCTTCCGACAGCGCCTGCAGTGGGATGAGCGCGACGAGGATGCACAACGCACCGAAGTTCTCTGCGGTGAACGCACCGTCCGCGGGTTCGCTCCGCCACAGCGTGTACCCTAGCTCCGCACCGAACGCGACGAGCGCCGGCACCAGCGCGATGCCGAAGATACGCCACCGGAAGCGGCGCTCCACCGACCACAGCGCGGCCGGGCGCCGGCCCCGCAACCACGCGGCGATGAACGCCGCAGGGATCGTCGCGCCCTCTATTGACCCCGCCGCGAGCGCGAGCCAGGGCGTGTCCACGAACTCGAACTCGCCCATCGCTTTGACCGACGGGTTGAAGAACTGATCCGCCGCGCTGAAGAGCGCGAGCATCGCGGCGAAGATGCCGAAGAAGAGTATGAGGACGACGACGAGCTCGAGAAGCGGACGCCACCAGGCAACGCGCGGCGCCCCGTCGCGGCCGAGCAAATGATAGGAACCCATACCTTCAAGATACGCCGCTGGGGTGGGGTAACGTGGCGTCGTGAAGCAATAGGAATTACCATAAGCCCGTGACTGACAAATTTCGCCAACTCCCGCCCCCGGGCCCCGCGTGGGGCGGCAGCCTCATGGGCACCTCGATCGTCGCGCGCCTGCTCGTCGAGGAAGACCTCCTCTTCCTCGCCGGCGTCTTCGCCGCCATCGCGTGCGTGATCCTGGTCGTGCTCACCGTAGGCTTTGCGCGCTACCGCCAGCCCAGCTTCGAGCGCACCACGATGGCCGAGTGGTCGATGTACTTTATCGGCATCCTCGCGCTCGGCGCCGCGCTGTCCGGGCTCACCGGCGACGGCGTGTACAGGCTCATCGGCTTCTGGATCGGCGGCCCAGTCACCGTCATCACCTGGGCGATCCAGCTCACGCGATTCGACGGCCAGCCCCGGTTCACCTGGGGCCTGCCGCTGGTCGGGCCGATGATTTCCGCGTCCGTCTCCGGCTGGCTCGCGCACGACTACGGCCCGCTCTACCACGTGATGGGCACCGCCCTGTTTGTCATGTCGCTGCTTACCGCGGTGCCGACGTTCGCCCGCGTCTACTGGGCCGCCTGGCACGGCCGCGTCGACTTCGAGGGCGCGAAGTCCGCCACCGCGTGGGTGCCACTCGGCGTGGTCGGGCAATCCACCACCGCGATGCAGATCCTTTTCCCGGGCACGGTCTCCATCTACTACGGCCTGGTCGCGCTGATCATCGCGATCCCGCTCGCGATCTACGCCATGATCACCTTCTACCCCAACGCCGCGCGCTGGGTGCCGTACTCGCCGGCGTGGTGGTCGTGCACCTTCCCGCCGGGCACCGTCAGCATGGGCGGACACCAGATGGCGATGGTCAGCGGGTCGCAGTGGCTGGACGCGATCGCACTGAGCATCCCGGTGCTGCTCGTCGCGCACTGGGCGCTGTGCTCGAGCCGGTTCGTCAGTTGGGTGGTGGAGGGGCGCACGAGCTAGGCGCGCACCGCGAGCACCGCGTAGGTGTAATCCAGCAGCGGGGTGGGCACGCCCGCGGCGGCGGCCTGCCGGCGGATCGCGCCGACTTGCGCGTCGAGCTCGCTGGGCAGTCCGTCCGCGATGTCGCGCTGCATCGAGCTCGTCGCGCCCGCGTACTGCTGGTCCGCAAACGCGAGGGTTTGCGAGACCGCGTCCGCCGGCAGCCGCACGCCAAGCCCGCGGGCTGCGGCCTCGACTTCTTTCATCAGGGCGCGGAGTTGGGGGCGCAAAGCGTCGCGAAGCACGCCCATCGGCACGCCGGCCACCGCGCCGAGCGCGCCCGTCGTGGTGACAAACATGGCTTTTGACCACACGTCCGTAAGCACGTCGCCCGGCGCGTACAGCTCGCCGCCGATCCCCGCCTCATCCAGCGCCGCGCGGAACGTCCGGGCAGTTTCGCTTATCGACGCCCCCGCCACCGGCCCAAAGCTCAACGCCAAAGGCCCGGGATTGAGCACGATCTCTGCCGGCCCGACACGCGTGGCGTAGCAGCGGGCCACCCCGGCGAGGACCCGGTCGGCGCCGAAAATGCGCGCGGCGGTGTCGTGGATTTCGACCGAGTTCTGCGTCGTGACGATGGGCACGCCGCCGAGCTGCCGCGCGTCCGCGAGGTCCGCGAACGTCGGGTTATCCGGCAGCGCCTTCGTGGCGACAACCACGATGTCCGCCCCGCCCATCAGGTCCGCGGCCTCCCCGGCGTGCTCCGCCGCGTGGACCCGGACGGCGCGCGCCGGCTCGTCGCCGCGGCTGAGCAGCACGCCGCGCTGCCTGAGCGCCGCGAGCGTCTCCCCGCGCGCGACAAACGACACCTCGTGACCAGCCTCTGCGAGCACGCCGCCGAAGTACCCGCCGATCGCGCCCGCACCAATGCACACCACCTTCATGGTGCACAGTCTATCCGCGCGCACGCCGCCGCGTGCGCCTTTACTCCGGCGGCGACGGCCCCGCGTAGGTGGGCTCACCGGCCGGCGCGCCCTGGGCCGGCCCGCCGATCACGGCGCCGGTATCGGCGTAGGCCCGGCCGGTGAAGCGCGGCGCGGCGTACTTCGGACCGACCCACGCGATGCGCCCGTTGATGCGGGTCATGCGGCCGCGCTTCGGGTCGCCGTTGACGGCATTGTGGTGCGGGCACAGCCAGCACATGTTCGCCGGGGTGGTCTCTCCCCCGTGCGCGTACTCGGTGAGGTGGTGGGCCTGGCACTTGGAAATCGGCGCGTTGCAGTCGGGCCAGCAGCACGTCGGCGAGTCCACCTCCAACGCGAGCCGCTGCACCCGGGACGCAAGGCGCATGCGGTGGGTGTTGATCGGGCCAAGGTGCTCCGCGGCGAGCGTGATGTAGCCGTCCGGCAGGATCCGGCGCTGGAGCAACTGGCTGGTGGTCATGCGCACCCCGGTGTTGGTGACCACGACCGGCTCGGTGTCGTCCCTGTCGTCGGTGCCGGCGAGCACGTGGTCGATGTCCTTGTCGGTGACAATCGCGTGCACCGCCACCGGCGCCTGGACGATGCGCCGGTTGTTGACAATCCAGTCGATCGCATCGATGGGCTTGCCCCGCTCGTCGGGCGTCTCAAAGGTGGTGACCACGTCCTGCAGTCGGTTGGTAGGGCCGGTGAGCCGGATGATGAACTTGTCGTTTTTCATGTCGCGCTGGATCCGCACCCCGTCCTCGGGCACGCGCGGCGCGATGAAGTCCTTGCGCAGCCGGGCGGCCTTCTTTGCGATGGTGGCGGTATCCCCCTGCGCGGCGCACAGTTCGGCGGTGTATTCCCAACGCTTGGTCGGGTTGCTGATGCGGCGAGCGGTGCGCTCGATCAGCTCCAGCGTCTCAATGCAGTGACTGTTGGCTTCCGCCGCGGAGCGTGCTTCGGCCTGGTAGCGCGAGTGGTTGGTCGGCCGAAAGAACCGCCGCGCGAGCCGCACCAGCGTATCCGCGTAGTCATCGGCCGCGCCCATCCCTACAAGCGCGGGCGCGTCGAGCCCGGCCTCGTGGACGAGCCGGAGCGCGGCAATACCCCCAGCGCGGAAGGCCAAAAAGGCCCGTAGTTGTTCCTCCCCCATAGGCCCACAACCTAGCCCACCCCCACGCACCCCGCAACCGCAAGGTTCAGATCCACCGCGATCCCACCGACGCGCCCGCGGGACGTGAACTGCCACACCTGCGGTGCCGGGAACCCGAGCGGCCGCGGCCACGGCCCGAGGCGCGCGGGGTCGGTCACCGAGTTGTCGCCCCACTGCGCCAACCACAGCGCGCCGAACTCCGCCGGGTTGGCAAGGCACATGTGCCGCCGCCAGTAGCGGGCGGTGGTGTAGATACCGGCGACGGGGACGTCAGCGGCGCGGAAGGCGGTGGCGGCGGCGCGGACGTCGGCAAGCGAAAGCCCCGCGGGTGACTCCACGTCGAGCCACATCGGCAACCGCCTCCCACCCAACACGTCGAGGGCGGCGCCGACCTGCTCGGCGACGGTCGTGCCCTCCGACGGGCTGCGCAGGTAGTGGTAGGTGGACAGGGAGCAGTGGGACGAGTGGGCGTCGAGAAGCAATTGCTCGAAGCACGGGTCCTGGTAGGTGCCGTCGGTGGTGCGCAGGACCGCGAAGTCGAAGCCGGCGAAGTCGAGGCCGGCCTGGTATTCGGAGCAGTCGACGCCGAGCCTCACCGCTTCGACAGCCCCAACCGCGGAGTGAACGACGCCGGGTGGCGGCGCTGCGCAGCCGCGTCCGCGATGGCCAGGCGCCACTTCGGGTCCGTGACGGGCATGCGCGAGATGGGGAACCAGCCGACCTCGGTCGACTCGTCGTCGCCCACCACCGGCTCCGCGGCGGGGTCTGCCGGCTCGAGGCGCAGCTGCACCGACATGTAGCTGGCCTGATCGCCGTTCGCGTGGGTGATCGGGCCGACGGACCCCGCGCCAAGAATCGCGGCGGGCGTGGCCTCGATGCCGGTCTCCTCGCGCACCTCGCGCACCGCCGCGTCGTGCGGCTGCTCGCCCGGCTCCGCGATCCCGGTCACCGGGGTCCACTCGCCGTTGTCCGCGCGGCGCACGAGCAGCACGTCCGGCACCGCCCAGGCGGACTGGTCGGCGGAATCGCGCAGCACGATCGCGGCGACCGACGGCAGCCAGAGCGGGTCGTGGCCGATCTTCTCGCGGATCTGCACGATAAATTCCGGGATTGGCACGGCGTGTCCTTTCGTTCGTCGTTCGCGTGCCCACGAGTCTACGTCGGCTAGGATGAGCTGCGATGCACACCCTGAAGCGCCTCCCCAAAGCCGTATTTATCACCGTCTACGGCGCGGTACTGATCGCGCTCGTGGTCATGATCGCGGCGCTGACCAGCTACCAGACCAACGCGCGCACCACGCAGACGACGCCGGCGCCGCCGGTTACCGCCTGGAACCCCGCGCCTGCCGACGCCCCCAACGTCGCCGCCAGCGTCCGCCCCAACGTCATCGCCGACGCGCAGGTAGGCGCCACGAAGACCGGTGTGATGCTGCGCGGTGACCTCACCCCCACCGCCATGGTCAGTGCGGAGACAGCCGGCCACATCTCGCGCCTGCTCGAGCAGAACTGCCTGGACACGCTCACCCTCGAGACACCCGACAACATGCGCTTCGAGCTGCTGGGCTTTTGCTTCACGACGCTCCCGCCCCAGACCATCGCCGACCTCCTCCACTTCGGCGACGAGCACGGTGCCAACTCGGTCACGGTGACCAACAACCTGGAGCGCCAGGGGGGCGGCCAACTCGCGCAGCTGTACTGGCTCGACGCGACGCGCGAGCAGGTGGAGGCGCTGCAGCCCGCATGGGAGGAGTTCGGCCTACGCCCGTACCTGGACCGCGCGACCTTCGAGGCGTTCACGGAGGACGAGCTCACCATCATGGAGGCGAATCCCTCGCGGCCGCACACCTACAAGCACGAGCCAACCGGCGCGGCGCTGCGCGAGAAGTGGGGCATGCCGGAGCCTGGCGAATCCTGGTAGCTTCGCAGCGCAGCGCTACCAGCGCTGCGTCTCCCACTGCGCGTCCGGCACGACCTGGTCGATCACGGTCATCATCTGCTCGACGTTTGAGTAGGACATGAGCTTGGGGTTCTCCATCCCCTCCCAGCAGTCCTCGCCGCTGCGGCCGGCCTCCGTGCCGGAGACGATACCGATGATTACGGCGCGGCCGTTGACGTGGGTGAACACCGGGCCGCCCGAGTCGCCGGCGGCGGCGCAGACTGCGGCGATGTCGCCGAAGGTTTCGCGGTCTTCGTCGTCACCCGCGTTCACGATCTGCACCCGCTGCGTGTCCTCGAACTCGCCGCAGGTGTAGCCGGTCGTGGCGCCGGTTTTGCAGACGTGCCCCACCGGTGGGACTTCGTCGGCGATGCCGGTGGGGATTGGGTCACCAATCACGTCCATGTAGCGGTCCGGGTCGGTGATCTTGATAATGCCAACGTCGATGCCGTCGGAAGCGCTGGCGTCGTGAGCAAACAACCCCGAGTAGACGAACTGGCCGACCTCGTGCGCGTAGTCGAAGGCGCGCGAGGCGTTCGTGGGCCACACGAGGTCACCGGCGTGGCCGCAGTGCCCCGCGGTGACGGCGTAGTGCTGGCCCGCCGCGTCGCTGAAGCTGAACGCGACGGTGCACGACTGCGCCGTGAAGCTCTCGCCGGGCTGCGGCTGGTGGTCTGTCGTCTGGATGCGCGTACCGGGCGCCCACAGCGCGAACGTTGGCACGCGGACCAGATTGGCCTGGCCGCCAGACTCGGCGGCCTCCGTCTCCAGCGGGGTCTGCACCGCCTCGCGCGCCTGACGCTCCTCGACGGAGCCGGTGGGCAGCTGCGAGGTGGTCAAGCCGAGCCACGCCACGGAGGCGACGAACAGGGCGACCGCGACGATGCAGACCACCCAGCTCACGGTGCGTGCCGTGGTGCTGCGCGGGGCGGGTGCGGCGCGGTGTTGCGGCGCGGGCTCCGGGAACGTCCAGCGCTCGCCGTAGGTCGGCTGGTACTTCCTGGCGTGGTTGCCGGTCGATGAATCGTTTGGGTGGGTCACGCTACTCGGCGTCCGAGTGCTCCTCCGCGTCGTTTTCCGACTCAGCGCCGGCGGATGCCTGGATCTTTAGGTCGCGGATGAACTTCTCCGGGTCGAACTCGGTGAAGTAGTCGGGGCCGGCGAACTGTTCCTGTGCCATGGTGTGCTCCTTTTCGTGCTGGGGCTTACTGCCCGAGGGTATCGACGATAAACTGCTTGACGCGCTCCGCGTCGTTGGGCAGGTCCGTGACGTGGCGGTCGGCGGCCAAGATGGAGGCGAAGCGCTCCGGCACCTGCGGCTCGCGGCCGGTCGCCTCGACGATCGTGTCGGCGAACTTGACCGGCAGCGCGGTCTCCAGGACCACGATGCGGGTGTCGGTCTCGTCGGCAAGGCCGCGTGCGACGTGGATGCCGTCGGCGGTGTGCGGGTCCACCATTACCCCGTGCTCCTCCCACGTCTGCTTGATCGTGGCGAGTCGGTCGGCGTGGGTGGACGAGCCCGAGACGAAGCCGAAGTCGTTCCGGATGCGGTCCAGGACCTCCTGGCCGCCCAGATCGTCCAGGTCGAAGCCGCCCTCCTTCACTTTGGTACCGAAGAGGCGCTTGGTGGCGGAGGCGTCGCGCTGGAGGGCGTCGAAAAGCATGCGCTCGAAGTTGGATGCCTTCGAGATGTCCATGGACGGCGACGAGGTGGCCTGGGTTTCCGCCGAGGAGCGCGGGCGGTAGTTGCCGGTGCGGAAGAACTCGTCGAGCACGTCGTTTTCGTTCGTGGCCACGATGAGGCGGTCGATGGGCAGGCCCATGCGCTTGACGACGTAGCCCGCGCACACGTCACCAAAGTTGCCGGTCGGTACAGCGAACGAGAGTTTTTCGTCGTTCGACTCGGTCACGCGCAGGTAGGTCGAGATGTAGTAGACGGTCTGCGCAAGCAGGCGCGCCCAGTTGATGGAGTTCACCGCGCCGATGGAGTACTTGGCCTTGAAGGCGGCGTCGGCGTTGACCTCCTTGACCACGTCCTGGCAGTCGTCGAAGACGCCGTCGAGGGCGATGTTGTGGATGTTCGGGTCGTCCAGCCCGAACATCTGCGCCTGCTGGAACGGGGTCATGCGGCCGGCTGGGGTGAGCATGAAGACGCGGATGTTGTTGCGTCCGCGCATCGCGTACTCGGCGGACGAGCCGGTGTCGCCCGAGGTCGCGCCCAACACGGCGAGCGCCTCGCCGCGGCGGGTCAGCTCGTACTCGAACAGCTCGCCGAGCAGCTGCATCGCCATGTCCTTGAACGCGGCGGTGGGGCCCTCGGACAGGTGGGCGATGGAGAGCGTTTCATCCAGCTCCGTGACCGGAACGATGTCCGGGTGCGCGAACTTGGGAGTGCTGTAGGCCTTGGCGGTGAGTTCCTCGATCACCGCTGGCGGGATGTCGTCCACGAACAGCTTCACAACCTCGGCCGCGAGGGCTGCGTACCCCTCGGCGGCGAGGAGGTCACGCCAGGCGTCGAGAAGCGAAGGCTCCAGGCGCGGATACGTGGCCGGCATGAACAGACCGCCGTCGGCGCTCAATCCCCCGAGCAGGATGTCGGTGAACTTGTGCGGTGAGGCGGTCGTATCGCGAGTTGAAATGTAATCCACGGGCGTCGAGTTTACGGGACCGGGTTGGAATTCGTAGATATTTTTGCGGCGCATCGGGCTGCGCAACGTGCACGAGTTCCCTCAAAGGTATTCCCAATTAAACATAACGGGCGTTAGGGTATTACCATTCATTGCCATGGCAAACAATCATCCACGCGAACAACTGACAACCAAAGCCCTTATCGTGTGGTTCGGCGCAGTCGCTGTGTATGCCGTAGCCATCCTCGGCCGCACCTCCTTCGGTGTGGCAAGCGTGGAAGCTATCGACAGATTCAACGTCGACGCATCACGAATCGCAGTCTTTACCGCAGTCCAGGTCGGCGTCTACGCCTTCGCGCAGATCCCCACCGGGCTGCTCATCGACAGGCTCGGCCCCCGCTTCATGCTCGTCGCCGGCGCCATCATCATGGCCGTGGGGCAGATCGTCCTCGGCCTGACCACGTCGTACGGCGTAGCCATTGTCGCCCGCGTCCTCATCGGCGCCGGCGACGCCACCGCGTTCCTGTCCGGCATGCGCATCCTGCCCTACTGGTTCCCGCCGCGGAAGACCCCGCTGTTCACCCAGCTCACCGCGGCGCTCGGCCAGCTCGGCCAGTTCCTCTCCGCGGTCCCCTTCCTCGCCCTGCTCACCGCCAAGGGCTGGACCGTCTCCTTCGTCTCCCTCGGCGCGCTCGGCCTGCTCGTCGCGCTCCTCGCCGCGATCGCAGTCGCCGACACCCCGGAGTGGGCCGAGATGACGCCCGGCCAGCGCCGCGAGATCAAGCAGCAGCGCCAGGACGACCGCACCCCGATGAAGGAGGTGCTCGGCGTGGTCCTGCGCTCCCCCATCGCCTGGGAGGCCTTCTTCATCCACGGCTGGGTCATCTTCTGGATGTTCAGCTTCTGCCTCCTGTGGGGCCTGCCGCTCATGACGCTTGGCATGGGCCTTACCGAAAGCCAGGCCGGCACCGTGCTCATCCTGTTCACGGTGGTCAACATCGCCTCGGCGCCGTTCGTCGGCGCGGTCTCCGCCCGCATGGGCTCGAGCCGCGACCTCGGCGCCCTCATCCTCGGCGGCGTCACCCCGCTGGCGTGGATCATCTTCTTCCTGCCCAGCGAGCCGCGCAGCTACGCGGCCATCCTCACCATGGCCATCATCATGGGCCTGTGCGTGCCCACCTCGAACTTCGGCTTCGACGCCGTGCGCGAAAACCTGCCCACCAACATGGTCGCCACCGGCACCGGCCTGGGCAACATGGGCGGGTTCGTCGCGACCATGATCGGCGCGCAGACCGTCGGCGTGCTGCTCGACCACTCCTCGCACGGGCAGACCTACCAGTGGCACGACTTCCAGCTCGCCTGGATCGCCTTCTACGTCACGGCCGCGGTGTTGCTCATCGGCCTGCTCGTGTCGCGCCGCAAGGCGCAGCGCCTTACCGCGACACCGCGCGTCAAGATCGTCAACGAGGCGCCCGCCGAGCGGCAGAAGCTGCAGCAGGCGTAGCCCCTACCGCCGGGGCGGCTCCTGGCGCCCGGTCAGGATGTCAACGACGGAGCGGATGGCGGCGTCGCCAAGCTGCGGCAGCTGCCCGCCCGTCGCCGGTGCGTGCTCGCGCGCGGCGCTGCGCTCGGTCCGCGCATCGGGCTCGATCTCGAGCGACAGCGTCGTATCTTCAAGGTGCAGCGCGGCACGCTTATCGACGCCCGCCACACGCGCCCCCTCCACCAGCGCCACCAGGTCGGCGTAGGTCGCATCGGTCAGATCAATGGAAAAGTGAACAGCCATGCCCCCACTCTACGGGCGCGAGCGGGAGACGGCGCTAATCAAACTCGCGGGTGGGCTTTTCCCCCCAGAACACCTCTTCAATCACCTGGTGAGCCCGGCGCGTGATGCGCAGGTAGTCCTCCAAGAACTGCTGCTGGTCGTCCGGGTCGTAGCCGGCGGAGCCCGCCACCTGCGCCAGGTGCGGCCCCGGCGCGGGCAGCTGGTCGGTGCGCTTGCCGGAGACCAGCACGAGCGCGCTGCGGGCGCGCGTGGCCGTGAGCCAGGCGGTCCGGAGGATCTCCGCCTTCGACGCGGCCAGCACCTCCGGGTCGTCTAACTCCGCGAGGAAGTCCAGCGCGTCCAAGGTGGACGTGGTGTGGAGCCCTTGGTGCTCGTGGGCGTGCATCATGGTGAGGAGCTGGACGGTCCACTCGACGTCGGCAAGCGCCCCGCGCCCCAGCTTGGTGTGGGTAGCGCGGTCGGCGCCGCGCGGGAGACGCTCGTTGTCCACGCGGGCTTTGATGCGGCGGATCTCGCGGATGTCGGCTCTGCTCGCCCCGCCCTTGGGGTAGCGGAACTGGTCAATCATGTGCAGGAACTGCTCGCCGAGCGGCGCGTGGCCGGCCACGCCGGTGGCGCGCAGCAGCGCCTGCTTCTCCCACACCTCGCCCCACTCGCGGTAGTAGCGCTCGTAGGAGGCGATCGTGCGCGCGACGGCGCCGGAGCGGCCCTCGGGGCGCAGCCCCAGGTCCACCTCGAGCGGCGGGTCACCGGACGGCTTGGCCAGGCGCTTGCGCATCTGGTCCACGATGCGAGCCGCCCACGCGGTGGCGTCGGACTCGGAGGTCTCCCCCACGGGCTCGGCAACCACCATGACGTCGGCGTCGGAGCCGTAGCCCAGCTCCGCGCCGCCGAGCCGGCCCATGCCGATGAAGGCGATGCGCGCCGGCTGCTCGGTAAGCTCCTGGTCCTGCAGGTCGGCGTAGATTTCAGATTCCAGCGCCGCCTGGAGCACCGCCTCCCACACGATGGTCAGCTCGGTGCACACCTGGCGCACCTCCATCAGGCCCAGCAGGTCCGCAGACGCGATGCGCGCCAGCTCCGCGCGGCGCAGGGAGCGCGCCACCGCGACGGCCTTGTCGGGGTTGCCGCGGTGCCGGTTGGCGGAGTTGATGATCGCCTTGTACACCTGGTCCGGCGCGGGTTCGAGCAGGCGCGGCCCGCTGGAGCCGTCGCCGAGGAGCTTGACCACGTCGGGGGCGGAGATGATGAGGTCGGAGGTGTACGGCGAGTTGCCCAGGATGTGCATGAGGCGCATGCCGACGACGCTTTCGTCGCGAAGCATGCGCAGAAACCAGCTGCGATCCAGCGCGGCGTCCGACAGTTTGCGGTAGTTGAGCAGGCCTGCGCCCGGGTCGGCGGTGCCGGCGAGCCAGTGCATGAGCGTGGGCAGGAGGATCGCCTGCAGCTTCGCCTTGCGCGAGGTGCCCTTGACCAGCGCGTTGAGGTGGTCGTAGGCGCGCGCGGGGTGGCGGTAGCCCAGCGCGGCCAGCTGCGCCTTGACCGCGTCGGCGGAGAAGGTCGCCTCGCCGATGGACAGGTCCACGACGGCCTCCAGCAGCGGGCGGTAGAAGAGGCGCTCGTGCAGGTTGGACACCACCTGGCGCAGCTGCGACAGCGCCCGCTGCATCTCCTCGACCGCGGTGCGGCGCGCGGTCGCCTGGAACCCGGCGGCGCGGGCGAGCCAGCGCAGCCGCTTCTCGTCGTCCGCGTCGGGCAGCTGGTGGGTCCGCTTGAAGCGCTGCAGCTGCAGGCGGTGCTCCAGGAGTCGGAGGAACTCATAGGCGCGGATGAGTTTGCTCGTGTCTTCGCGGCCGACGTAGCCGCCGTCGCGAAGCGATTCGAGCGCCGCGACCGTGTTGGGGTTGCGCAGGTCGGCGTCGATGCGCCCGTGCACGAGCTGCAGCAGCTGCACGGCGAACTCCACGTCGCGCAGGCCCCCCTCCCCCAGCTTCAGCTCGCGCTGCCGCAGCGACTCGGGCACGTTGGCCAGCACGCGCCGCCGCATCGCCTGCACGTCCTCCACGAAGGATTCGCGCTGGGAGGCCTCCCACACGAGCGGAGCAAGCGTATCGACGTAGCACTGCCCCAACTCCAGCGACCCCGTCAGCGGCCGCGCCTTGAGCAGAGCCTGGAACTCCCACGTCTCGGCCCACCGCTTGTAGTACGCCACGTGGCTGTCCAGGGTGCGCACCAGCGCGCCGGCCTTTCCCTCGGGGCGCAGGTTGCCGTCCACCTCGAAGAAGCAGGCGGTGCCCAGCTGCATGAACTCGCTGGCGGTGCGGGTCGCCTTGGCGGTGGCGTCGTCGGCGACGAAGATGACGTCCACGTCGGAGATGTAGTTCAGCTCGCGGGCGCCGCACTTGCCCATGGCGACGACGGCGAGCCGTGTATCCGGTTCCTCGTCGCCGTAGACGTGGCGGACGGCGACGGCGAGGGCGGCGGTCAGCGCGGCGTCGGCAAGCGCGGTCAGCGTCTCGGTGGTGCGGGTGTAGCCGAGCGGTTCCGTCCCGCCGTGGCCTTTCACCGGGGCGAACGTGCTCGCCAGGTCCGCGGCGGCGACCCGCATCATGAGCGTGCGGTACGCGTCGCGCAGCGCCTCCTTCGCGGCGTGCTTATCGTCGAAGCGCGCGCCGGCGCGGTACGTCGCCTCCGCGATCGGCGCGGCGTCCACGGCGGCGAGCATCGCCTCACGCATCTCCTCGGCGGTGGGCAACTCGCCCGCCAGCGCGCGCCACTGCCCCGGGTTGGCCACCAAGTGGTCCGCCAGCGCCGTCGAGCCGCCGAGCAGCGCGAAGAAGCGCGTGCAAAACGCCGGATCGGCCGCCAGCTGGTCGCGCACCTCGGCCCACTCGCCCGGCGCGTGCTCCTGCAGCGCCCCGGCGAAACGGTGCGTGTTGTTCAGGGCCAGGTCGGGGTCACCGGTGCCGGCGAGGGTCCAGAGCGAGGGGGCGTCGACAAGCGAAAGCTCCTCGATGTCCTCCGCGGCGCGCGGCGAGACGAGGCCGAGTTTTGCTGGGGTGGGAAGCGCCATATTAAAGGTCCATCCCACTCTCCAGCTCCCACGGGGTGACCTGGCAGGTGTAGTCGTGCCACTCGTCCCACTTGGCGCGCAGGAAGTACTCGAAGACCTGCTCGCCGAGCACCTCGGCCATGAACTCGGACTGCTCGAGGTAGCGCAGCGCCTGGTCGAGCGAGTTGGGCAGGTCGCGGTAGCCCATCGCGCGGCGCTCGCGGCGGGTGAGCGAGAAGACGTCGTCGCGGGCGGGCTCGTCCAGCTCGTAGCCCTGCTCGATCCCGCGCAGGCCGGCGGCCAGGACCGCCGCGTAGGCCAGGTAGGGGTTCGCGGCGGAGTCCAGCGAGCGGACCTCCACGCGGCGCGACTCCGCCTTGTGCAGCCGGTAGGTGGGCACGCGGACCATCGCGGAGCGGTTAGACACGCCCCAGGTCGCGGCGGTGGGCGCCTCGGAGCCGAACTGGAGGCGCTTGTAGGAATTGACGTACTGGTTGGTCAGCGCGGAAATCTCGTTGGCGTGCTCGATGATGCCGGCGATGAACTGGCGGCCGGTGCGCGACAGGCTGATCTCATCGTCCGGGTCGTGGAAGGCGTTCTCGTCGCCCTCGAACAGGGAGAAGTGCGTGTGCATGGCGGAGCCGTCCATGTCCCGGAACGGCTTGGGCATAAACGTCGCGTGCACGCCGTTGGCTTCGGCGACCGTCTTCACGATGTAGCGGAACGTCACCACGTTGTCCGCCATGGTCAGCGCGTCGGTGTGGCGCAGGTCGATCTCCTGCTGGCCGGCGCTGGCCTCGTGGTGCGAAAACTCGGTGACGATGCCCATGTACTCCAGGGCGCTGATCGCCTGCCGGCGCAGCTTCGGCGCCTCGTTGCGCTTGGCCTGATCGAAGTAGCCGCCCTTGTCGGCCGGCCGCGGATGCTCGCCCGGTTCGAAGGGCTTGACCACGTAGAACTCGATCTCGGGGCTGGCCAGGAACTCAAAGCCCATGTCGCGGGCGTTCTGGATCTGACGGCGCAGCACCTGCCGCGGGTCCGCGTAGAGCGGATCGCCGTCCGGCATGGTGATGTCGCAGAACATGCGCGCGGTCTGCAGCCCGGAGTCCTCGTCGAACGGCAGCGCCTGGTACGTCGACGGGTCCGGCTTCAGCAGCGTGTCGGACTCGGAGATACGGGTGAAGCCCTCGATGGAGGAGCCATCAAACCCCGCGCCCTCGTCAAACGCGGATTCCAGCTCCGCGGGAGACATCATGACCGTCTTCAGCGAGCCGAAGATGTCGGTGAACCAGAGCCGCAGAAACGCGATGTCCTGCTGCTCTACCTTGCGCAGGACCTCTTCCTGTTGAGTGTTCATACGGCCCACTGTAGCCGGGCTAGACTCTATGCCAGCCGAAGTGAGGAGAGGAACGTATGCCAAAACCACAGGAATTTCTGGAACTCGAGGTCAAGCTCGCCGTCGACGCCGAGACTAAGCCACCGAAGCTTTCGCTTATCGACGCCACACTGTCCCCCATCTCCACCACCACCCACGAACTTTCCGCCATCTACTTCGATACCGCGGACCTGCGCCTGACGCGCTCCAAGATCACCCTGCGCCGCCGCACCGGCGGCAAGGACGCCGGCTGGCACGTCAAGCTGCCTGGCGAGGGCGGCGGGCGCCGCGAGCTGCAGCACCCGCTGTCGGACGGCACCGGTAGTGGCAACGGGGGTGGCAGCGATGCCGACACCGTCCCCGAGCCGCTGCTGGACGCGGTGCGCGACGTACTCGGCCCCGTCCACCCGCCGCTGAAGCCGATCGCGCGCGTGGACAACCGACGCGTGGAAACCGTGATCGGCGTGCGCTACCCGGACCCGGCCGACTCGCTCGCGGTGGCGGAGTTCTGCGACGACCACGTCTCCGCCGAGTCCTACTTGCCCGGCGGCACGGCCTCCGAGTGGCGCGAGTGGGAGCTTGAGCTCACCGACGCCATCGCCGGCACCCCCGCCGGCGAGCGCCTGCTCAGCCGCGCCACCGAGGCCATGCTGGCCGCGGGCGCCCGCCGCGCGGACTCGCCATCCAAGCTGGCCACGGCGCTCGGCGACAGCTTCAACAACGCGCCCCTGCCGTCCGCGGGCACCGGCGACGCGGCCGCCGACGCCGTGTACGCCTCGCTGCGCGACAAGCGCGACGCCATCCTGAGCTGGGAGCCGCGCGTGCGCGCCGACGAGTACGACTCGGTCCACCAGATGCGCGTGGCCACCCGCGAGCTGCGCTCCCTGCTGGAGACCTTCGACGGCGTCATCACCGCCGGCGACCTCGCCCACCTCGAGGCGGAGCTCAAGCACGCCGCGGCGGTCCTCGGCATGGCCCGCGACGCCGAGGTGGTCGAGCAGCGCTTCCACGACCTGCTGGCCAGCGACCAGTCCGACATGATCGACGTGATCACCGCCGCGCACATCAACCGCGACATGCGCGGCGTCTACGAGGAGGCCCACGCCGACATCGTCGACATGTTCGACTCGGAGCGCTTCACCGCCCTGCTCGCCGAGGTCGACGCGCTGCTTCACGACGCCCTCACGCCCCACCTCCCCGGTGAGGTTGATGAGGATGAGGGTGGCGCGGACAAGCAAGAGCCCGAGGAGCCCGCCGACGCGGTGCTCTACGCGCACCTGCGGGCGGCGTACAAGAAGCTGAAGAAGCGCAACGCAAAGGTGGAAAAATACTACGGCGACACCTCCCTGCCGCTGCTGCAGCGCGAGTCGTACGTGCACGACGTGCGCAAGACGGCGAAGAAGCTGCGCTACGCCGCGGTAGCCGCCAAGGACGCGGGCCTGAAGACTGGGCCGCTGGCCAAGGCGTGCAAGCGGCTGCAGACCATCCTCGGCGATTTCCAGGACGCGGTGACCGCGCGCGAGCACATCGAGCGCCTCGCTCGGGCGGCGCGCGACCGCGGCGAGGACACCTTCGCGTACGGCATCCTCTACCAGCGGGAACTGGAGATCGGGCGCGCGGCGCTCGAGGGCTACCCGAAGGCGATCAAGGACATCAAGAAGGCATTCAAGCAGGTGTAGAGCCGGGGGCGGGGCTCGCGTCCTAGTCCTCCCAGGCCTCGTCCTGGTCGTCTGCGACCTGGTTGCGCTGCGCTGCGGTCTCCAGGGCGCGCTCCGCCTCCTCGCGGGTGTCGTACGGGCCCATGCGGTTGTCCCAGGACGCAACCTTGCCCTGGGTGACCTCGCCGGTGGACGGGTTGAAGTAGAACTTTTCGTCTGCCATGGTCGGCTCCTTCGTGTATTCCGGGGGTTCGCGGTGAGCCGCGAACGGTGGACATTTTGGCCCACCATACCCGCCAACGGCGGTTGGTAGTCTGGAGTTTCCTCGTATATATCCCCCTTTGCGCAGAGTGGAGAACGCTTTATGTCTTTGTGGCCTGCCCCCGACGCCCAACCATCCGACCTGGTGGAACGCGCTCGCAAGGAGCACGAACGGCGCGTAGGCGCGCAGCCGGCACACGTCGCCTCCGCCCCGGCGACGTGGATCCTCGCCGGGGAAAACGTGGACCACTTCGGCGGCGCCACGCTCATCGGGCTCGGCGGGCTGCGCGCCTCGGTGGCGGTGAGCCCGCGCGACGACCATAAGCTCCGCTTCGCGGCCTCCGCGCCGGGCTCGGAGCCGGTCCTGACCACCGCCCCGCTCGGCGACCCCGACGGCGCCGACCACCCCCTGGGCAAGCGGTGGGCCGGCCTGGTCCACCAGCTGATCCAACGACAGGTGCTCTCGCGAGAAACGGCGGGCCTGGACGTGACGGTCGTTTCCGACATCCCGCTCGGAGCCGGGCTCGGGGCGCTGTGGGCCGCGGACTCGGCCATGTGCCTCGCCCTCGCCGCCGGACACGGCGACATCAACGACGCGCCCTTCCGCGCCCGCCTCGCCGACATCGCCGCCCACGCGGTGGAGACGTACTCGTCGCTCAACGGCCTGCGCTCCCGCCACACCGCGGCCCTGCGCGCCACCGGCAACGGCATCGCCGTGATCGATTACGCGGACGGCTCGCTCACCGAGGCCCCGCACCCGACCCGCGAGGGCGTGCGCATCTTCTCCGTCGCGGAGACGTTCGGTGAGGCGGACGCGGGCCAGGTGGAGGGTATCGCCACGCACCGCGCGTTCATCAGCGCGGCGTGCGCCAACTTCGGCGTCCACTCGCTGCGCAAGCTGCCCGACGCCATCGAGCGCGTCGTCGAGTGGGTCCAGGCGCGCCACACCGTCGGCGACGCAACCGCGCCGGCGCCGGAGACGGCACGGGCGTGGGTCCACTTCTGCGAGGCGGAGACGCTGCGCAGCATGGCGGTGGCCAGGGCGCTGCGGTCTCGCCACACCAACGACCTGTTCGCCCTGGTGAACTCGCCGACCGAGCTGCGCGGACTCAATATCCCCGCCGAGCTCGGGGCCCTGTGCCGCGAGCGGGGCGCGCTCGCGGCACGGCCCGCGGCCACCGGCACCTCCAGGGCGGTGCTCGCGATCGTGCCGCGCCGGGACGCGGACGAGTTCGCCCGCCGCATGGCCGAGCAGTTCGACGTCGTCGAGATCACGCCGGGCGCCACCGCGCGCCTCGAGGACGCCCCTGCGTCCTAGTCAGCAGGCCTAGTCGGCGGGCCAGGCGAAGGAGACTTCGCGCGCGGTGGCGTCGGCAAGCACGAGCGAAAACTTCGTCTCCGTGCCCTCCCCCGGCGCGCCGACGGACGGCGCGAGCACCGGCGGGTCCGCGATGAAGATGCGGGCGCGGTCCTCCTCGTTGACCGTGAGCGTCACGCCCTCGAAGTTGTGGCCGACCCACGGCTCGAGCACGGTCGCCTCGGTAAGGTTCAGGCACGCCTTGTCCACGGTGTTGGCCAGCTGGGACGTCCGCCCCATCGTCTTCATCACCCTTGGTGCGTCCTCGCGGACCCACTCCGGCACCTCCGTGCCCGCGCAGATAGCCAGGCAGACCTCGGTGGCGTAGCGGTCGACCAGCCGGCGCAGCGGCGCGGTGACGTGACTGTAGTAGCCGCCGATGCCCGCGTGTACCTCCGGCTCCTTCTCCGACAGGTCCACGTAGCCCGCGCCGCGCAGCAGCTTCTGCGCCTCGCGCATCATGGCCATCCCGCGCGGGGTGTCCGCGTCGATCCCGGCGAGGAACTCGCCGATGTTGCCACCGACCTCGTAGCCCAGGTTCGACGCCTCGCGCCGGAACTCGGCCTCCGCCTCACCGGTCGCGGGCCCGAGCGTGCGCAGGAACCCGACGCCAGCCTCCACCATCATCCTGCCCGCCACCATGCCGGTGAGCAGGGAGATCTCCGAGTTGTAGTCCATGACGGGGTGGCGCGGCTCGATGACCAGCTCGAAGGTCCCGCCCTCGCCGACCACGCGCACGCTAGGCAGCCGCAGGTTGATCGCCTCGCGCCGCAGCGAGCTGCGCTGCCGCAGCTGGCCGACCTCGGGGAGCAAGCGTATCGACGCGTGCGGCTCCCCCCGCGCGAAGTCCTCGTGCACCCCGTCGTAGTCCAGCCGGGCCACCGAGCGCACCAGAGCGCGCTCGACGTGGGCGCTGTCCACCTCGCCGTCCTGGTCCAGCTCGAACGTCCACAACACCGCCGGCCGGTCCACGTCCGGCAGCAGCGAGGCGGAACCCTCGCTCAGGCTCGGCGGGTGCAGACGTGCCGGCTCGTCGGGAAGGTAGATGGTCTGGCCGCGCTGCAGCGACTCGTCCTTCACCGCCCCGCCCGGCTCCACAAAGGCGGCGACGTCCGCGATCGCGTACGTGACGATGTAGCCGCCGCCTCCTCCCTCGCCGCGCTCGGCAATGTGCACCGCCTGGTCCAGGTCGCGGGAGCCGACTGGGTCGATGGTGACGAGGGGGATCGAGCGGGCGTCGATACGCTGCCCGGCGAACCGATCGGTGAGCTGCGACGCTTCCTCGAGCACCTGCGGAGGGAAGTCGGTAGGGACGGAAAATTCGCTCGCGATAGCGCGAAAGTTCAGCGGCGCGGCATACAGTTTCATACCCCGCCATCGTGCCAGAGTCTGCGGGAGCGCGCAGTGCGAATGAGCCGGCCTATGAGCCGGATTCTGTGCCCCGGACGGGGCGGTGACCATCCATCTGGACCACCCATCGCTGGGCGCCTCAAGCAGCTACCTTCGGACATGGGCGGGCAGCCTCATCGCGTCCGACGACCCCTGCGCACGCGCAGCGGTTCTTGCCTTGCTCCCGGTGGGGTTTACCTGGCCGCCGATGTCACCACCGGCGCCGGTGCGCTCTTACCGCACCCTTTCACCCTTACCCCGCGACAAGCGCGAGGCGGTCTACTTTCTGTTGCACTTTCCCGCGGATCACTCCGGGTTGCCGTTAGCAACCACCGTGCCCTGTGGAGTCCGGACTTTCCTCGGCCACCCGCCAGCCCGCATGCGCGGCGGTTCGGGCGGCCGCGGTCACCCGGCCGACTCATTCGCAAGCCGTCATTGTACCTTACCTGTGGTGCGCGACATCGTTGACGCAGCGTACGACCCCAAAATCGTCGTAGAAATCCACCACGGACACGCTGGCCAGGTCCAGGTAGGTGTGCTTGAACACCTCAGCCCCGGCGCCGAGCCCCTGCCGGATCACGCTCTTGATCGGCATCATGTGGCTGACCACCAGGATCGTCTGCCCGGCGCGCTCCTCCTGTAGCTTCAGCCGCGCGCGGGTCACCCGTCGGTGCAGCGCGGCGAGCGATTCGCCCCGTGGCGGGGCCTTGCTTACCGACGCCTCCCATTCCCCAAACTCCTGCGGAAACTTCCCCCGGGCCTCGTCCCTCGTCAGCCCCTCGAAGTCGCCGAAGTTGATCTCCCGGAATCCGTCGTTGGTTGCAAACGCGTCGAACCCGAGCGCGTCGGCCGCAGCTTCCGCGGTCTGCTGGGCGCGCGCCTGCGGCGAGGCGACGATCGCGTCGATGGGCCCAAACTGCGACTCCTGCGCCAGCGCGGTGAGCGCCTCGGCGGCCCGGCGCGCCTGCGCCCGGCCCAGCTCGGTCAGCTCCGGGTTGGAGGTGCCGGAGAGGCGGTGCTCCGCGGAGTGCGCGGTCTGCCCGTGGCGCAGCAGGATGAAGCGCGTGCGGGTTGCGCCGCTGTTGCCGTAGACCAGCGCGCCGGGGTGGCCGGCGGCCGCGGTGGCGGAAGCGGCGCGGGTTTTCGGCGCCTTGGGGGTGGCGGTGGCGCGGGCGGGCGGCCCGCTGTGCAGGCTTGCTTCCTCCACGATGCGGGGCGTGCCGTCCTTCGTCGCGGCGTCCATCGCCTTGTTGGACAGCTCGTCGGCCTTCTTGTTCTTCGCGCGCGGCACCCAGGTGTAGGTGACGCGGTCGAAGCCGCCGGCGAGCTTGCGGGCCTTGACGGCGAGCTTCTGCATGTCAGGGTGCTTGATCTTCCATCGGCCGTTCATCTGCTCGACAACCAGCTTGGAGTCCATGGACACCGCCACCTCGGTGGCTCCCAGCTCGGCGGCGGCCTCGAGGCCGCGCAGCAGGCCGTGGTACTCGGCGACGTTGTTGGAGGACTTGGAGCCCACCACGTAGACGATCTCGGCGAGGGTCTCCCCGCCCTCGCCGTAGACAACTGCGCCGGAGCCGGCCACGCCGGGATTGCCGCGCGAGCCGCCGTCAGTAAAGACGCTGACCTTCATCGGCTCCCCTACTCCTCGATGGTCAGGCCGGTGCGGGCCGCAGCCTCGTCCGGGGTGAGGCGCACGCGCACGAGCAAGGCGCCGCAGTTCGGGCAGGTGGGAACCTCGTCGGCGGGCGTGCCCATCACCGCGGCGCGCTCGGAGGCGGGCAGCTGGATGAAGCAGGCGTTGCAGGTGCGGCCGTTGAACGCGGCGGCGCCCATCTCGTCGTAGACTTCGAGGACGTCGTCGGGGAGCTTGTGGCGCAGCGCGGCGGTGTCCACCTGCTCGCGGTCCGGCAGCGCCTCAACGGCGCGGCGGGCGGCCTCCACCTTGCGGTCCGCCTCGTCCAGGCGCGCGCCGTGGTTGTCGCGGTTGTTGCGCAGCGCGGCGATCTCGTTGTGCGCCTCCTTGAGCTCGGAGAGCAGGTCCGCGATGCGCGACTTCGCCGCGTAGCGGTCGTGCTCCAGGTCCTTGCGGCGCTCCGGGTTGGTCTCGGCGCCGAGCTGGCGCTTGTCATCAATCTCGCGCTTCTTCAGCTTGCGCTCGTCCTCCTGGATGCGCAGGATCTCCAGCTCCATGTCGTCCACGGCCATCTGCGCGGCGGCGGACGCCGCTTGCAGGTCCTTGCGCTCCTTGAGCAGCCTCTCCAGCTCCTGCTCCTCCGGCCGCGCCGAGTCCGGGTGCGCGGCCACGCGGTCCGCCTTGGCCAACTCGAGCAGGATCGGCTGCTCCTCTGCGGAAAGCTTCACGGGTACTCCTCCCTTGTTCTACTTCTCTGCCCCGGGGTGCCCGGGATGTGCAGACACCGTCCACGGGTCGGTGCGGATGTCCAGCACCTGCGTCTGCACGCCTAGCGGCTCAACGATACTCGCCGCCTGCTCCGTCCACGGAAACTCGCTCGCCCAGTGCGCCGTATCAATCACGGCGGGCCCGCCCGCACGCAGGTGTTCGTCCACCGGGTGGTGCCGCAGGTCCGAGGTCACGTATACGTCAACGCCAAGCTTTGCGACGTCACCGAGGAACCCATCCCCCGCCCCCGAGGACACCGCGACGCGGTGCACCAGCAGGTCCGGGTCCCCCGCAGCGCGCACGCCCCACACCGTTTCCGGCAGCGCGTCGGCCACCTGCTGCGTGAACTCGCGCAGCGTCATCGGCTCAGGCAGCTCGCCGACGCGGCCGAGCCCGTAGGCGTGCTCCAGCTCGCGCGTGCCTGCGGGCTGCGACATCTGGACCACGTCGAAGGCGGGTTCCTCGTAGGGGTGGGAGGCGCGGAGGGCGTCGATAAGCGAGGCGCGCAGGCGCGTGGGGGCGACGAACTCGACGCGGACCTCGGGCGCGGTGAAGTGTGCGCCCACCTCGCCGTCGGTGGGGTCGGCGCCCTCGACGGGGGTGAACTCGCCGGTGCCGTCGTGGCTGAACGCGCACTCGCGGTAGTTGCCAATCGCGCCGGCGCCGGCGTCGAACAGCGCGCGCTTGACGCTGTCGGCGTCGGCGGGCGGCACGTGGACGCCCCAGCGGTCGGTGCCGTCGAGGAAGATGGGCTTGATCGGGCGGCCCGGGGTGATGCCCACCAGCTCGGCGAGCTTGTCGGACACGCCCGGCCGGGCGGAATCCGCATTCGTGTGCGCGGCGAACAGGGCGCACCCGCCCGCGATCAGGGTGTGGACCACCTTGCCTTTCGGGGTGTTCGCCGCCACGGAGCTCACCCCGCGCAGCAGCAGCGGGTGGTGCACCACAAGCATCTGCGCGCCCGCGTCCACCGCGGCCTGCGCGACCTCCAGCGTGCAGTCGAGGGCGAAGGCCACCTTGGTCACCTCCTCGTCCGGGTCCCCGCAGACCAGCCCCACCTTGTCCCAGCTCTCGGCCAGCTGCGGCGGGTAGGCGGTCTCCAGGGCGCGGACAACATCAGCTACAACAGTCATGGCACCAAGCCTACAAATTTGCCATGCTGGGGTCCGTGATTGATACAGCAAACAACGGCGGGCAGGGCACCATCCTGCTCGACGTGGACGGCACCATCATCGACTCCTACCCGGGTATCCGCGAAGGATTCCTCCGCGGGCTCGACGCGGTGGGCGCGACGCGCCCCGCCGAGGACTTCATCCGCCGCATCCCCGGTCCGCCGATGCGCGACTCCATGGCGGCAGCAGGACTGGGACCCGACCAGGTCGAGCGTGCCATGCAGGCGTACTCCGACTACATGAGCAGCGAGGGCTGGCAGCGCTTCACCGTCTTCGACGGCATGGCGGAGCTCATCGCCCGGTGGAAGGACGAGGGGTGGAAGGTGTGCACGGCGACGTCGAAAAGCGAGCACTTCGCGCGGCTGGCGCTGGAACGCGCGGGCGTGCTTGAGCACATCGCCTTCCTCGGCGCGGCGAACTGGGACGCCGGGCGCAGCACGAAGATCGAGGTCATCCAACATGTGCTGGACAACGCGGACCCGTACCACCCGGTGATGGTGGGCGACCGGATTCACGACTTCGCCGGCGCGGCCGAGTTCGGCCTGCCGTCCATCGCCGTGACCTGGGGCTACGGCGCCGAAGAAGAATGGGAACAGGCCACCTACGTGGCGCACACGTCGACTGAACTGGAGGACATTGTCCGTGAGTACTGCTAACCCCTTGCACATCGACTTCGTCTGCACCGGCAACATCTGCCGCTCGCCGATGGCCGAGGTCATCGTGCGCGACGCGCTCACCGCAGCGGGACTTGGCGGCGAGGTTCGCGTCACCTCCTCTGGCATCGGCGGCTGGCACGTCGGCGGCCCGGCGGACGAGCGCGCGCAAGCCGAGCTCGCCGCACACGGCTACGACGGCTCGCAGCACAGGGCCACACAGTTCGGTGGCGACCGCTTCGACGCGGACCTCATCGTCGCCCTGGATACCAACCACGTCTCCGAGCTCGTCGCGCGCGGCGTACCGGAGCAGCGCGTGCGCCTGATCCGCTCCTTCGACCCCGCCGCGCCCGAGGGCGCCGGGGTGGCCGACCCCTACTACGGCGGCCCGGCCGGCTTTACCACCACGCGCGAGCAGATCGAGGCCGCCGCCGACGGCATCGTCGCCTGGGTCCGCAACCGGGTTCAGTCCCAGCCCCGCACCGACTAAACTAGGCCAGCGTGAAGGGCGAACAGGAACGAGAACAGAAACGAGACAGCACGCGCGGAACCGCCGAGAAGCGGTGGTGGAAAACCTTTCTCAACCCGGGCTGGATCATCGCCGCGATCCTGATCGCCCTGTTCTCCTACTACGCGTTCACCTTCCTCGCCCCCTGGCAGCTGGGGAAGAACGAGGCGCTGGAGCAGCGCAACGAGCACATCAGCGAGGCGTTCGACCACGACCCGGTCCCGCTTTCTGACCTGCTCGGCGCGGACGGCACCATCAGCCAAGACAGCGAGTGGGCCCGCGTCACCGCCACCGGCCACTACCTGGACCGCACCGTGCTGCTGCGCCTGCGCCCCGTGGACCGCAACCCCGCCTTCCAGGTCCTCACCCCCTTCGCGCTGGACAACGGCCCCACCATCCTGATCAACCGCGGGTGGGTCCCCGCCGAGAACTCCACCCAGGTGCCCGACATCGCGCCCGCCCCCACCGGCGACGTCACGCTGGAAGCCATGCTCCTGGCGGGCGAGCCCACGCACTCCAAGGCGCCGATGCAGGACCAGGGCTACGACATGGTCTACTCCATCGCCCCCGCCCAGGTCGGCGAGCTCACCGGCACCGAGCCGGTCGCCCCCTACCTGCAGCTGCTCTCCGGCCAGCCCGGCGAGCTCACCGCCATCCCGCTGCCCGTGCTCGAGACCGGCAACCACCTCTCCTACGGCCTGCAGTGGATCGCGTTCGGCATCATGGCGCCGGCGGGCCTCATCTACTTCATCGTCGCCGAGACCCGCGAGCGCCGACGCTTCCGCGAGGAGCAGGAGCAAATGCTCCTCGACGCCCCCGCCTCCGGCCCCGGGCCCGACCCCGAGTCTGCGGATGGAGAGGGTGAGGGTGGCGTCGAAAAGCATGCCCCATTGCCCCCGGCCCCCGCGCGGTCGCGGGCGCGCTACGGCGACGGTCGGCGCAACCCGTGGCAGCGCGCCTACGATAGGCAGGAGGAACGCTGACCCCGGCGCAGGAAGGATCCCGATGCCACCGCAACTGACCGTCACCGACCACGACATTCTCGCCGCCCACCTGGACCTTTTCCGCCGCGCCGGGCTGACGCTCGCACCCGGCATCGAGATCGCCGACGTTGAGGACGGCGTCTGCGACGACCTCGAGGGCTTCCGCGTCGCCCCCGCGACAACGGTGCTCTCGCTTATCGACGCCGACGCACACCCCTTCTTCACCTCCGTCACCTTCTCCGACGGCCTCGACGGTCCCCGCATCCCCACCACGCACGCGCAGCTGCCGGCCTACGTGCACGCGATCTGCGACCCCGCCGGCACGGACCTACGCGACCTCGCCGTCGTGCCCGACCCGGGCTCCGCCACCGCCGGCACGCTGCGCCTCCAGTTCGGCGAGTGGGACGTGGTCGACGTCTCCTACGACCTGGCAAACGGCGGCTGGGAGCCGGACCGTGTGAACGGGTCGCGCGGGCTGGTCCCCGACCTCATCGCCGCCGCACTGCCGACGGGCGGGGAGGCCGCCCTCTTCGCCACCGCCGACGGCGACACCGCGATCATCTACCTCACGCCGGAGACCGGCACGGATGCGGGCGTTGCGCACGGCCGCCCCGCGCCGCACACCTCCCCGGATGCAAAGAAGCCGGTCACCGCCGCGGCCGCGCGGGCGGCGGAGCGCAACACGGCGATTGACAACCTGCTCACGGTCCTGGCTGCGGAGTCCGAAGCAGACGCGTAGGGTTGGTGACATGACAATCACCAGCAAAGTCCTGCAGAAAGTCAGCCCCGACGCACCGTTCAAGGTCGTCGAGATCGAGCGCCGCGACCCGCGCGAAGACGACGTGGTCATTGACATCAAGGCCGCGGGTATCTGCCACTCCGACATCCACACGATCCGCAACGAGTGGGGCGAGGCCCACTTCCCGCTCACCGTGGGCCACGAGATCGCGGGCGTGGTCGAAGCGGTGGGCAGCAAGGTGACCAAGTTCAAGGTCGGCGACCGCGTGGGCGTCGGCTGCCTGGTCAACTCCTGCGGCGAGTGCGAGCAGTGCAAGAACGGCCAGGAGCAGAACTGTCTCAACGGCAACGTGGGCACCTACAACTCCGAGGACGTCGACGGCACCATCACCCAGGGCGGCTACGCCGAAAAGGTCGTCGTGAACGAGAACTTCGTCTGCACGATCCCGGATGGGCTGGATTTCGACGTCGCCGCGCCCCTCCTCTGCGCCGGCATCACCACCTACGGGCCGCTCGCCCGCTGGAACGTGAAGGAGGGCGACAAGGTGGCCATCGTCGGACTCGGCGGGCTCGGCCACATGGGCGTACAAATCGCCGCCGCGAAGGGTGCCGAGGTCACCGTGATCTCGCGCTCGCTGCGCAAAGAGAAGGAAGCGTACGAGCTCGGCGCCCACCACGTGCTGGCCACCGGCGAGGACGAGGACTTCTTTGCCAACCACCGCGGCGAGTTCGACGTGATCCTGTCCACCATCTCCGCGCACTACTCGCTTGATGACTACCTGCAGCTCCTCAAGCCGCGCGGCATCATGTCCGTCGTCGGCCTGCCGCCGGAGCAGCTGGGCGTACACATGGGCAGCCTGGTCGGCGGCGGCAAGGTCCTGACCGGCAACAACATCGGTGGCATCGCCGAGACCCAGGAGATGCTCGACCTCTGCGCGGAACACGGCATCGGCGCGGTGATTGAGAAGATCGGCGTGGACGACGTCGACGCCGCCTACGAGCGAGTCGTGGCGGGCGACGTGAAGTTCCGCTTCGTCATCGACACCGAGACGTTCTCGGAGGCTACTTCCGCAGCAGTTTAATCACGGCGACGATCCCGGACAGGATCGTGCTGAGCGCCGCCCCCATGAACACGAGCGCGACCGTGATCGCGACCGGGTGCTCGCCCGGCATTCCCAGCCCGGCACCGAGCACGATGATCAGCACGGCGGTCACGGCCATCGTGATCGCCGACCACTTGCACACCCGCGCAGCGCCGTTCCGCTTCTTCGCCGGCGGTGCCTCGTCCGGCACGGTCACCGTGCTCGATGGGGCGCTCGCTGGGGCGTTTGACGGGGTGCTTGACGACGCCAACGGGTCCTCAAACAACTCATCCGCAGCCGAGTACCCGTACGGACTCCCCGGCACCGGGGTGGCCACCGGGCGCGGAAGCGGCTCCGGCGCTGGCTCTTCCAGCGCTTTAGGCGCTGCCGGCTCGGGCGCGCCGTCGGCGGCGAGCTCCACGACGAGCTCCACGAGCTTGTTGCAGCGCTTCTCCCCCACGCCGCGCAGCTGAAGCAGGTCGGCGGCGCTGGCCTTGAGCATCAGCGGGTGCTGCTCGCGCCAGCCATCGAGGTATTTGTCAATCCCAGTGCCCGTCGCCTCGGGCCGGTGCTCCGGGCGGAGGTGGTCGGACATCTCGTACAGCGGGCGTTCGGGGTTGCGTGCGATCCACAGCGCCGCGATCTGCGCCGGCGACGCGCCCGTCCGTTGCGTGTCCTCGGGGGTGAGCCAGGAGAAGGGGGCGGTGGCGGTGGCGTCGATAATCGCCCCCGCACTGCCTGAGCCCATTGCGGCGATGAGCTGGGCAAACCTCGCCTCCTTCACGATGGGCACGCCGTACTCGCGGGCCTTGCGCGCCTTGCCGCTCATGGAGTCGGGGTTGGCGGCGACGAGCACCGCGCACTTCTTGGTCACCCCGCCTACGTCCAGGCCCGCGGCGGTGGCGCGCTCGGTCCACGCGTCGCGCGGGATGTCCAGCGCGCCGGTGAGCGCGACCCGGTCGCCGGGCTTGAGCACGACGCCGTCGTCAACAGCCTGCGGGTCCTCGAGCAGGCCGGCTGTGTTCACGCCCAGGGCTTCGGCGACCGCGAGCAGCTCCGCGCGCTCATCGTCGGTGATCACCCCATCGGCCCAGGCCTCGACGACGAGCTGCCGGGTGAACTCCTCGTTGATCGCCTCGACGTCCTCCGCCGCCAACCCGGTCGCGGCGGCCTCGAGCAGGCGGGCTTCGGCGCGGGTGATCTCCTTATCCTTGAGCGCGTGCGCCAGCCTGCGCCGATACGTCTCCTCGCCCCACTCGCCGCTCGACGGCAGTGCGCGCGAAAGTTGCCCAATCCGCGTGCCCGCCTGCCGCGCCTCCTGGCTGTAGAAGTACCGCAGCAGCTCCGCCGTGGCCTCGGCGTCCGCCAGCGCGGAGTGCACCCGCTTGTTCGTGATGTTCGCCAGCGCGAGAGCTTCGCTCAGCTTACCGACGCCCATGTACTCCCTGGCCAGCCGCATCGTATCCACCCACGCCTCCGGCACCCAGTTGGCCATCCCTGCCCTGGCCAGCTCGGTCTGCAGGAACCGCTTCTCAAACGACGCGTTGTGGGCGACCGGCGTGCGCCCCTGCAGCAGGCCGCGCAATTCGTCCGCGACCTGGTCGAACGTCGGTGCGTCAACCACATCGGTCGCGGAAATGCCGTGGATGTGCGTGTTGGGGATGTCACGCATGGGCTGCACCAGCGTCCGCCACGTCCGCTCCACCGACAGGTCCGGCCCCAATTGGACGACACCGATCTCCACGATCCGGTCGAACTTGCCAAACCCCGTGGTCTCGAGGTCGATGACCGCATAACCGCTGTCCTGGCCCACCGCTGACATCCTCCTCCGCGTCGCGCGACTGTTCCCTCCAGGCTAGTGGGCGGCCTGAGCGCGGAGTGCGCATGGTCCGGGTGGGCGCCTGCGCGCGCCTGGTGCGCCTCGGTTGCGCCCTGATGTGCTCCGGTTGCGCCCCGCTTCGCCAGATACCGATACCAGCATGACGAGAACGCAGCACTAAAGCAACGAAATCGGGGTCTTACTATCGGTATCTGCAAAACTGAGCGCCCACAAGCCCCGAGCGAGGCACACCCGCAGCGCCCTGAACATGCTGTGCACCCCCGGATACACCCCGCTTCGCCAAATACCGATACCAGCATGACGAGAACGCAGCTCAGAGCAGCGAAATCGGGGTCTTACTATCGGTATCTGCAAAACTGAGCGCTCCGGCGCCCTGCCCGCGGCGCGTCCGCGCGACCCACCGCCCCACCCCCGCACCGGAATGACGAAAGCCGCCTCCCGGCCCCGGGATGGGGGCGGAAGGCGGCTTTCAGGTTGTGCGCCATGAGGGGCTCGAACCCCCGACCTACTGGGTGTAAACCAGTTGCTCTCCCAGCTGAGCTAACGGCGCGCTAGCGGTAGAGGTTAGCAGAACTTGCCACGGCCGCCTAACGCGCAGGTCACGCCGTGACTCGACGCTACTTCTTGGTGCCCGCGGGGGTGAGGCAGGAGCCCTGCCATTCGCCGAAGCGGTCGGCCTTGGTCTGCATCAGGCCGGCGAGCTGGGCGGACTCGGAGATCTCGCCGGGGTGAACGCCGCCGGGCTTGGAGGCGCCCGGGGTCATGAGCCAGACGCGGCCGGAGTCGCCGAGGTTGCGGATGGCATCCATGAGCGCGTCGACGAGGTCGCCGTCGTCGGAGCGGAACCAGAGCAGGACAACGTCGCAGAGCTCGTCGGTGGACTCGTCCAGAAGCTGTTCGCCGACCGCGTCCTCGATGGCCTCCGAGATGGAGGAATCGGCGTCTTCGTCCCAGCCGATCTCCTGCACGATGTCGTCGGCGTGAATACCCAAGCGGTCTGCGTACGTGTTGACACCTGCGGCGCCCAAAGTCTTGTTTCCTCCATGTTTGGTAATGAACGACAGTGCAATAGAGCTTACATCTGTTGTGATGGGAGTGAGGGGTGAAAGGGGAAAAGGGGGGCGTCGATAAGCAACTGCCCCCCGCGCAGGGGCAAAAACAAAAAAACAAGTAATGTGGGAGGAAACATTGCCCAACCATTTAGGGAGGATTTCTCGTGGCTGAGAAAGACAAGGCCAAAGCGTCAAACATCGAGCTGATTCGCGACGGTGTGGCGTCTTACCTACACGACAGCGACCCGGAAGAGACCCAAGAGTGGATGGACTCGCTCGACGGCCTGCTCGAGGAATCTGACCCCGAGCGCGCGCGTTACCTCATGCTGCGCCTGCTCGAGCGGGCGAACGCCAAGCGCGTCCACCTGCCCGCACTGTCCTCGACTGACTTCGTCAACACCATCCCCACCACCATGGAGCCCGAGTTCCCGGGCGACGAGCAGATTGAGAAGCGCTACCGCCGTTGGATGCGCTGGAACGCTGCCATCATGGTGCACCGCGCGCAGCGCCCGGGCGTGAAGGTCGGCGGCCACATCTCCACCTACGCCTCCGCGGCCGCACTCTACGAGGTCGGCTTCAACCACTTCTTCCACGGCAAGGACGCCGAGCAGCGCGGCGACCAGGTCTTCTTCCAGGGCCACGCCTCCCCGGGTATGTACTCCCGCGCGTTCCTCGAGGGCCGCCTGAGCGAGGACGACATGGACGGCTTCCGCCAGGAGCACTCCCGTCCGCAGGGCGGCATGCCGTCCTACCCGCACCCGCACGGCATGCCCGAGTTCTGGGAGTACCCGACCGTGTCCATGGGCCTTGGCCCGATGAACGCGATCTACCAGGCACGCTTTAACAAGTACCTGCAGGACCGCGGCATCAAGGACACCGACGAGCAGCACGTCTGGGCGTTCCTCGGCGACGGCGAGATGGACGAGCCGGAATCCCGCGGCCTGCTCCAGATGGCGTCGCTGTACGAGCTGGACAACCTCACCTTCGTGATCAACTGCAACCTGCAGCGTCTCGACGGCCCGGTGCGCGGCAACGGCCAGATCATCCAGGAGCTGGAGACCTTCTTCATCGGCGCTGGCTGGAACGTCATCAAGGTCGTGTGGGGCCGCGAGTGGGACGAGCTGCTGGAGAAAGACGAGGACGGCGCGCTGGTCAACATCATGAACACCACGAAGGATGGTGACTACCAGACCTTCAAGGCCAACGACGGCGCCTACGTCCGCGAGCACTTCTTCGGCCGCGACGAGCGCACGAAGAAGCTCGTCGAGGACATGACCGACGAGGAAATCTGGGCGCTGCGCCGCGGCGGCCACGACTACCGCAAGGTCTACGCCGCCTACAAGCGCGCGCTGGAGACCAAGGGCAAGCCGACCGTCATCCTCGCGCACACCATCAAGGGCTACGGCCTCGGCCACAACTTCGAGGGCCGCAACGCGACCCACCAGATGAAGAACCTCACCCTCGAGGACCTCAAGCAGTTCCGCGACAAGCAGCAGATCCCGATCTCCGACGAAGAGCTGGAGAAGGATCCCTACATGCCGCCCTACTACCACCCGGGCGAGGACGCAGAGGAGATCAAGTACCTCAAGGAGCGTCGCAAGGAGCTCGGCGGCTTCCTGCCGGAGCGCCGCGAACAGTACACGCCGCTTGAGCAGGCCGACTTTGAAAAGACCTACAAGGCCATCTTCAAGGACTCGGGCAAGCAGAAGGTCGCGACCACCATGGCGCTTGTGCGCACCTTCAAGGCCATGATGCGCGACAAGGAGCTGGGCAAGCGCGTCGTCCCGATCATCCCGGACGAGGCCCGCACCTTCGGCCTGGACTCCTGGTTCCCGGTGCAGAAGATCTACAACCCGAAGGGCCAGAACTACGTGCCGGTCGACCACGACCTGCAGCTGTCCTACCGCGAGTCGCCGCAGGGCCAGATCCTGCACGAGGGCATCAACGAGGACGGCTCCTCCGCGTCCTTCATCGCCGCCGGTACGTCCTACGCCACCCACGGCGAGCCGATGATCCCGATGTACATCTTCTACTCCATGTTCGGCTTCCAGCGCACCGGCGATAACTTCTGGGCTGCTGGCGACCAGATGGCCCGCGGCTTCATCATCGGCGCCACCGCCGGCCGCACCACCCTGACCGGTGAGGGCCTGCAGCACATGGACGGCCACTCCCCCGTCCTGGCCTCCACCAACCCGGCCGTGGTCACCTACGACCCGGCGTTCGCCTACGAGATGCCGTACCTAATCTCCAAGGGTGTCGAGCGCATGTACGGCAAGGGTTCCGGCGAGGACGAGAACGTGATGTACTACATCACCGTCTACAACGAGCCGACCCACCAGCCGGCCCGCCCGGAGAACCTGGACGTCGAGGGCCTGCACAAGGGCATCTACCTGTACGACGAGGGCGAGAAGAAGGAGCACAACGTCTCCCTGCTCGCCTCCGGCGTGGGCATGCAGGAGGCGCTGCGCGCACAGGAGATCCTGCAGGAGCAGTACAACGTCGGTGCCGCGATCTACTCCGTCACCTCGTGGGTCGAGCTGGCCCGCGACGGCGCGCGCGTTGCCAAGGAGCAGCTGCTCCACCCGGGTGAGGACGTCGGCGAGGCGTTCGCCACCACGCAGCTGAAGCAGACCGAGGGCCCGTACATCGCCACCTCGGACTTCACCACCAGCCTGCAGGAGCAGATCCGCGCCTACGTACCGGGCCAGTACATCGTGCTCGGCGCGGACGGCTTCGGCTTCGCGGACACCCGCGAGGGCGCCCGTCGCTACTTCAACATCGACGCGGAGTCCATGGCCGTCGCCGCCCTCCTCGGTCTGGCCAACGAGGGCAAGATTGACAAGTCCGTCGCCGCCCAGGCAGCGAAGGACCTGCACATCGACGACCCGACCGAGCCGAACCCGAATGGCGGCACCGAGTAAGGAGCTTTCGCTTCTCGACGCCACGCCCCCGCCGCGCCACGCGCGGCGGGGGCGTCCCGCGTTTCAGGAAACAGCGCGCGCATCAGGCGCGCCGGAGGTGCACACCCTACGCCGAGCGCGTGGGGACGGTGATGCCGTCGCCAAAGATGCCCGCTAGCTGCGGCAGCAGGAACGCGACGGCGCCGCCAATAGCGGCAATCAGCCCAATGACCAGGGCCGCCACCTGCGCGTTTGAGGAACCCGCCTGCGCGGTGCCGGTGTGCCCGGGCCCCGCCGGCTTCCCGGTGCCAGCAGTGCCTGCAGTACCCGTACCCGTGCTCACGCCCTTGCCAGTGTTGCTCACCACGAACTTCGTGTTGTCGGTGGTCCCGTCTGGGTAGGTAGTGGTGACGGCGAACTCGGAGCCCCACGCCGTGTCCTTAGGGATCGTCGTGGTGACGGTCCCGTGCTCGTCCACGTGCACGTTCCACTTCTCGGAGGACTCGACGTGCCACCTGTTCACGTCGCTGTCAAGTGGCGTCTCGTACAGGTTGAACGGCGAGATGGTCAGCTTCTGGCCGGGGTCGCCCTCGACCGAGTCATACAGCGGCTCGTAAAGGTATTCGCTGGTGGGCGTGAGCTTCGGCGTCACCTGCACGATCTCAGTCGAGCCGTCCGGGTAGTTGATGCGGATGTCCACCTTGTCCGAGGTGTTCGGCCCGGCGTGCACCAGGGTGGGGCGCGAATGGGTGAGGTTGACCTGCAGCTGGTCCTTCTCCCGCTTGGTCATCAGCGGCTTGGTCAGGTTGTCCTGCGCGATCAGCTTCCAGGTCGCCCCGTCGGGCATGCCCTCCAGGTCGAAGAAGGCCGAGGTGCTGATCCACTGCCCCGGGACGGTGCGCACCACCTGCGGCTCGGCGGAGACGTAGGGCTGGTAGGCGTCCTTCATCGACTGGGCAGCCGGGGCGGCCTGTGCTGCGGGCGCGACGACGGCGCTCGCGCCCACGGCGAGCGCAACGGCG
This sequence comes from Corynebacterium sp. Marseille-P8863, assembly GCF_946902955.1. NCBI lineage: Bacteria > Bacillati > Actinomycetota > Actinomycetes > Mycobacteriales > Corynebacteriaceae > Corynebacterium > Corynebacterium sp. Marseille-P8863. The sequence continues at coordinate 16,485 of NZ_CAMPQC010000009.1, read as the reverse complement.
CAGGTGACCGAGGTGGGGGCGATTCGCAGCACGGCTAGGCTCCTTGGATCAGGCGGACGATGGCGGTGGTGACGGCACCGGGTGCGTCGAGCGGAGGCATGTGCCCGGAGTCCGGCAACACCTGCATGTACGCGCGCGGCCAGATCTCGTGCAACTTCTCCGACTGGGTGACGGGGGTGACATCATCACGATCTCCCACCAGGATATACCCAGGGATCTCAGAAAGGACTATACCTGCTTGCAGCTCGGAGTGAGAAAGCAGGTCTTGGAAGTATCCGGCGTAGGTCTCCAGGGGTGTTTCGCGGATCATGGCGGCGTGGAAGTCCACGATGTCGTACGGCATCGGCCGGAAGTAGAATGCCAGCGCCAGGATGGGTGAGATGGTGTCCGTGACGATCTCGCGCACACCCTCGGCAAACCTCGGCGTGTAGCGCACCGCCTTCTCCAGCACCCCGCCGATCGGCCCCGCGAGCACCTGCGGCAGGCCCTGCATGGTGAACGGCTCGACGGCGCTGGACACCTGCACACTGCCGGCCCAGGTGAACTCGTCCGCGTAGCGCCGCATCATGGACAGCGACACCGGCCCGCCCAGCGAGTGCCCCACCACAATCACGGGGCCCGTGGCGCCGCGCTCGCGGAGGACGGCGGCGCAAGCGTCGGCGGCGTGGTCAATGGTCAGCGTTGCGGGTGCCGCGGTCGCGTTCTGCCCGTGGCCGGGCAGGTCCACGAGGAGCTGACGCACCTCGGGGCACTGCTCGCGCACGTCCCGGACCTGCATGTAAAAGGTCTCCGCGGAGATGTTGAAGCCGTGGACGTAGATGACGGTGGGCGCCGCGGGGTCGGACGGGCCGACTTCGTACCAGTGGACGCTGGGGTGGTGGGCGGTGGCGTCGATAAGCGTGGTGCCCGTGCGCTCGTAGCTGAGGCCGAAGGCGCCGTCGGCGTCGTGCAGCTTGGCGCGCGTGTCCAGCAGGTTGCGGCGCGCGGCAGGAGTGAGGGTGCGAAGGTACGCGAGCGGATGCAGCATGTTTACACCTTATTATGAGGGTATGGAACTCTCACAACGCCTCAATCTCGGGGACTTGGGCAAGCTTGTCGACGCCCCCTCGACCGACACCTCCACCGAATCCGAAGGCAACGACGCGTTCTCCCGGCTCGCCGCACTGATCGAGCGCATCACCGGCGAGGAGGACAGCGTGCACCGCGAATCGCGGCTGTCGGACGTGGACGTGTCCTCGCTGGATCGGGTCGAGCTGGCCATCCGGATCGAGGACGAGTTCGGCGCGCGCGTGACCGAGCAGATCTACGATGAATACGAGACTGTTGGCCAACTCGCAGAGTACTTGGAGGAACACGAGTGAGCGTCGCGTACTTAACCGACATGGACGGTGTCCTGCACCGCGAGGGCGACATGATTCCGGGCGCGGACCAATTCATCGCGCGGCTGCGCGAGGAGGGCATCCCGTTCATGGTGCTCACGAACAATTCGATGCAGACCCCGCGGGATCTGTCCGCGAAGCTGACGCGGATGGGGTTGCACATTGAGCCGGAGCGGATCTGGACCTCCGCCACAGCGACGGCGAAGTTCCTCTCCCAGCAGGCCGGCGAGGCCTCTGCCTACGTGATCGGCGAGGCCGGGCTGACCACCGCGCTGCACGAGATGGGCTGGATCCTCACCGAGGCGGACCCGGACTTCGTGGTGCTGGGCGAGACCCGCACCTATTCCTTCGAAGCGCTGACCACAGCCTGCAACCTGATCCGCGGCGGCGCCCGCTTCATCGCCACCAACCCGGACCTCACCGGCCCGGGGCCCAGCGGCGTTATCCCGGCGACGGGCGCGGTCGCCGCCATGATCACCGCGGTGACCGGCCGCGAGCCCTACTACGTGGGCAAACCGAACCCGGTGATGATGCGCTCGGCGCTGAACAACATTGGCGCCCACTCCGAGCACACCGTGATGATCGGCGACCGCATGGACACCGACGTCAAGTCCGGCATGGAGGCCGGTATGCGCACCGTGCTCGTGCGCACGGGCATTAGCGACGACGCCGAGATCGCCCGCTACCCGTACCGCCCCACCCAGATCGTGGACTCGGTCGCGGATCTGGTTGGGCGGATCCGCGAGCCGTTCGGGGACTAGTCAGCGACGTAGAAGCGCTGCTTGTTCACAAACTCGTCCATGCCGAGGGTGCCCAGCTCGCGGCCGAAGCCCGAGTTCTTCACGCCGCCGAACGGCAGCTCCGGGCCGCGCGCCTGCGGGATGTTCACGTGGATCATGCCGGTGACCACACGGTTGGCCACCTTCTTCGCGCGCTCCTCGTCCTGCGAGAAGACGGCGCCGCCCAGGCCGTAGTTGGAGTTGTTGGCCACCTCGACGGCCTCGTCGTCGCTTGCAACCTTGTAGATCTCGGCGACGGGGCCGAAGAACTCGGCGTAGTAGGACTCGGAGCCGACGGGGACGTCGGTCAGCACTGCCGGGGTGTAGTAGGCGCCTTCGCCGGTGAGCTCGCCGCCGGCGTGCAGCGTCGCGCCCTCCTCCACGGCCTTCTTCACCTGCTCGTCCAGGATCTCCGCGGCGTCGCGGGAGGACAGCGGGTAGAAGTGGCCCTCTTGCGGGTCCAGCGGGTCGCCCTGGGTAAACGCCTTCGCGCGGCGCACCATTGCGTCGACGAAGTCGTCGTAGATGTCCTCCATGACGATGATGCGCTTGTTCGACGTGCACGCCTGGCCGGTGTTGGCGATGCGCTTGCCCCACGCGGTGTCGGCGGCGGCCTCAACGTCGTCGGTGTCCAGGACGATGTAGGCATCGGTACCGCCGAGCTCCAGCAACGCCTTCTTCAGGTGCTGGCCGGCGGTCGCGGCGACGGCGCGCCCGGCGCGCTCGGAACCGGTGAGCGATACACCCTGGACGCGCATGTCGGCGATAAGGTCCGCGACCTGGTCGTGGGTGGCGCGGATGTTGGTGTACAGGTGGGCCGGGGCGCCGGTGGCCTGGATGGCTTCGTCCATAATTGCCTGGATCGCCTCGGCAGAGCGCGGGCAGATCTCGGCGTGCTTGAGCAGCACGGTGTTGCCCGCCATAAGCGTCGGGGCAGCGAAGCGCGCGACCTGGTAGTACGGGAAGTTCCACGGCATGACGCCAACGATCACACCGGTGGGGACCTTGCGGATCACAGCCTCGCCGCCGGTGTGCTCGATCGGCTCGTCGGCGCTGAGCTCGGCGCCGTGGTCCGCGTAGTAGTTGAAGATGTTGACCACGTCGTCGAGCTCGGCCTCGCCCTGGTCGAGCGGCTTGCCCATTTCCTCGGCGATGATGCGGGTAAGTTCGGGGCGCTTGGCGTCGAAAAGCTCGGCGATCTTGTGCAGCAGGGCCGCACGGTCCTCAAAGCTGACCTCTCGCCACTGCGCAAAGGCGGCGTCGGCGCGGTCAAGCGCGGTGGCGAGGTCCTCGTCGGAGATGAAGTCGAAGGTCTCGACGACCTGGTTGTTTACGGGATTTTGTACGCGATACTGACTAGACATGCGCCCCATCGTACGACCGTGGCGTGACGCTCGCTACAAACCCATGCGATTTTGCGTATGCGTCCAACTTCTCGGCGAACGTGACCAGCGCCTCCGCAGGCGCCCGCAAGGTTTCGCGACACTCGTACGTGCCGTCGGCCGCGCGGCGCCACCGGGTAAACCAGATCGCGTCGTCCTCGCTCGTGGTCGGGGCCTCGGGCAGCTCGCAGAGCAGCTTCTCGACGCCACGCCTCCAGCGCCCCTCCATCCCAGCCACCGTGAGCGTGGCCGTAGCGGTGCTGTGCTGGCGGGTGTGGGTGGTTTCGCGCGCAGTCAACGAGGTGTACGGCGCGACCAATGTCGTAGTCATGGTGTGGGGGACCTTCCGTGGATTGCTTCGCGGTTTCGGTAAACAACACCCCACACCCGGTGACTAGGCGGGTTCCGGCGCGGTGACTAGGCGCGCCGGCGGGGTGCAAGACGAGAGGTTCGTCTTCCCCAACGGCCTCTGGCTTAACGCGACCAATCTTGCGCCACAGACGTTCACCCCGGCAACCCTAAACCCCAGGTTGATCCCCCTATTTGCTCAAGCTGAGGTAGAGGGTGAGCGCCGTGAGGCCTCGTTAAACCGATCCGCGATCTGCCATATCCACCCCTTAATGTGGGCTCCGTCTCCATCATGGGTCTACTGTGTCTACCAACACCCTGCCCTTGAGACCCGGAAAGGTACACCATGACTCAGACCCTGCAGGCCACCGCCGAGAACGTGAGCGAAAAGGACCACCTGCGCGACGCTGCACAGCAATGGCTCGCCGACCTGGAAGCGGCGACGGCGACAGCCGACCCAGACGCGGCGGGCCATGCCGCCGCCGACCTCTTCGAGCCGGAGGGGTTCTGGCGCGACCTCATCGGCATGACCTGGAACCTCTACACCGCTGAGGGACGGGAAGAGATCGCGCGCATGGTCGCCGCGACGCACCCGGACAGCACGATCACCAACACGGAGCTCACGGACGTCGAGGACGAGGGCGACGGCGTCACGCGCGTGCACTTCACCTGTGATACCGGTCACTTCCACTGCCGCGGCATCGCCAGGCTTCGTGGCGGCAAGGCGTGGACCCTGCTCATCACCGGCCGCGAGCTGAAAGACTTCCCGGAGAAGAAAGGGCGCAACCGCGAGCTCGGCGCGCAGCACGGCCCGACGCAGGACCCGGAGAACTGGGCCGACCGCAGGGAGAAGCGCCGCGCCACCCTCGGCATCTCGGAGCAGCCTTACGTGCTCATCATCGGCGGCGGCCAAGGCGGCATCGCACTGGGGGCGCGGCTGAAGCGTCAGGGGGTGCCCGCGCTGATCGTCGATAAGGCGGACCGCCCCGGCGACCAGTGGCGCGGCCGCTACCACTCCCTGTGCCTGCACGACCCGGTGTGGTACGACCACATGCCCTACTTGCCGTTCCCCGACGATTGGCCGGTATTCACCCCGAAGGACAAGATGGGCGACTGGCTCGAGCACTACGTGGGCATCATGGACCTGGACTACTGGACCAACGCCGAGGTCAAGCACGCCGAGTTCGACGAGGCCCAGCAGCGCTGGGACGTGCGCCTGACCCGCGACGGCAACGAGATGACGCTGCACCCGACCCAGCTCGTCTTCGCCACCGGCATGTCCGGCGTGCCGAACCGCCCGCAGCTGAAGGGCCAGGAAAACTTCGCCGGCGAGATCCGCCACTCCTCCGAGCACCCGGGCGGTGATGTGGACGCGGGCAAGGACGTGGTGATCCTCGGCGCGAACAACTCCGCCCACGACATCGCCGCAGACCTGGTGCACAACGGCGCGCGCCCGGTGATGATCCAGCGCTCGTCCACTCACATCTCTCAGTCGGATTCGCTGATGAAGTACGTCTTCGGCCCCCTGTACTCGGAGGATGCGGTGGAGGCTGGCATCGACACCGACACCGCGGACCTCCTGTTTGCCTCCTGGCCGTACAAGGTGCTGCCCGACGCGCAGCGCCCCGCCTTCGACCAGATCCGCAAGGACGACGCCGAGTTCTACGACTCGCTCGCCGACCGCGGCTTCATGGTGGACTTCGGCGACGACGATTCCGGCCTCTTCCTCAAGTACCTGCGCCGCGGCTCCGGCTACTACATCAACGTCGGCGCCTCCGAGCTCGTCGCGGACGGCTCGATCCCAGTCCACTCCCCCACCACAATCGCCGAGGTCAAGGAGCGCTCAGTCGTGCTTGACAACGGCACCGAACTCTCCGCCGACGTCATCGTGCTCGCCACCGGCTACGGCTCCATGAACGGCTGGGTCGAGCGCCTCATTGACAAGGAGACCGCCGACCGCGTCGGCCGCGTGTGGGGCCTTGGCTCCGACACCACCAAGGACCCGGGCCCGTGGGAGCGCGAGCTGCGCAACATGTGGAAACCCACCCAGGTGGACCAGCTCTGGTTCCACGGCGGCAACCTCCACCAGTCCCGCCACTACTCGCGCTACCTCGCCCTACAGCTCAAGGCCCGCTACGAGGGCATGGCCACCCCGGTCTATGAGCTCGCGGAGGTCCACCACACCTCCTAGGGCCCGTTGCTTATCGACGCCCCGCCCCTCCTACAGCAGCCGCACCGCCAACACGCCGGCGATGATGACTGCGAGGCCGAGGGCACGGGTGGCGTCGATAGGCGTCTTGCGCGCGCCGAACGCCCCCACCGACTCCATCACCTGGCCGCCGACGATCGTGCCCGCGTTGAACGCGATGACCGTGGTGGCGGTGCCCAGGATTGGCACGAGCGTGGCGCCGCCGATGACGAAGATCGCGCCCACCACGCCGCCGAGCCACATCCACCACGGCCCCGGCTCTACCTTGCGGGTCAGCTGTTTCGGGCTGGTCACGAGCACCGTAGCCAGCAGTAGCACCGCGCCGACGGCCAGGTTGATCTCGGCCGCGTGCAGCGACGAGCCCGCGATCGTGCCCAGATGCCCGTTGACCGCAGCTTGGATCGACGAGCACATCCCCACGCCCACACCGATGAGCCGGTAGAGCCACACCTCGGGCCCGTGCGCGTCGCCCGCGACGTTTTTTCTCCCCACGCCCAGCGTGACCACGATGCCCACCAGCACCACCAGGGCACCGACGATGCGCATAAAGCTCACGTGCTCCTGCGGCGAGTGGAACAGGCCGAAGTGGTCGATGCTTAACCCCATGATGATCTGCCCAAGGATGGGCAGCACCACCGTCTGCACCGCGCCGAGCTTGGGAAACAGCAAAATATTGCCCAGCACGAAGCAGGACCCCATGAGTCCGCCGAGCCAGATCCACCACGGCGTCTCCGTGCCCGGCGCGAACTGCGGCAATGGGTTTCCTACCAGCACGGTAGTGGCCAGGATGGACAGCAGCAGCGCGATGCTAAACGACGTCAGCGCCGGGACCACCGGCTTATTGTTCACGCTCTGGCGCAGGCGGGAGTTGGCGGCGGTTTGGATGGGGATGATCGCGCCGATCGCCAGCGCAATGGGGAGGTGCAACATAGGCACTCATGCTATCTGGTCGGGTGCAGGCAATCGCGCGGCGCGCAATATTTCCCCGTCCCGCGATTGGCCTAGACCGTCCCAACTGGGGAAACACTTGAGGGGGTCGCGGGGCCGCGGAAATTTAACGCATTCTCGTCATCCCGCAGCCCCGGAGGCAACCCCGGGCCCCTACCCCAGGTTCTCGGCGGCGCGCACGACCAGGTCCCAGAACCGGTCGGCGTCCAGCTCGGTGGCTACCGAGGTGTGACAGTCGGCGGGGGCGGGGGCTCGGAAATCGGCGACGGTGCGGCCGGCGGTGAGCGCGCCGGAGAGCTCCACGTCCACCGGCACGGGCACGGTCTTTACCACCGACGGGTCGATGAGGTAGGCGACGCAGCACGGGTCGTGGACCGGCGGGTTATCAAAGCCCTGGTTGTCTTTGTAGTTGGTGCGGAAAGCGTCGAAAAGCCCGACGACCAGGTCGCCCACGGGCGTGCCCAGCGCGGCGAACCGCTGCTCCACCTCGGGCGTGGCCAGGGCCTGGTGGGTAAGATCCAGGCCGACCATGACCACAGGCCAGGACTCGTTGAACACGATGTGGGCCGCCTCGGGGTCGGCGACCACGTTGAACTCGGCGGACGCGGTCCAGTTGCCGGTGCCGTAGGCCCCACCCATGAGCACGACCTCGCGGACGCGCTCCACGATGCGGGGCTCCAGGCGGGCGGCGAGGGCGATGTTGGTCAGCGGGCCCGTGGGCACGAGGGTGACGGTGCCGGGTTCCTCGGCCATGATGGTGTCGATGATCGCGCGCACCGCGTGCCCCTCCTGGACCGCAACCTCCGGTTCCGGAAGGTCGAAGCCATGGATCTCCATGCCGGAGTCGCCGTGGATGGCCTCGGCAGTTTCCACCGGGCGCACCAGGGGGCGGTGCGCACCGCGGTAGACGGGCACGTCGGTGCGGCCGGCCACCGTGAGGACTTGGGCTGCGTTGCGGGTGACCTTGTCGATGGTGTGGTTGCCGCCGATCGTCGTTAAGCACAACAGCTCGATCGAAGGGTCGCCGAGGGCGAGGAGAATGGCTACCGCATCGTCGTGGCCCGGGTCGCAATCCAGGATGATCTTACGCACGCGCGGCCTCCTCGGCGGCGATCGTGTCGGGGAGGTCCTGCGGGCGCGGGATGAGGAACGAGGTGCAGAACGCGGCGATGAGCAGCACCAGGCCGGCGATCATGCCGGCGCGGTAGCCGCCGCCGTTGTCCGCAAACGAGGTGACCACGGCGAAGATGACGGTGAAGGAGATGCCGGCGCCCAGGTTGAACGCGCCCGCGTTCAGGCCCGGCAGGTAGCCCTGGTTGGACTTCGGCGCGAGCACGACGTGGAGCGAGCCGAGCATGATGTTGGCAATGCCTGCGTAGGTGACGCCGGCGGCGATGGAGACGAGCAGCAGCAGCCACGGCGTCGGGTTGCCCACCACGAACACGCCGAGCAGGACGGACAGGGCCGCGCCGCCGATGCCGATCTTGAGCACCGTGGTGTAGCCGAGGCGGCCAGCCATGTAGCCCGCGATGGGCCCGAAGATGAGGCCGGCGATGGCGTAGGGAGTGAGCGTCCAGAAGGAGACCGTGCCGGCGGACAGGCCCGGGCCGTTCGTCGCGTCCTGCGCCAGGTTGGGCACCAGGCCGTTCATGACGGCGAAGATGCCGGTCATGGTGAGCGTGGTGGTGGTCAGCAGCGCCCAAGTGCGGCGCTGGGTGAGCAGCTCGGGCTGGACCAGCGGGTGCGAGCTCGAATTTTCGGCGCGCCAGAAGAAGAACAGCGCGACCGCGCCGATGATGAGCAGCACGATGACCAGGAACCAGTTGGCCTCCGCGAGCGCGCCGGCCTCGTTGAACGCGGTGAGGATCGTGCCGATGGCCACCACCAGGAGGGCCACGCCCAGCCAGTCCATGCGCTGGGTCTCGCTGGACTTCGTCTCCGCCACTCCGAAGCGGATGGTAAAGACGGCCGCGAGCGCGAACGCGCCGATGACCCAGAACAGGGAGCGGAAGCCGAAGGCGGAGGTGAGCCAGCCGCCGAGCAGGGCGTCCACGCCGGCGATACCACCGTTAATGGAGGTCAGCACGCCAACCAGCAGGGCGAACTGCTTCTCATCGCGCACGGCCTGGCGCAGCATGACAGACGTCAGCGCCACCGTCGGGCCGGACACGCCCTGCACCACACGCCCCAGGAACAGCATCGGCACGTTGGTGGACAGGGCGGCGATGATGGAGCCGATCACGGTCACGCACATCATGGCCACGAGCACCTTGCGGCGCCCGATCAGGTCGCCCCAACGGGGCATGAACAGGGAAAACAGTGCCGCGGCGGTAAAGAACGCGGTCTGCGTCATGCCGATCTGGTTGGTGGTAGCGTTAAGCTCCACCTCCATGGTCGCCAGCGCCGGGGCGAGCATGGATGCGTTGAGCTGGAACGCAAAAATAGCGGTGAGCAGGGCCAGCATGAGCGGCCAGACCTGCGAGGACGGAAGTTTGTGCCCGGCCGCGCCGGACGCCTGGTTGGGTTGCATACCCATCAGCCTAGGGCATGCGCTGGAAAATCACTTCCCCAGCGCTGCCCAGATCGCGGTGTTGGTCTCCTGCCACAGGGGCTTGGCCCAGTCGCCAAACTCGCGGTCCGTCAGCGCCACCATCGCCTGCCCATCGGCGACCCACAGGTAGGTGCCCGCCATGCCGAAGTGTCCGACCGTGTCTGCAGGCATCCCGTCGCCCGTCCAGTGCGGCGCCTTCTCCCCCTTGATCTCAAAACCCAGCCCCCACGGGCACGGCTTCTGCATCCCGTAGCCCGGCACCACGCCGCGCAGGTCCCCGAACTGGTTGCTGAACGCCTCGCGCAGCGTCTCCTCGCTCAAAAGCTTCGGCGCCATAAGCTCCTCCGCGAACAGGGCGAGATCGCTTATCGACGCCCTCCCGCCATGCCCCGCCGACCCATACACTTCAGCCGTACGCATTCCCAGGGGCTCGAAAACCCCCTCTCGCATGTAGTCCGCGAAGGCGAACCCAGTCTCTTGTTCCAGGTAGTCTGCGAGGATCTCGTAGCCGGCCGACGAGTAGATGCGTCGCTCGCCGACCGGCTTTTGCAGCTCGCGTGAGTCAAAACCCACGCCACCGGCGTGTGCGAGGAGGTGGCGGACGGTCGCGCCTTCGGGCCCGCAGGCGCTCTCTAGCGAGAACGCTCCTTCCTCGACGGCGAGGAGGAACCCGTAGGCCGAGAGCAGCTTGGTCACGCTGGCGAGCTCGTAGACGCGCTCGGCGTCGCCGTAGGCGGCGGTGCGCGTGCCGATCAGGGCGGCGCTGACGTTGTCGGCGGGCCAGGTGTCGAGGTAGTCGTCGAGGCGGAATTCCATGGTGCCGAGCGTACCTGCGCTCCGCTGATGTGGACGTGACACACGTGGCGTGTAAGCTAGCTCTCACCTATGTGCCTCCGGGCCACGGGTCACCGGCCGAACGGCCTTCATAACTGCACGCAGCCTGCGCGGAGACCCGGGCAGGCCCCAACGAGCACGAGAGGGAGAATCGATGACCGGTTCCTCCAAAGTCACGCCCGGTTCCGCGGGCACAAAGACGAAACCCGACAAGCGCGACGACCGCGCGCACGACACGCACGGCGAGGGCGCTGGCTTCCTCGGCATCATTGAAAAGATCGGCAACAAGCTGCCGGACCCGTTCTGGCTGTTTGTCATCCTCGCGGGTGTCGTAGCCGTCACGTCCTGGATCGGCCACAAGGCTGGCATGTCCGCAGTAGACCCCGGCACGGGCGAGACGATCGAGGTCCAATCCCTGCTGACCACCGAGAACATCTCGCGCATGGTGACCGACGCGGTGGAAAACTTCATCGCCTTCCCGCCGCTCGGCGTGGTGCTGTCGGTGATGCTGGGCGTGGCCGTGGCGGAGCAGACTGGCTTCCTCGGCGCGCTGGTGCGCGCGATGGTGGCCAAGGTCGGCCCCGGCATGCTCACCTTCATGGTGGCGCTGGCCGGCGTGACCGGCTCGGTCGCCTCCGACGCGATCTACGTCATCATCATCCCGCTGGGCGCGCTGGCGTTCCACGCGCTCGGCCGCTCGCCAGTGGTGGGCGCGATGGTGGCGTTCGCGGCGTCGTCGGCAGGCTTCAACGCATCCCTGATCCTGAACATCACCGACCTGTTGCTTGCCGGTATCTCCACCTCCGCCGCCAATATTGTCGACGAGGCCTACGAGGTCTCACCGCTGGCCAACATCTACTTCGTCATCCCGTCCGCCATCGTGCTCGCGCTGGTGATCACCGCCGTGACCGAGTTCTACGTGGACAAGAAGGCGCAGGCGCTGGTCAACCACGACCACATCGAGACCGATGAGCTCTCCTTTGACAAGATTGAGAGCCGCGAGCACGCCAAGGCCCTGAAGGAAGCCGAATCCGGCGACCCGTTGCTGGAGGAGGCCGCCGGCAAGACCAAGGAGAAGGCCAAGGCCGAAAACGCCGACGGGCGCCCCGACGACTACCAGGAGGGCGAGCTCACCGAGGACCAGCTCAAGCTCTCCCCCATCGAGTGGAAGGGCATGGTGTGGTCCACGATCGCACTGGTGCTGTTCCTGATCGCATACTTCTGCCTGCTGTTCATCCCGGGGTCGCCGTTCGCGCGCCCCGAGGAGGGCTTCATGGAGTCTCCGCTGATCCGCGCGATCGCGGTCCCGATTTCCCTGGCGTTCTTCCTCATGGGCCTGGTCTACGGCCTCATTGTCGGCACGATCACCTCCGCCGCGGACATCCCCGAGTTCATGGCCCGCGGTCTGAAGACGCTGCTGCCCATGCTGGTGCTCTTCTTCGCCGTCTCCCAGTTCCTGGCCTGGTTCAACTGGTCCAACCTGGGCGCCTGGACAGCGATCAACGGCGCGGAGCTGCTGCAGCGCTGGAACCTGCCAAACGTGCTGCTCTTCCTGGGCTTCGTACTCATGGTCACGCTGATCAACCTGTTCATCACGTCCGGCTCCGCGCAGTGGGCGCTCATGGCCCCGGTGGTCGTCCCGATGATGATGTACGTAGGCGTTTCCCCAGAGGTGACCCAAATGCTCTACCGCATCGGCGATTCCCCGTCGAACATCATCACCCCGATGTCGCCGTACTTCGCCCTCGCGCTGACGTTCCTGCAGCGCTACTACAAGAAGGCCGGCGTGGGCACGCTCATGTCGCTGGCCCTGCCGTACACGATTGCCATGCTGGCGGGCTGGTTCATCTTCTTCCTCATCTGGTACTTCGTGGGCATCCCGCTCGGCCCGGGCTCGCCGATGCACTACCAGGTCTAAGTCAACGACGCGTTTTTGGCCCCGCGCTTTCTCCGTTCCGGGAGAGCGCGGGGCCTCGGTGTTTTTGGGCGTTTACTTCGACGTCGACGGGATGATCCCAGGCAACGGGTTGGGCACCATCCCCTGGAGCACCATGTAGTAGCCGGTCGACCCGGCCGCGAATGCACCGAGCAGCGCGGTAAGCACGATGTCGGCGCGGCTCGCGTTGCGCACCACCGCGGAGAGACTGCCGGCGGCGATGGCATCCTCGAAGCTGGAGCCGACGGCACGCTCGTAGCTGTGCTTCACGGAGCTACCGGAGTTGATCAATACGGTAGTGTCTCGCTGGAACTCATCGTAGCTCGGGCGACTCGGGGTGGCTGCATGGGAAGAAATTGGGGAGATTGACATGGTGGCCACGGCAATTGCGGTGGCGACGGCGGGGGCTCGATGTTGCATGCCCCTCACGGTAACACTTTTTTGTATCATTTTGGCGGGGTAGTGCACCTAAACGATCGCCCCACACCGTTGAGCGGCCGCCGCCCTCACTGCCCGCTTGATGGCCAAACACCACCCAGGCCCCCACAGCCCCCCTAGGGCACTCCCCACAGAGGCACCCTCTCCGCCAAAGAGGGGGAACTGTCAGCGCAACCTCCCCCGCTAGCAACTCAGCCGCCCTCTAATCCTCTGAGATCTTACTGAGATAAGTTGCGCAGGTGACAGTCAGGTTATTTAATACGTTTGTCCGGCCTTTCGTAATCTTGAAGGATTTTCATGAACAACTTCAAAGACATCAACAAGCTCCTCAACAACGTTGAAGCTCTCATCCCCCAAATTGTCGGCGCAATCGTCGCGTTGACCGCGCTCATCGGTACTGTCGCTGGCCTGGCGGAGAACGGCAGCAGCGTCAACCCGAGCAACGGCGACTCTGGAGCCGTCGCCCCGTCCAACCCCGGCTCGACTCCGAAGCTTGCAAAGGAAAAGCTGCTTATCCCAGGTAGCAGGGACGGCATCACCTACAACGACGTTGACTACGGCGTCGAGGTCAAGGCAGGCGATAAGGTCTACACCAACTCCGCGCGTAGCGGCCAGTGCTATGGCCACAACGGGTGCTACGTGGAGCGCAAGCTGAACAGCGAATTCCGAAAGGCCACCTTCACCGCGGTGTGGGACGAGAACGTCGTCAACGACGAAGTCAAAGAGGGCGAGATCAAGATCTACGTCAACGGCAACCTCAACCAAAGCAAGATCGTGAAGAAGGGTGCCGCCGTCAAATTCGAGGTGCCGGTCAGCAAGATTGACACGCTGAAGATCCAGTTCCCCAAGCGGGATGGTCAGGGTCTCTCGATCATCAACGGTGTGCTGTACCGCTAAAACCAATCAGCACCAGCGAGTGGGCGGGATCTGAAACCAGACCCCGCCCACTTTTGTATGCGCTAGCGACTACTGTACGTCAGCGCCCACGCCCTCACCGATCGACACATCGCCATCCATGCTTGCCTCCTGCTCCGCGATCATCGCTTCCTGCACGGGCCACATTTGCGACGCACACTGCTGCGTCCAGCCGCTCGTCCCGTCAGTGAAAAACGTGGTCCCGGTTTCGTGGATGCTCGGGTCGCCGCACGAGGCAATCTGCTTGTCCATCACGTGGGGCGCCTCGTTGCCCGGCGCCTCCGTAAAGCCGATGACGGGTTCAGCGGGCTCAGCCTCAGCCGGCGGGAGCGTCTGCTCGGTCACCACAGTGGCGGAAGCCTCCGATGCAGGCGCGTCCGCCGACTCCGTAACCTGCGTCGCCGGAGAGGCGTGGGTAGCACCGCCCTTTTCCACCTCCGCTAGGTCGAATTTCGCGCCCTCAATCCCCAGCGTCACCGCAGCCTCCGGGACCGCAAACGCCCCGTACACGCGTACCTTCTCCTCCGCGGATGCGTCAGTCGACCACGGCTCGTACCCCGATGGCTTCTCGCACGCATCCACAGGCTTGCCCGTGTTCTTGAAGTTCTCCTTGTCCCACACCACCGGCGCGTCAAGGCGAACCTCCCCGTCCTCCGCACTGAGTACGCCACGCACCTGCACGAGCGTCTCTCCCTCAGCAACGTCAGCCTCTCCACCAGCCACACACTGCCCGCCAAGCAGGATCTCTTCGACCTCGAGGCTGCCCTGGCACTCCCCACCGTCGCAGCCAACGGGCAGGGTATCCCCAACCGCCGCGAACTCCGGCACAGAGGTTGTCGACGTCACCGTCGTCGACTCCGCCTCCCCCGGTCCGGCCCCAGAACCCGAACAGCCCGAAAGCACCAGCACGCACGCCGCACCGAGCGCCACCATCACACGATTCACTTTGAACACCTCTACACAATGAGAAACAATGACACGCTTCTCACTTTAGTGAGCCGCATGGTTTGTTTTCCTTACGAAGCATTCCTCTGATTGGCAGATGAACGCGTTGCATAGCCGAGTCCGGCTAGTCAACGATCTCCCCTTCTACGTATGGCGGAATATCATCTTTCCAAGTCTCGGGAGGCGGGCCTAGGATTTCGCGGCCGGCTTTAATCACGAACCAACCGAACAAGCCATTGCCTGCCCCACCGACAGTGGCACCGAGCATGAGTGGAATCTGCTTTCCGAGGACCAGCACTCCCTGCCTCGCTCCCCACCTTGTAACAAAACGAGGACCCATAATTTTATTGACCCGTTTGATCGCTTCAAGGGGAATAGCGTTTACAATCTTCTTGCCCCAGTACGGCACGGTTCTGCCTAGGATTCCATCAAGAATTTTGGTAGAGGCAGAGTTCCCCAACATCACTGCGGTCACGAGCATCCGCCTTCGCTCAAGGTCTTCTACATGGACACCGTGTATTTCCATCACCGTCAGTGTGTACAGTACCGACGCTTCCATGTACGTTGCCAGATCAGCAAGTGCCACAGGCACTTGTGCAATCCCGTTCGGGACTACTGCAGCGGCCCCCGCCCCCGCCCCGGAGGTAGAAACAACGCCGAGATACCACCTGTTGATGTCTTTGATCAATTCCGCCGGCGTCTTCTCGGGATGTACACGACGAAGTCGAGCGACATTCTTCTCCGCAATAGGCTGCTGAAGCACAAGCGCACGATCGTAAGCCTTGCTAATCGCTGTTTTTGCATCAAACTGCCGTCGTGAGTCCTTGCCCATACAAAATATTCAAGCACGTCTGCCCGTTGGTCGGATAACGACTCACCGCTCCGGAAACAGCGCAATCCCCCACACGCCCGCAACGACGGCAACCGCCACGAGCACCCACCACGCTACCCCGCGCGGCCGCACAAGCCAGATGCCTGCAACCAGCCACCCCGCACTCGGCACGCCCAGCGCCAGTCCGAGCAACGTCAGCGCCCGCCAGTCCGGCAACTGCCCGGCGCTGAGCAGCATCACGACACCCAGCCCGAGCAAACCCCCGGCGAGTGCACGAGGACGAGGCCATCCAAGCGGAATAATCATGCGCCCGATGCTACCCACGCCCGCCACACGCGCACCGACAAACTACGCTTATGCACCATGACCGGCCGCTACCTCGACACCTATGACGCCGCCTGCGACCGCGCAGCCGCGCAGGTCATGGCCCACTACTCCACCAGCTTCTCGCTGGCTACCAGGCTCCTGCCGCAGCCCATGCGCACGGACATCCGCAACCTGTACGCGGTTGTGAGGATCGCGGACGAGATCGTCGACGGCACCACCGCCCAGGCCCACGAGTGCGCCGAGACCGCACTCGACGCCTACGAGGCCGCCGTCCTCCACGCGCCCGCGCACCGCTTCCACGCCGATCCCGTCCTGCACGCCTTTGCCGCCACGGCCCGCGCGTGCCGCTTCCCCGATGCCGAGCTGCGCGCCTTCTTCGCCTCCATGCGCTCGGACTTGCCCGACCAGCCGGACCTTCCGCTCGACGACTACATCTACGGCTCCGCCGAGGTCATCGGCCTGCTCTGCCTGCGCGTCTTCTTCCGCGGCAACGAGGCCGCGCTCACCCCCGACCTCGCCGTCGGCGCACGCGCGCTCGGCTCCGCGTTCCAAAAAATCAACTTCCTCCGCGACGTCGCCGAGGACTCGGCCCTCGGCCGCAGCTACGCCGAGCACTCGCTTATCGACGCCCCCACCGCCGACCCCGCAACCCTGGCCGAGAA
>NZ_CAMPQC010000008.1:0-145505 GCF_946902955.1 Corynebacterium sp. Marseille-P8863 | reverse complement strand
GGCTCATATCCACCCCCAGGGTGGTCGCGAGGTGATGCTGAATATCGCGCACTGTCATCCCACCGGCGTATAGCGAGATAATCATGTCGTCTAGCTCGGTGAGCCGACGGGAGCCTTTGGGCACCATCTTTGGCGCAAACGTGCCGGCACGATCCCTCGGCATGGTCACTTCCACCGCGCCGTAGCCAGAATTGACGGTCTTGGTGTACGACCCATTGCGGTGATTGCTCTCCTGCGCGGTTTCGACCTGGGCTTTGGTCTTGCGGTCGGAATGGCCGTAGCCCAAATGTGCATCCATCTCCGCCTGCAGACCAGCGTTAATCGACGCCTGCAACAGACCTTTGACCAGGTCGCTTGCATCATCAGCAGAGGTCGAAAGCTCGCTAATCAGGCTGGCCAGCTCAGGATTTTCCATCAGCTTCTCGCTGATCTCGTTGACCCTCGCCGGGTCATGGCCTTTCTTCGGTGACACCGTAGTCATTATCGGTGAAACTCCTTCAGATCAAAGCCTCACACACAAACTTCCTGACACCCTCCATCACGGTTTTGAGCCCCTTTGAACGACGGACCTCTACAGAGCCATCTCCGTTGCGCCCAATGATTTCGATTTCACCGCGTTCAATATCTTGCAACTTTCCGCTCGTCAGGTAGTAAGGCGTGAATCCTTTGGATTTTGAACCGACTGCTTTTGCGAAGCCCTTCTCCACGCGTTTCATCAAACTCGGTGGAGTTAGGCCCCAAATCATTTCGGTGCCGTCGGGTTTGACGCGGAAAACGGAAACACAGCCGTCCGGAGCTAGGACCGATTCTCGTGGTACATCATCTGCTAATGGAGCACTTGTCCCCACAATTCGTCCATCGCTTTCCGATACGTAGATAGCATAAAATTGGTCTGGCCGACTTCCACGTTTTGAAGTCATCTCGAACCTGCGCAGGCTGTTCCACCGCACTTTTTCCGACGAATCGACTTTGAGAACCAGGGGCTCAATTTTCGATGACCCAAATTGGACAACATAGATATACTCATCCGTCCGTGTGAACTGATTCGACCTAATCGCTCCAGTTGGGTTAATGAGCGAACTCACCATCTGAATCCTCGCCTCCGGGAACGTCTGCTCCAGCAGCATCCCTAACCGCAGATATTCCTTCTCGTCAATGGTGACAATGAGCACCGAGTCCTCGGGGTTGAGTAGCTCCTTGGCGAGTTCCAGACGCTTCTCCATCATCGACAACCACTTCGAGTGCTTGTACTGGTCATCGCCGTCAACGTAGTCGTTGTTGTATTTCCAGTCCTTGTCGCGGGTGTTGTACGGCGGGTCGATGTAGATGCAGCCCACCTTGTGGCGGTGCGTGTATGTGAGCAAGTTCAACGCGTGCAGGTTCTCTGCATTAATGACCGTGTGGAAAGGTGCCTCCGGGTCAGACGAGTTCACGACCTCACCGGTCTGGACGAGTCCGGGGTAGATCGTGTCGTCGTGCTGAGCGACAACGACAAGGTCATCCACTTTCACCGCGTCTCGCAGCTCCGGTTCGTTGCCCTGTCCGGGTTCCGCTTCGAGGACAGTTGAGGTGGCTCCGCCATCGGCCTTGCGGTCAATCTGCACGACCTTCCACAGTGTTGGGTCTGTGGGCGCCACTGTGCCACGGGGAGGGAGGATATGGACCGTGTCACCGCGGCGGACAGGCCGCGTTGGCAACTCAACGCCGTCCGGCAAACGCCGCTCAAAGACAAGGCCGAAGGTGCGCTGGTTGGTGGCGTGACGAATCTCGCGTTCTAGCTCCTGAGCCATGCGGGGGTCATAGGCCCGGGCCTGGGCGAGCAGGTCGGTCAGTCGTGACATGGGTGTCCTCTCTAGTGCTGTTTCAAGGTTAACGAACCGGAACGAGATTTCGGTTCGGGACTCGAAGCGAGCAGCGAACAGCGTTTGATGACCAGCCTGCCTGAACGTATGCCGCCGCCGGAAAGAAAGTGAGCCCATTGCACAACTACCCGTCACATTCAGTGCCAGAGAGCCGGAATCCCCTCCATACGTTGTGGAAATCGCATAGCGCGCGGCACTGGCCTAAAAGTGCGGAAAATTTACCGTTTAGCCAGTTCAGATGCACCGCGCGACATTGTCGAAATCGGCATGCTAGGATATGCGATTATGGAATCGTATGGAAAAATCGAAAACCTTGATCCACACAAAATCGCGGGTCAGAAAGCTGCCGATACACGGTGGGGCCGCACAGTCGAGAGGGCCACACACCAAGGTCAAATCCATCTCGATGACATCACACTGGATTGTTTCGTCATCGAAGATGGCCGCCGCATTATCAGTCAGGCCTCTATCATGGCTGCGCTTGGCAGATCGACTTCGTCGGGCCGGCGAACGCGAAACGACAATATGCCACCGTTTGTCGAAGCGAATAACCTCCAGCCATTCATTACACCCGAGCTCAGGGAGAACCTAGAGCGCATTGAATATCGTGTTGGGGATGAAAAGCAGGTTCGTAGCGGGTACAACGCGGAAATCCTGCCGCGCATTTGCAATGTCTACCTTGCTGCTGATGACCACGGCGTTCTTACGGCAAACCAGCGTCCGGCGGTAATGGCCGCCCAGGTGCTTGTCCGAGCTCTAGCTCTTGTCGGCATCACAGCACTCGTTGACGAGGCGACCGGCTACCAAGAAACACGAGCCGCGAACGAACTGCAAAGGTTGCTCGACGCGTATGTGCATGAGGAGTTCAAGCCTTGGATCAAGAGATTTCCAGAGGTCTTTTTCAAAGAGGTGTACCGCATACACGGCTGGGAGTTCTTTCCCGGAAAAACCAAACACACCCCATACGTTGGGCATTTCATCAATGAGTACATTTACAAGCCGATGCCAGCGGGAGTGCTCCAAAGGTTGCGGGAATTGAACCCTATCAATGAGCAAGGGAATCGGGCACGGAAGCACCACCAACACCTCTCGGAAGATATGGGTGTCAAGCACCTTGAGCGGCAAATCTCAACGGTCGTGACACTCATGCAGGTTTCGGACGACAAGCAGGAGTTTGAACAGCTCTTCAATAAGGCTGATTCACGCAATCGTCCAGTGCAGACGATGATGAAGTTTTGAGACATCAAGGATCAATCTGTTACCCCCGCCCTAGCGCCAAAGGGACTGTCGACGACATGCTCAAAGCATGACCTCACACCACGACAACTTTTGGGCCGACGAAGCCGCACCCGACAGCTTTTACGCACTGACACCAGGCGGAACCGCCCCGTACCCCGCAACGGGCTCTCGGCTCGAAGTCCGGGACGAGAACTTCAACCTCCTGTCCGTCCACTGGTCGGCGGCCGCGGCGCTCGGCGAAACTGGTGAACGGTTAGCCCGTGGCGAGAGAGCTGCTGTGTACCTCGCGCGGTGGGACCGGATCGAAACCGACAACGACCCGCTACTCAAGGAGACGTCCTAGCCTCTATCGAACCTTGTACCCCTGCGGTTGTTTGCCGTCTTCGTCTCTAGGCAGGCTCCTGGCGTATGAGCCACCACCACTTTGACGAAACAGACATCGAGTTCCTTTCCGTACCGGTTCCGAAACGGCGGCATCCCGAGTCAGTGCTTCTCCATCTCGACCTGTTCCTCGACCGCGACGAGCTCGCCCACATGAACGTGTTCCTCGGTCGCAACGCCGAGACCGTGCGCCTGCTCGGTCCTGACGGTGAACACGTCGAGTTCGACGTGGCCGAAGCGAAGAAGTTCCTCACTTTGCTCGTGAAGAACTGCGACCGCGCCACCGGTCTCGTGGCGCTTGAAGCCGACGCAGCCCCTCGGGACTTGTCGATGTGGGAGCGCTCGCGGCTCGTCGCCGAAACGCACATGGAGCACGACACTCTCGTCGCCGACACCGGCGTCTACGAGGATGCCCCGCGCGAGCTCATCGACCCTCGCTTCGGCAAACAGACCTACGAGGTTTGGACAGAGTGTGGCACCGAGTTTCTCGGCCGCACGAACAAGCTCGCGCTTGCCTGGAAGATCGCGGAGAACTGCCGGAAGGAAGGTCTGCTGGCGGTGGTGTGCCAGACGCGAAGGTGGTTTGTACCGACCGACGACTAGACAGTGGCACGGTGATTCTGTCCCGCCAAGAGCGAACCCTTCACCCCCAGACACGATTGCTCGCCCGCAACCCAAGGCACACTGGGACCATGACGAACGACTACCAGCCTGACGACTTCGACGCTCACGAAAACGACGACCATGACGACATCGACCCCCTCGACCGGCCAATTTCAGACTTCACTGATGACGAGCTAAACAGCCTTCTTTACAAGCACTACCCAAACCTGATGGCTGAAATCGCAGAAACAACGCGGAAGGCCTACTCCCCAATAGACGCCGAGTTCCTCAAATCCATAAGCCGAGCCAACATTCCGAACCTTGGGTTCGACTACTCCAGCCTGTTCGAGGACATGGTGCCTAAGATTGACCTCTCGGCTTACGCTCCGAAGATCGAGCTGCCACCCATTTCGGACGAACTGCAAAAAACCCTCGACCAGGCGTACAAGGGCATCTCCGAAAGCGTCGCCGTCTTGCCAGGCGTGGAAGCCGTCCTTCAAAGCGCGAGAGAGCTTTCGGAGCAGTACGCAGGATTGCTTCCCTTCGCCCGGCAGGAACCCCTGCCGTATCTCCAGAGCTTCAACGACGAGTTCCTCGCCGTCTACGCCTGTCTCGTACTCACCGCGGCCCGAGTTGAAAACCTGATGGCCGACCTATGCCAGCACCACTTCGGTGAAGGAGAGCTGCGGGGCGCCACGCACCGAGCACAGAAAATGGCCAGAGGGCTACGAAAAGCACTCGCAAACGAAGCACCGTGCGCAACCTGCCGCGGCATAGCGGAAGACCTGGAAGAGCCAATTGACATGAGGAACACCTTCGTACATGGGAGCTGGGAGGCCGGCGCTGACATTGCCAGTGAGGAAGAGAAGGCACGGCAGGCTCTCGTTGACCGTGCGCTAGGCGACAGTCGCGTGAGAAAGCGCAGGCTCTTGGACAAGGGTCAACTTGAAGCACTCGCCGCTGGTTGGAAAGACGGCGACGAGAACGCCCTCGATGACCTTTTCGAAGAGCAGATCATCTCCCTCGGCATCGTCACGGCCTACGCCGAGATGTTCACCGAGTTCGGCGACGCGTTGGAGGACGAGCTGTTCTTCCACGAGCAAGAACAGTAAGGCCGAGCAACTGGCATCGACGGATTGGTGAACCTGCTGGCAGCGGGCACCCATTGGAACTAAATCAAGCAACGCGTGGAACTAGGCCGTGAACGAGCCCCTATTACTGCTGGTGGAAGAGTTTTCCGAAACCCCCGAAGTCTCGAGACATCGTTCCGGTTATGTCTCGGAGCTTCTTTAATTTTTGTTGCCCGGGTTGGGGTTGAGTTCGTTGTCTTTTTGGTTGTAGTAGATCTTGTCCGGTGTCAATGTGTAGTGGGCTATGTGTTGCCCCGTGGCCGTGATTTTGATGTCTGCGGTGTTGTCTACGCACATGATGGTGATGGGTTCTCCGGCCCATCGGCGTCCGATGTAGAGGCGTCTGAGTTGGCCGCCCCATCGCAGTGTTGTTTTGCCGTTTTTGGCGACTTTGTCGGTTCGCAGGCGGTAGTCATGAGCCTTGATGTCTGGTCGGGGGTGCGCTTTGGGTAAAGCGTTGTAGGCCTCCGCAGGGGTAGATCACCCTGGCGTGGGCCCGGATTGCAACTTACATAGGCATAGTATATATTTACGCTATGCAGATTGACGAACAAACACAGCTCGCCAACAGCCTCGTGTGGGCCAGCAGCCGCTTCGCACGGACCGCATATCAAGCAACGCCGGTACAACTCTCGTACGTCTCGCTGCGCGCGATGTCCGCACTCAATCGCGAGCCCGGACTTCGCGTCGGAGAACTCGCACGTCGTGAGGGTATCACACAGCCGTCCATGAGTCAGGCAATCAAGAAGCTTGTCGACGGCGGCTTCATCACCCGCCACCCCTCGCCCGAAGACGCGCGCGCCGCGGACCTCATGATCACCGACAAGGGCCGCGACATCCTCCTGAAGTACCGCAACGACTCCGCCGCCCAGATCCTGCCTGCGCTGGACACGCTGAGCGACGACGACATCGCCGTGCTTCACCGCGCCTCCGAACTGCTCCAGCAGATCACCGAGGAACTCTCCGAGAAGCGCTAGCACATCTGCATCCCTACTTACTGAGGCCGGCAATCCAGTCGACCCCACCACATTTGTCATGCCCAAAAACAAGGAGGTTTTCATGTCCAACGCTGGTTTGGAAGACGCCGAACCGCATTCAATGCTGAAGCAACCAATCGCTGTGTGGGCCCTCGCGTTCGCCTGCACGGTCTCGTTTATGGGCATCGGCTTGGTCGATCCGATTCTGCCTGCCATCAGCCGCGAACTCGACGCGTCCCCCACGCAGACGATGCTGCTGTTCACCAGCTACCTGCTCATCACGGCGCTCGCAATGTTTTTCAGCGCCTTCATCTCCTCGCGAATCGGAGTCAAGGTCACACTCTTGATTGGCCTCGCACTCATCGTCGTCTTCGCGTTTCTGTCCGGCGCCGCCGGCTCCGTCGACGCCATCATCGGGTTCCGCGCCGGCTGGGGCTTGGGCAACGCCCTGTTCATCTCCACCGCGCTCGCGGCGATCGTGGGCGCCGCCGCAGGCAGCGCCGGTCAAGCCATCATCCTCTACGAAGCGGCGATGGGCATCGGCCTCGCCGTCGGCCCGCTGGCCGGTGGTCTCCTCGGCGAGATCTCTTGGCGAGCCCCCTTCTACGGCACCGCCGTCCTCATGGCCATCGGCTTTCTCGCAATCGCGACGCTCCTCAAGCGCAAGTCCAACAATCCCGCCCCCGTCGAATTCAGCGCAGGCTTCGTCGCGCTCAAGGAACCGGCGCTGCTCACGCTCGGACTGGTCGCGTTCTTCTACAACTTCGGCTTCTTCACGCTTCTGGCATACTCCCCGTACCCAATCGAGGAGGCCGCCTCGCTCGCAGGCAAGGACTTCGGCGCCATCGAGCTGGGATTCGTCTTCTTCGGCTGGGGCCTCACACTCGCCATCTCCTCGGTGTTCCTCGCACCCCGCCTCGTGCAATGGCTCGGCCTCTTCCCCGTGCTGAACCTGATCCTCGGCGGCTTCGGCGTCCTACTCGCCTGCCTCGGTTTCGCCGCGCTGCACCTCACGGCGGTCGTCACCCTGGTCATCATCGCTGGCATCTTCATCGGCGTCTTCAACACCGTGCTCACCGAGGCCGTCATGGAAGCCACCCACCTCCCCCGCAACGTCGCCTCCTCCACGTACTCCGGACTGCGCTTCCTCGGCGGCGCCATCGCCCCCGCGGTCTCCGGCCCGCTTGCCGCCGCGCTCGGCGCGGGCGTCCCGTACTGGTTCGGCGCGGCGTCGCTAGTCCTCTCCCTCGCAATCCTGCTCGTGGGCAAGCGCAACCTGGGCCGCCTCGCTTAACGACGCCACCGCCCCAGCGCATGCGTGTTGGCGCCAGGGGCACTGGCGCTAACTCGAAAGCGACGGCACGCTACCCGTCATCCGGCGGGTCCGGGCTACGAAACGGCGCCCGCGCGGCGTGATCCGCCCCAGTCGGTGTGACCCGACCCGACGGCGAGACCCACACAATCCGCCCACCACGACGCTGCGTCCGCCCACGCGACGGCCTACCCGCCTGATAATTGTGATACCGACACAACCACCCCAAATTCCCCACCTCAGTCTCACCCCCATGCTGATGCTCCACCATATGATGCGCATCGCACTGTGACGCCGGCACATCACAATCCTTCCACGTACACGTAAGCGAATCCGCCAACATCATCTCCCGATGCTTCCGATGCGCAAACCGCACATCATACGCATTCACCGGCCCATCAGCCGCCCCCACCAAAATCACCGACCCCAACTCAGCCAAACGCATCCGCACAAACTCCGCACCGGAGACCACCACACCATTGTCAAACCGCACCTGGACATCATCACCCGCCCCCGCGATGACCTTCACATACTCCCCCAGATCCAAATTCGCAGTCACCCGCACCACATACTCCGCCTGCGGACACTCATCAGACAACCAGCCGACCACATCATCTTTCGCCGCATCAAACAACCCCTGCACCGCAAGCGAGGGACCAGTGACCTTCAACGTGGCCATCCCATCACCATGCTGGCGCACCCGCACCCCAGGCGTGCGCGCAGGCGCCGGCAACAACTCCCGCTTCAACTGCCCAGCAACACGGCGCACACACGCCAAATCACCACTGGTGGCACACAGCGTTTCAATAAACCGCCACCGGTTCGTCGCATCTGTAATCGAGCGCGACGCACGCGCAATATAGGCCAACGTATCCACCCGATGCCCGCACTCACGAGCACCTGCCACCGCACGGGCCTGGTAACGCGAATGCGACGTCGGCGCGTACAACATGCGGGCGGCAACGACTAGCTGGGCGGCGCGGTCGGGGGCCACGCCGGCGTCGATAAGCGAATCTGCAGACACGCCAACGGCCGCGGCGACGTAGTCAACGCCGGCGCGGTCGTGGGCCACAAGGTCTGCAATCACATCCATACCCAGCACCATACGGGCCTGTGACCAGCGCAAACAAGCACTTGTGAGAAGACTCCCAAAACACCCACCGAAGGGAACCGCGGGCCTACATATTGCGTCTAATACTGGTTAAGGGTTTTCCGCGCGCCTCGCCGATGGGACAATGGTCCACCCGCTTGGTTAGGATGTTCGCATGCGCCAGACCATTCTCGCCGGCACCATCGCTGCCGCACTCGCTGTATCCACCGTCCAGTTCAGCCCCCTCGTCCCGGCCGCCGCCGCTGCGGAGGCGGGAGAGAACGGGGGCGATGGGGCGTCGTCAAGCACTCGCCCCAAGGGCAACAAGCCCGGCGACCCCGCGCCCGGCCTGAAGCCGCTGGACTACGACGAAGAGAAGGATCCCATGCACCTGGATCCGGACAAGAACCCGGTGAAGAAGGTGTCGAGCTCCGAGATGTTCCTGGATTGGACCAAGGACATGGAGGAGGGCGACGGCAAGGACGTCGTGCAGGCGTGGGCGAAGAACTCGTCGGTGCCGGATACCGCGAACCCGTGGGAGCTGGCGAAGCAGGAGGTGCAGGGCTCGTCGATGATGTCGTCCGGCTTTTTTACCGGTGACTTCGCGCAGAGCTCCGCGGGGTCGAGCCGCGCTGCGTCGTCCGTCATCCCGGTCATGCTGGGCCTGCTGGTGATCGGCCAGCTCGTGGAGCTGGTGATGCGCGGCATCCGCATGGCGCAGCAGTAGCTTTGCCGCACGGCATGGCGACTTCCCCGCCGACACCGTTGCGAGTAATATACAGTGCACAGTATATTTCTACGCTTCTGGAAGTTCCATGCACGCAACATTCACCGCACGCCGGGCAAGCGTCCTCGGGGCCTGCCTCGCCGCAGCGACCCTGCTGACCGGCTGCGTGACTAACACCGAGGACGGTACGCCCGATGCCTGGGAGCCGATCGTCCCGGAAGAAGTCCCCGAGATCGCGGCCCTCGTGCCCGAGCAGGTCGCCGCGGACGGCAAACTCTCCATCGGTGCCAACCCGCCATTCGCCCCGTTTGAGTTTAAGAACTCCGAGGGCGAACTCATCGGGTTCGAAATGGACATCGGACGCGCGCTCGCGGGCGTGATGGGCCTGGAATACGACCCGCAAGACATGGACTTCTCCATGATCCTCCCCGCGGTGCAAGCCGGCAGCCTCGACGCCGGCATGTCCGGATTCACTGACAACCCTGAGCGTCGCGAATCGTTCGACTTCGTCGACTTCCTGTACGCCGGCATCCAGTGGGCGCGGCAGACTGGCAGCGCCGTCGACCCCAACGACGCCTGCGGGCTCACCGTTTCTGTGCAGCGCACGACCGTCTCCGAAACCGACGACGTGCGCCCCAAGTCCGACGCCTGCGTCGAGGCGGGCAAGGAGCCGATCACCGTCCTCTCCTTCGACACCGCCGATAACGCGGCGCTGGCCGCGCTCGTCGGCCGCGCGGACGCGTACAGCGCCGACTCCCCCGTCACCGCGTGGGCTGTGGAGCGCTCGGGCGGCGACCTCGAGCTCGTCGGCGAGATGTTTGACGCGGCGCCGTACGGAATCGCCGTACCGAAGGACTCGGAGCTGGGCCCCGTCATGGCGCTGGCCATGCAGCACCTGATCGACACTGGGGAATACGCCCGCATCCTGGAGCAGTGGAACGTCGATAGTGGGCTGCTCGAACACGCACTCCTGAACGAACAACCGATAGAAGGGCTGGGGTAACACCAGATGAGCAACAAGGTATACAGCCGGCGGAGCAAGCCGGAGCGCATCGAGGCGAAGCCGCTTCGCCACCCCGGCCGCTGGGTGCTCGCCGCGATCCTGGTCGCGCTCGTCGCCTGGTTCATCATCGGCGCCGCGCGTAACGACGCCTACGGGTGGGACACCTACTTCCAGTACCTCTTTGACACCCGCATCGCCATCGCCGGCCTGCACACGCTCGCGATCACGCTGCTAGGCATGATCATCGGCGTCGTCGGCGGCATCCTGCTCGCGGTCATGCGCATGAGCCCGAACCCGGTGTTCAACGCGGTCGCCTGGCTCTTCCTCTGGGTCTTCCGCGGCACGCCGGTCTACGTGCAGCTGATGTTCTGGGGACTGATCGGCGCGATTTATGACTCGATCAACCTCGGCTTCACCGAGATCCCGCTCGAGCCGTTCACCTCTTCCGCGTTCGCGCTGGCGGTCGTGGGCCTCGGGTTGAACGAGGCCGCGTACATGGCGGAGATCGTCCGCTCGGGCGTGTCCTCGGTGCCGGAGGGCCAGGTCGAGGCGTCGAAGGCACTCGGCATGAGCTGGTGCCAAACGATGACGCGCACGGTGCTCCCGCAGGCGATGCGCATCATCATCCCACCGACGGGCAACGAGTTCATCTCGCTGCTCAAGACCTCGTCGCTAGTCGTGGCGGTCCCCTACTCGCTCGAGCTGTACGGCCGCTCCATGGACATCGCGGCGGCCCTGTTCCAGCCGGTGCCGCTGCTGCTCGTCGCGGCGACCTGGTACCTCGTCATCACCTCGCTGCTCATGGTCGCCCAGTACTACCTGGAGCGCTACTTCGAGCGCGGTGCGACTCGCCAGCTCACCGCCCGCCAGCTCGCCAGCTTGGCCGACGCGGAGGGCACCATCCCCTCCAACGTGGAAATCATCACCGCACCGGACAAGAAGAAGGGACGCTAAGCCATGACGGTCAAAGCAACACCGATGATCCAGGCCGTGGACGTGTGGAAGTCGTTCGGCCAGTTGGACGTGCTCAAAGGCATCAACCTGGAGGTCATGCCGGGCAGCGTCACCTGCCTCATCGGCCCATCGGGGTCCGGCAAGTCGACGTTCCTGCGCTGCGTCAATCACCTGGAAAAGGTCAGCGCGGGCCGCCTGTACGTCGACGGCGACCTGATCGGCTACCGCGAGCGCGACGGCGTGCTCTACGAGATGAGCGAGAAGGATGCGGCCAAGCAGCGCCGCGACATCGGCATGGTGTTCCAGAACTTCAACCTCTTCGGCCACCGCACGGTGCTGGAAAACATCATCGAGGCGCCGATCCACGTCAAGGGCGAGGACCCGGCGAAGGCGAAGGCGCGCGCGATGGAACTGCTTGAGATGGTCGGCCTCGCCGCGAAGGCCGACGCCTTCCCCATCCAGCTCTCGGGCGGCCAGCAGCAACGCGTCGCGATCGCGCGCGCCGTGGCCATGGAGCCGAAGCTCATGCTTTTCGACGAGCCCACGTCCGCCCTCGACCCCGAGCTCGTCGGCGAAGTGCTGCGCGTGATGAAGGACCTCGCCGCCGAGGGTATGACGATGATGGTGGTCACCCACGAGATGGCGTTTGCCCACGAAGTGGCCGACCACGTTGCGTTCATGGCGAACGGCCAGGTCATCGAGTACGGCACGCCCGCCGAGGTCCTGGACAACCCGCGCGAGGAGCGCACCAAGGCCTTCGTTTCGACGCTGTTCTAACGCTCGTTCTAGCGCCCTTTACGCCCCGAACATCCCGACCAGCCCGCGCACGAGCGCGGTAAACCCGCCGAAAAACGCGAGCGAGAGCGCCACGGTGTGCGCCTTGGCGCTCGGGATGTGCGGGGCTAATTTCGTGCCCGCAACCTGGCCGACGATGAGCCCCGCGGCCGCCGCCACCCAGAACGCCGCCGGGATGGTCGCCAGGTTCGCAGCCCCGGTGAGCTCCTTGATCAGGAACGAGACCGCGCCGGAGACCATGAAGATGGGCTGCAGGGTGGCCGCGTAGGTGCGCTGCGGCCAGCGCGCCGCCTGCGAGTACACCGTGATGGCGGGCCCTGCCACGCCAGCGAGCGTGTTCATGAGCCCGCCGACGGCGCCGGAGACGGCCGCGGGCAGCGCGCCTTCGATAGGCGGCACGTAGCGCTTACCCAGGGTCACCACGCTCAGCGCGATGAGGAGCACGATGCCGACGACCACGAGCAGCGCCGAGGGCGACACCGCGCGGATGAGGAACGCACCCGGCACCGCGCCGACGACGAGCGCCGCCGCAATCGGTGCGAACTTGCCCCAATCGACGTCCGCGCGCATGGACCACGTGTTCAGCACCGCGTTGATCGTGGCGAGGACGTTGATGAGGATGATGCCCACGACCGGCCCCAGCATGAGCGAGAGCGCGGGCGCGGCGATGAGACCGAGCCCCATGCCGGAGACGCGCTGGGAGATGGCGCCGGCAGCGATGGCAACGAACACGCCGACGGCGAGCCAGATCACTGGAACTTCTCCCGCATGGCCTCGCGGACCGTGTGCGGCACCAGCCCGGTGACGTCGCCGCCGTACTTGGCCACCTCTTTGCACAGGGAGGAGGAGACGTAGCCGTACTTCTCGTCCGTCATGAGGAAGTAGGTGTCGATGCCGGACAAGCGGCGGTTCATCTGCGCCATGGGCAGCTCGTAGTCGTAGTCCAGCGAGGAGCGCAGGCCCTTGACCAGGGCGGTCACGCGGTGCTCGTTGGTGTAGTCGACGAGCAGGCCTCCCCAGGAGTCCACGCGCACGCCCGGGATGTCGGCGGTCACCTCGCGGATAAGCGCCATGCGCTCCTCCACGCTAAACAGGCCCGACTTCTTCGACGGGTTGCCGGTGACAAGCACGACGACCTCGTCAAAGCTGTGCGAGGCGCGGCGCACAATGTCGAGGTGCCCGTTCGTGATCGGGTCGAAGGACCCGGGGCAGACAGCGGTGGTCATTGCTCCTCGCTTTCGTTGGTCTCGGGGTCCGCGTAGACGGCCATGTCCATGCGGGCAATGCCGTAGGTGCGCTTCTTCAGCTTCTGGCCCGTCGGGGTGAAGGTCGCCGGCCAATCGGTCTCGGGGCTGTCGCGGTGGCGCTCGACGACGACCACGGCTCCGTCGATAAGCAATGGCTCGAGCGCGCGGACCATCTCGGCGACGGTGGCGTCATCGAGCGCGTACGGCGGGTCTGCGAGCACCATGTGGAAGTGCTTGCGCGGGGCGCGCGCAACGTAGGTGGAAGCCTTGACTGGCTCGATGCGGACGTCCGCGTGGCCGACGACCTCGGCGTTGTGCTCGATGACGGCGACCGCACGCGGGTCATTTTCCACCAGCACCACCTGCTGCGCGCCGCGCGACGCTGCCTCGAGGCCAAGCGCGCCGGAACCGGCGAACAGGTCGAGCACGTTCGCCCCCGTGAACCCGAAGCGGACCTGGAGGGACGAAAACAGGCCCTCGCGGGCGCGGTCGGATGTCGGCCTCGTGCCCTCGGGCGGGACCTTGATCTTCCTGCCGCGGGCGTCTCCGGAAATAATGCGGTTCATGCCACACACTGTAGCGGGCAGGTAGCGCGGGTTTAGCTTTTGTCTAGGTATTCGAAGTCTTCGGCGACAAAGTCCGCGGTGGCGCTGCGCGCGAACTCCAGGTTGTCGGCGACGATGCTGCCCGCGTCCCGGTAGGCGCGCTCGACGAGTGCTCGGTCGTCCACAAGATTGATCAGCCGCAGGGTGCGGTGCAGGCCCGATTGCTCCTTGCCCAGCACGTCGCCCTCGCGGCGGTTGAGCAGATCAAGCTCCGCGAGTTTGAAGCCGTCCGTGGTGGCCGCGACCTGCTGTACCCGGGTAAACGACGGGGAGCCCTGGTCCGCCAGCGTATGGAAGAGGCACCACGACTCGAACCCGCCACGGCCGACGCGCCCGCGCAGCTGGTGCAGCTGGGAGACGCCGAAGTGTTCGGACTCGCGCACCATCATCACCGTGGCATTGGGCACGTCCACGCCGACCTCGATCACCGTGGTGGACACGAGCACGTCCGTGGCGCCCGCGGCGAAATCCGCCATCACGGCGTCCTTCTCTTCGCCCTTCATCCGGCCGTGGAGGACGGCGACCGTGCTGTCCGGGAACTCCGCGTCGGCGAGGTACTCGGCCACCTCGTGCACGCCACCCTCGCCCTCGATCCTGGGGCAGACAATGTACGCCTGGTGGCCCGCCGCGATCTCTTCGCGGATCTTCTCCCACGCGCGCGCCACCCAGGACGGCCGAAACTCCGGCACGACCGAGGAGCGAATCGGCTTGCGCCCGCCTGGCAGCTCCTTGAGCGTGGACACGCTCAGATCGCCGAACACGGTGATGGCGATGGTGCGCGGGATGGGGGTCGCGGTCATGACGAGCAGGTGCGGGGTGCGCTCCCCCGCCTTCGCCCGCAGCGTATCACGCTGCTCCACCCCGAACCGGTGCTGCTCATCCACTACGACCAGCCCGAGGTTGAAAAAGTCCACCGTGTCCTGGATCAACGCGTGCGTGCCCACGACGATGTCCGCCTCGCCGGAGACGATCTTGAGCAGCGCTTCCTGCTTCTGCGCGGCCCCCATGGAGCCGGTGAGCGCGACGACGCGCGCGGGAACGCCGGCGCGCAGCAGCGTCTCTGCAAGCGAGCGCGCGTGCTGCATCGCCAGCACCTCGGTCGGCGCGAGAAGCGCGGCCTGCGCGCCGTTGTCCACCGCCTGCAGCATGGCGATCAACGCGATGATCGTCTTGCCGGAGCCGACCTCACCCTGCAACAGCCGGCTCATCGGCCGCACGGAGGCCATGTCCGCGCTGATCTCCCCGAACACCGCCGACTGGCCCTCCGTGAGCGCGAACGGCAGCTGGTCCAGCAGCCTCGCCTGGTCCCGGTCCGCCACCCGCGGCAGGGCCTCCGCGCGACGGTGCGAGAGGTCTGCCCGGCGCACCCCCATGGCCAGCGCGACGGACAGCGCCTCGTCGTACTTCAGCCGGTGCAGCGCCTTGCCGGGCCCCTCGGGGCCGGGCTCGTGGATCTGGCGGACCGCCGAGTTCAGCGGCAGCATCCCGATCGGCGTGAACCCGAGCGGCTCCTCGATGGTCGGCAGCGAGTGCAGGACCATGTGGACCGCGCCCATAATCGTCCAGGTGTTGATCCCCTTTTTCGCCGGGTAGATGGGCAGCCAGTCGCGCCCGGAAAGGATCTGCTCCAACGACCCGAAGTGCATGAGTTGTTTCAGTGAGCCGGTGGCCTGGGACGTGCCGTCGAGAAGCACGAAGTCCGGGTGCTGGAGCTGGGGGCGGCCGCGAAAAAAATTGAGCTTGCCGTTGAGCATCACGCGGCGACCCTCGCGGAGCATGCGTTGCGCGTAGGCGGAGCCGAAGAAGGTGGCGGGGATGGTTTGGCGGCCGTCGTCGACCTCGATGCGGAAGATGGGGCGCTTCGGGGTCTTGCGGTTCGGGATCAAGGTCGTGCTCACGACGGTGCCGATGATCGTCGCGGTGGAGCCCTCTTCCATGCCGGTCAAGTCTGCGCCCTTGCCGTACTGCAGGTAGCGGCGCGGGTAGTACTGCAGGAGCTCGCCGCAGGTCGTGATGTCCAGGTGCTTCGCAATCGCACGCGCCTGTTTGAGCGGGATGACCAGGTTCAGCGGACGCGAGTCTGCAAACCCAAGCATGGGCTACTCCACCCCAATCTCGGCGACCGCGCCGAGGCCGTCTGCCGGGTACGCCACCGCCTCAACGCCGAGCGTCTCGGCGAACCGCACCGCGAGCGCGTCCAACTCTTCGGCGTGCAGGTAGGTGGGGTCGTAGAGCACCGTGACCTGCTCGCCGCCGTGATCGAGCAGGCGCCGGCACGCACCCTCGAGCGCCTCCGCCGGCGTGTCCGCGATGAGCACGGTCTCTCCGTGAGCAGTAACGATGATGTCGCCCTTGCCCACGGGACCACCCTGGATAAGCCCCGCCTTTGTAGCGCGGTGCGCGACTGCCGTGCGCATCTCGCCCGCGGCCTCGGACATGGTGAACGCGGCGGTCGCCAGGGGCTGGTTCGCGTCGTGGACGGTCAGCGCGGCGATCCCGGAGACCAGCCGCACGGTGGCGAGCAGCGTGATCGTCTGCTCGAAGGCCCGCGTCGCGCGCTCGACCGCGACCAGGTTCCGGCTGTCCAGCAGCCCGTTTGGCAGCAGGATCACCTCCTGGGCGCGGGAGCGGCGGATCGCTGCGAGGATGTCCGCCACCACATCAGGGCCGGGGGCAATGGTCACGGCGCCGGCCTGACCGTACAGCTCGGTGAGCGAACCGGGCGGCGTGACCGCGATGATCACTCGCTTCGGCGCGCGCGTCACCGGCTCCGCGGGCAGGATCTCCAGCCGCAGGTTACTGACCTGCCCTGCGCCGAAGGCCTGCTCGATCACCTCGCCGGCGCGCTCGGTATGGATATGGACGGTTCCCTCGTCCTCGCCGGCGCGCGCGACGACGAGGCTGTCTCCCAGCCCGACCAGCGCGTCTTCGAGCCGCCCGAGCGCACCGACCTCGCCGCGGAAGTAGAACATGACCTCAAGGTTTCCCGCGGCACCGTGCGAGTGCGCCGCCGAGCCAGTGCTTCTGGGCGCCCCCTCCCCCGGCTCGCTTGCCCCCGGCGCGTTTTGCGCAGCGCCATCCGCCACCTCGGCCACGAGGGCTTCGAGGAGGATGACCAGCCCCGTCGCGCCCGCGTCGACGACTCCGGCTTGGCGCAGGGCCTCGAGCTGCGACGGCGTGTTCGCCAGCGCCTGCTGCGCCGCCCCGGTTGCGACGGCGGCGACGTCGCTGAGCGTGTTCGCGGTGGTGCCGGCAGCCGCCTCCTCTGCGGCGACGGCGGCGGCCCGCAGCACGGTGATCACTGTGCCCTCGACGGGCTCGGCGATCGCCCGGTCCGCAAACCGCACCGCGGCGGCGAGCGCGTCGGCGACGATGGCCCCACCGGAGGTCTCCTCCGTCATGGACTGCGCCAGGCCGCGCATGACCTGGGAGAGCACGACGCCGGAGTTGCCGCGTGCGCCCCGCACCGCGCCCTGGGCGAGGGCTTCAGCGACCTCGGCGGCCGTGGCGTCCGCGCCGATCTGCTCGGTCGCCTCCACGGCAGCATGCATGGTGTGCGCCATGTTGGAGCCGGTGTCCGCGTCGGGAACCGGGAACACGTTGAGCTCGTTGATCTCCACCCTGCGGCGTTCGAGTTCGCTGGCGGCGCGCCTGGCCCATGAGCGCAGGCGGTCACCGTCGAAGCCACGAGGAGTCACCATGAGCGGTTATCTTACAGGCCCCAGTCCACCGGCTGCCCACCTTGGTCTTGAAGCGCCTGGTTGGCCCGGCTAAACGGGCGGGAGCCGAAGAACCCTCGGCTGGCGGAAAGCGGGGACGGGTGCGGGGACTCGATGCGCGGCGTCTCACCAAGAAAGCGCGCCGCCGACTGCGCGTCGCGGCCCCAGAGGATCGCCACGAGGGGCTGGTCGCGGGCCGCGAGCGCGCGGATCGCCGCCTCGGTCACCGCTTCCCAGCCCTTCCCGCGGTGCGAGGCGGGCGCACCGGGCCGGACCGTGAGCACGCGGTTGAGCAGCAGGATGCCCTGGGCGGACCAGGACGACAGGTCGCCGTCGGCGCGCGGGGCGACGCCGAGATCCTCCTGCAGCTCCTTGTAGATGTTGACCAGGCTGCGCGGCGGCTTCACGCCCGGCTGGGTGGAAAACGCCAGGCCCATCGGGTGGCCAGGCGTAGGGTACGGGTCCTGCCCGACGATGAGGACGCGCACCGCGTCGAACGGGTCCGCAAACGCGCGCAGGATGTCGTTACCGCGCGGCAGGTAGGCGTCCTCGCCGCGGAGGAAGTCTCCCATGGCGTGGATGCGGTCCTCCACTCCCGCGAGCGGTGCCTGCCAGGTCTCGTGTACGGGCAGATTCATCCGAAGCTCTCCCATCCGTTGGTGTAGTGGGGCGCGGTGGCGTCGATAAGCACCTGCCCTGTGCGTGTGACCCTCCCGATCGAGCGGAAGCCGACGGGCGCGGAGCCGTCACAGGTGCCCAGAAGCGTGTGGTCCTCGCCGCCGGTGAGCACCCACTCCCAGGGGTCCTGCCCGAGGAGCTCGCCGGCTTTGCGCAACAGGTCGTCGGGCGCGATGGCCAGGCTGGACAGGTCGATGCCCACCTTGGAGTGCGTGGCAATCTGGGACAGGTCGCGGATCAGTCCGTCGGAGTTGTCCGTCATCGCGGTGGCGCCGGCGGCGCGCGCAACCACGCCGCGGCCGGGGGTCAGGCGCGGGACCTGGTGCGCGTGGACGAGCGGCTCGAGCGCTTCCGGGATCCGCACCCCGGCGTTGAGCAGCGCGAACCCGGCGGCGGAGTAGCCGATGTCGCCGTGGGCCACGACGCGCTGCCCGGGCCGCGCGTGGTCCAGCGAGAGCGGATCGCGGTTCCCGCCGAGCGAGCCGATCGCGGCGACGGAGACCACGAGCTGGTCTGACTGCGTTACGTCGCCGCCGACGAGCTCGGTGGAATAGTCCGCGGTTGCCTGGCCCACGCCGCGCGCAAGCCCCTCGATCACGGCGAGCGGCATCTCCGGCGGCGCGGCGATGGCCAGCAGCGCGGCGATCGGGCGCGCGCCCATCGCCTCGATGTCTGCGAAGTTTTGGACGACGGCCTTACGCCCCACGAATTCCGGCGTGGTGAGGTCGGCGCGGAAGTGGCGCCCCTCCACGAGCATGTCGGTGGCGGCCACAACCCGCGAGTTCGGGGTCGAGGGGGTGAGCACGGCGGCGTCGTCGCCGTTGATGGGCGATGGCGAGGCGCGCACGATGGCGTCGATCACCGCGTGTTCGCCCACGGATGTCAGCGTGGGCCCGACGGTGGGAAACCCGGTTCGGATCACGGTTGCTATACCGCCTTTCGTTAGACTGTGGCGCCATGAGTGCTTCCCCGGCGAACGAATCACAGGTTAATAGAACAGCGGCGTACGTCAGCCTTGGGCTCGCCGTCGTCTTCGTTGTGGCGGTGCTCGGCGGGGCGCGCTTCGTGGCCACCCAGGCCGCGAACCAGCCGGTAGCGATGTCCCAGCTCGACTCGCCGCAGGCCGGGTCTCAGGAGTGCAGCACGCTTATCGACGCCCTCCCCAACCGCCTCCTCTCCCACCGCCGCGCAGCACTTGCGGACCCCGCGCCCGAGGGCGCTGCCGCGTGGCAGTCCTCCTCCACCGAGCGGGTGACCTTGCGTTGCGGGGTGGCCATGCCGCAGCAGTACACCGCGTTCGTCGAGCCCCTAACCTTCGAGGCCGCGGGCGCCCACTGGCTGCGCGTCGACGACGCCACCCCCGGCTCCACCATGTCCACCTGGTACACCGTGGACCGCGAGCCCGCCGTCGCCGTCACCGCTGACGAGGCATCCCTCGGCCGCGACGACACCCCGCTCGACGGCCTGGACCTCTCCGCGCTGCCGGAGCAGCAGCACAGCTACGCGCCGGCGCCGCTGACGCAGCTCGCTGCCGACGAGTCGGGCGCGGCTGACTCGTGCCGCGCGCTCACGGACGCCGCCCCCGACTCGATTGCCGAGGGCTACCGCCGCAGCGCGCCTCGCGACGTCCCCGAGTCCGCCCACGTCATCGGCTGGATCGCGGACGGCAAGGAACCGATCGTGGTGCGCTGCGGTGTCGCGGACCCGGCAAGCTACGCCGCGGGGGCGCAGCTCTCACAGGTGGATGACGTTCCCTGGTTCGAGGACACGACACTGGCGAACGGGACGACCGCCTCGACCTGGTACGCGCTGGGTCGTGCGACGGGCGTGGCGGTGTCGCTGCCGCAATCGGCGGGCAGCGAGGCGATCACGAACCTCTCCGCACTCATCGCCGAACAGCTGCCGGAGCAGGGCTAGCGCTACCGCTTCAGCGCGGTGGTGACCAGCAGGTCCAGCAGGTCTGGGTACGCCAGCCCGCTGGCCTGCCACACCTGCGGGTACATGGAAATCGGGGTGAACCCGGGCATGGTGTTGATCTCATTGAGCACCGG
The DNA here is from genome assembly GCF_946902955.1 of Corynebacterium sp. Marseille-P8863. Taxonomy (NCBI): domain Bacteria; kingdom Bacillati; phylum Actinomycetota; class Actinomycetes; order Mycobacteriales; family Corynebacteriaceae; genus Corynebacterium; species Corynebacterium sp. Marseille-P8863. The sequence continues at coordinate 125,132 of NZ_CAMPQC010000008.1, read as the reverse complement.
GCCGTCCTTGGTAACGAAGAAGTCGATGCGGGCCAGGGACTTGCAGTCCAGCGCCTCGAAGCAGCGCAGCGCGAGCCGCTTGAGCTCCGCGATCGTTGCCTCGTCGTAGGGCGCGGGAATGGTCGCGGTGACCTCGTTGTCCAGGTACTTCGTCTCGAACCCGTAGAAGCCCTCGGCGGAATCCTCGGTGCCGTTGAGCCTGGCGGGCACGCTCGCTTCAATGCGCCCGTCCGGGTGCTCGATGACGCCGACTTCAACCTCGTCACCGTGCAGCTCCGACTCGACGAGGACCTTGCCGTCCGATTCGTGGGCGAGCGCGATCGCCTCGTCGAGGGCCTCCCACGACTCCACCTTTGACACGCCAATCGACGAGCCACCCGAGGCAGGTTTGACAAAGACGGGCAGTCCGAGGCGGGCACGCTGGGCGTCGTCAAGCGTCTGCCCTGCGCGCAGCACCACCTCCTCGGCGACAGCGACCCCCTCCGCCCGTACGAGCTTCTTCGTGTACTCCTTGTCCATGCCGCACGCGGAGGCGAGGACGCCGGGGCCGACGTAGGGCACGCCGGCCATCTCGAGGAGGCCCTGGATGGTGCCGTCCTCGCCGAACTTGCCGTGCAGGACCGGGAAGACAACGTCGACCTGAGCCAGGGCCTCGCCGCTTGCCGCGTCGACGAACACGCCGCGCCGGTCCGGGTTGAGCGAGAGCGCCACCTCGCGCTTCCCGGATACCTCCGGCAGCGTGGCGCCCGCGACCGGGTCGAGCGCGCCCTCCACCCAGGCGCCGCTGCGCGTAATGCCCACGGGGTAAATCTCGTAACGCTCGGACGAGAGGTGCGCCATGACTGCGCCGGCCGAGATGCAGGAAATCGAGTGCTCGGTGGACTGGCCACCGTAAATGACGGCTATACGAATCACAGATCGAGACTACACCAGCCAGCTGCTCCGCCAGCTTCCCAGCTACTCCGACTTCTTGCTCCGCCCCATCAGTGCCGCAATCGTCTCCGGCACCTTCACTCCCTTGTGGCACACGGCGTACACCGCCTGGGTCAGCGGCATGTCCACGCCCCGCTCCTGCGCGAGCTGGAAGATGCTTCTCGACGACACGACGCCCTCCGCGACCTGCCCCTTCGTCGCAGCCTTCGCCTCCTCGATCGTGGCCCCCTTGCCCAGCGCGGCGCCGAACGTGCGGTTGCGGGACAGCGGAGACGAGCACGTGGCGACGAGGTCGCCCAGGCCGGCCAACCCGGAGAACGTGCGGGCGTCCGCGCCCAGCTCCGTGCCGAGGCGGGTGATTTCCGCGAGGCCGCGCGTGATCAGCGAGGCCAAGGTGTTCTCGCCGAGGCCCTGGCCGGAGGCCATGCCGCAGGCGAGCGCGATGACGTTCTTGGTCGCCCCGCCGATCTCGCAGCCGACGACGTCCTCGTTGGTGTACGGGCGCAGGTAGTTCGTCGCGCAGGCGGCCTGCACCAGCTTTGCGCGGTTGAGGTCGGAGCAGGCGATGACGGTGGCGGCCGGCTGCTCGAGCGCGACCTCCTTGGCCAGGTTCGGGCCGGAGAGCACGGCGATGCGATCCTCGGTCGCGCCGGTGACCTCGCCGATGATTTGGGACATGCGCAGGTGCGTGTCCGATTCGATGCCCTTGGAGATAGACAACAGCGTCGAATCGGTGCGCAAATGCTGCGCCCACCCGGTGAGGTTGTCGCGCATCGTCTGGCTCGGCACCGCGAAGACGACGATGTCCGCGCCGAGTGCGGCTGCGGCGTTGGAGGTGGGGCGCACGGCGTCGGGAAGCGTGATGCCCGGCAAATAGTCGGGGTTTTCGCGTGTGGTCTCTATCGTGCGGGCGAGCTCCGGGCGGCGCGCCCAGAGGTCCACCGCGTTGCCGGCGTCGGCGAAGACCTTTGCCAGCGTGGTGCCCCACGAACCGGCACCGAGCACTGCCACATTCACCATTGCGTTGCTGCCTTCCTCATTCTTCCTCGCTGTGCCTCAACAAACTTTGTCAGCCTATCAAGAGTTTTGCACGCCGTGCGCGGCACGCGGGCGCAGCGGGCGCATTGGCGCGCGAGCACAGCGTGCGCAAAAATAGCGGGTATGGCTGACAAGAAATCGCGCGCGGGCGCACCGCGCAAGGGGAAACTGCACGAGCAGCACAAGGACATCGCCGGGGAGATGTTCCTCACCGGGCGCCACCAGGAGATCCCGAAGCGCCCGCTGGACGAGTTCCCCCGCACCACCCTGGCCGCGGGCGCGGTGCTGTGGCGCGGCAACCGCACCCAACCGGAATCCATCGAGGTGGCGTGCATCCACCGCCCGCACTACGACGACTGGTCCCTGGCCAAGGGCAAGCTCGACCCCGGCGAGTCCCTGGTGGGCACCGCGGTGCGCGAGATCCGCGAGGAGACCGGCTACGAGGTGCGCCTGGGCAAGCTGCTGGGCAAGACCATCTACCCGGTGAAGCACACCACGAAGGTGGTCTACTACTGGACGGGCGAGGTCACCGGCGGCGAATTCACCCCGAACGACGAGGTGGACGAGATCCGCTGGCTGCCCATCCCCGAGGCGAAGCCGCTGATGAGCTACAACCTGGACCGCCAGGTGCTAGAGAAGGCACAGAAGCGCTTCTCGCGCTCCGCGGATACCCGCATCCTCCTCGTGCGCCATGCTCGCGCGCACGAGCGCGCGAAGTGGTCCGGGGATGACAATCTGCGCCCGCTGGACAAGAAGGGTCGCCGCCAGGCGGAAATGCTGGTGCCGATGCTCTCCCCCTTCGCACCCACCCGCATCTTCTCGGCGGAGCCGGACCGCTGCCAGGCCACCGTCGAGCCGCTTGCGGACGAACTGGGCCTGGACGTCACCGTCGACCCTCGCTTCGGGGACCAGGCCTGGCTGGGCGATATGGTCGGCGCGAAACGCGCGTTCGAGGACGTGATCAACGCCGAGGGCACGAGCGTGATTTGCAGCCAAGGCGAGGCCATCCCGGGGCTGATAGCGTGGTTGGCAGCAAGCGGTACGCTGCCGATTGATACGGAAATCAACGCGAAAAAGGGCTCGGTGTGGTCGCTGACGTTCCACAAGGGCCAGCTCTCGGGTGCAGATTACCTGCCTTCGGCGCTACCAGTGAAGTAGCAGAAAGGACAATTATGGCTTTCGCCCCGATTACGCAGGAGCGCGTCGAGGCCACACTGGACGAGCTGGGCCTCAAGCACTACCGCAGCGAGTCGGACGACATGACGGTCACCGCGTTCCCCAGCGCGGTGTGCTTCTTCCGCTTCGACGGCGACATGTTCAACATCGTCGCCCGGTGGCTGGGTACCGCCCGCACCGAGGAAGACAAGCGCGCTTTGCGACGCTGCGTGAACTCCGTCAACCGCTCCCTGCCCCGCCTGCGCATACACCCCACCCCGTGGGAAGACGACGCCATGCTGGCCTTCGTCGATTCCCCGTTCTTCCCCAACGGCGGCGCGGAGGACGAGCAGCTCAAGCGCATGCTGGACTTCTACTTCTCCATGCTGCGCTACGCCACCGATGCGCTCAACGAGGAGCTCAGCGAGCTTCGCGACGACATCGCGCGCGAGCGTTCCGCCGAATCCAGCACTGAATCCGACGCATCCGACGAGGGGGCACAGTAATGGCTGACCACAAAACCGGTTACCGCAACACCGACCTGGACCGCGTGCGCGAGTACTTCCAGCAGCAGGGCTGGACTTACACCGACTCCGAGAACCCGGATTCGTTCCAGACTGGGTTTGCGGGCATCTCGATGGAAATTTCGTACACGTCGAACTCGATCGTGCTGTTTACCACCGTCGGCGTCAGCGAGGTCACCGCATCCCGCTTCGACGAGGTATTGACCTGGTGCGAGGAGTTCAACAACGTGCGCTCCTTCCCCACCGCGGTGGCGCTGGAGGATCCGGAGCGCGACCTCGCCGCGCTGGGCGTGACCTACGCGCTGCCGTGCCACTGGAAGCACACCGACGAGCAGTTCCGCGACTTTGTGGACCGCGGCGTGCTCGGCCTGGTGAACACCGCCAAGGCGTTCCTCAAGGAGTTTGCCCCGGAGGCGCTGGAAAACCTGCCGGAGTAGCGCGTCTAGCGCACCGCCGGCTTGAACGCGGGGCGCTTCGCTTCGAAGGCCTGGATCGCGGGCTCGTCGCGAAGCGTCAGCCCGATGTCATCCAGCCCTTCCATCAGGCGCCAGCGGGTGTAGTCGTCGATGTCGAAGGTGTAGGTGTTTTCGCCGACGGTGACCGTGCGGTCAGCGAGCGAGACCGAGGCTTCCAGACCCGGCGTCTGCTCCAGCTGCTTCCAGATCAGCTCGATGTCGGACTCGCTCATGATGCCAGCGAGCAGGCCGGCCTTGCCAGCGTTGCCGCGGAAGATGTCGGCGAACCGGGGGCTGAAGACGGCTTTGAAGCCGTAGTCCATGAGCGCCCACACGGCGTGCTCGCGCGAGGATCCGGTGCCGAAGTCGGGGCCGGCGAACAGCACCGAGCCTGCCGCGAAGTCCTCCTGGTTCAGCACGAAGTCCGGCTGGTTCTCGCGCCAGTTGGAGAACAGGCCGTCCTCGAAACCGGTGCGGGAAACTCGCTTGAGGTAGCGGGCGGGGATGATCTGGTCCGTATCGACGTTTGACCTGGTCAGCGGCACCCCAACGCCGGTGTGGGTGGTGAACTTCTCCATGATGTGTACTCCTCGTTGTCGTGTGTGAGTGCTTATGGGCTTAGAGATCCGCGGGGCTGGCCAGGTGCCCGGTCACCGCAGTCGCGGCGGCCACCAGCGGCGAGACCAGGTGGGTGCGCCCGCCGGGGCCCTGTCGGCCCTCAAAGTTGCGGTTGCTTGTCGACGCCGACCGCTCCCCCGGCGCCAGCTGGTCCGGGTTCATCCCCAGGCACATCGAGCAGCCGGCGGTGCGCCACTCCGCGCCGAACTCGGTGAAGACCGCGTCCAGCCCCTCCTCTTCGGCCTGCTGCTTGACCAGCGTGGACGACGGCACAACGAGCATGCGGGTGCCGTCGGCAATGCGTCGGCCGCGCAGGACCTCGGCGGCGGCGCGCAGGTCCTCGATGCGCGCGTTGGTGCAGGAGCCGAGGAAGACGGTGTCGATGGCGATGTCGCGCAGCGGCGTGCCCGGGGTGAGGTCCATGTACGCGAGCGCCTTCTCGGCGGCCTGCTTCGAGCTGTCGTCGGTGAAGTCCTCCGGGTCCGGCACGTTTTCGCCCAGCGGGAGGCCCTGGCCAGGGTTCGTGCCCCAGGTGACAAACGGGGTGAGCGCCGAGCCGTCGATCTCAACGACGGTGTCAAAGGTGGCGCCCTCGTCCGTGGGCAGCGTCTTCCAGTACTCGACGGCCGCGTCCCAGTCGGCGCCCTTCGGCGCGTACTCGCGCCCCTTGACGTATTCAAACGTCGTCTCGTCCGGGGCGACCATGCCCGCACGCGCGCCCGCCTCGATGGACATGTTGCAGATGGTCATGCGCGCTTCCATCGACAGCTTGCGGATCGCCTCGCCGCGGTACTCGATGATGTGGCCCTGCCCTCCACCGGTGCCGATCTTGGCGATGATTGCCAGAATCAGGTCCTTCGCGCTCACGCCCTCGGCGAGCTCGCCGGTAACCTCGACGGCCATCGTCTTAAACGGCTTGAGCGACAGGGTCTGCGTCGCCATCACGTGCTCGACCTCGCTGGTGCCGATGCCCATGGCGATGGAGCCGAACGCGCCGTGCGTCGAGGTGTGCGAGTCGCCGCACACAATCGTCATGCCGGGCTGGGTGATTCCCAGCTGCGGGCCGACTGTGTGGACGATCCCCTGCTTGACGTCGCCCATCGGGTGCAGCCTCACGCCGAATTCCTCGCAGTTCTTGCGCAGCGTCTCCACCTGGGTGCGCGACGTCGGCTCGGCGATCTCAAGCAGGTTGCCGTTCACGATGCCTTCAGTGGGCACGTTGTGGTCCTCGGTGGCCAGGTGCAGTTCGGGGTGGCGCATGGTGCGCCCGGCCATGCGCAGTCCGTCAAACGCTTGCGGGGAGGTGACCTCGTGGAGCAGCTGGAAGTCGATGTAGATAAGGTCGGGCTCGTCGCCCTTGCCTGCGGAAACGACGTGGTCGTTCCACACTTTTTCGGCCAGCGTCAGGGGCTGTTGCTCCATGGTGATTCTCCTTGGGTCAACGCACCGTCGAGAAGCGCTGCTTCCCAAAATGCGAGATGCTACTATCCATTACGTGAGACAGTATAGCGAAGACTCCGGCATCAAAGTGCTCGACCGTTCCGTAGCAATCGTCCGCTCGGTCGCGCGGGGCGACAAGACCCTCGCGCAACTCAGCGAGGACACGGGGCTGCCCAGGGCCACCACCCACCGCATTGCCACCGCGCTCGAGGTCCACCACATCCTCGCGCGCACCGACACGGGAGCCTGGACGGTGGGCCCCGCGCTCGAGTCGCTCTCTTCGGGTACGCCGCCGCGGCTGCTCAGTGCGGCGTCGCCCATCATGCGCGAACTCGTCGCCACGACCGGCGAGGCGGTCCAGCTCTACGAGCTCACCGGCGACACCCGCACGTGCATCGCCGCCGAGGAACCCGCGGCCGGCCTGACCTACACCGTGCCGGTCGGCTCGCAGCTCTCGCTCACCGCGGGGTCGGCCGCGCGAGTCTACGCCGCACATGCGCTTATCGACGCTACCCCGTTCCCCACCTCCGAACTGGACTCCGTGCGCGAGACGGGCTTGGCAGAATCCGTCGCCGAGCGCGAGGTCGGCCTCGCGTCCGTCTCGACGCCGGTGCGCGACCCCGACGGCTCGGTCATCGCGGTGCTCTCTATCTCCGGCCCGGCGGAGCGGTTCTCCCCCAGCCCCGCCGACAAGTGGGGCGCGGAGCTCCTAAGCGCCCGCGGCCGGCTCGAGGCCGCCCTCTAAGTTAGGCCTCGACGAAGCCCTCGCCGATGCGCCACTGCTGCTCGTGCGCGAGCGACACGGTGGCGTCCGGGTCTTCGACGTCGGACACGCGGTAGTAGAGCATGTCGACGTAGTCGTGGTGGATGCTGGCGACCCCGTACCCGTGACCGTCAAAATCGATGTGCTTGACCCACGGGTTGTTGTCACGAATGACCTTTTCTACCAGCAGCGAGGTGGAGTTGTCCTCCTCGTGGTAGGTGCCAAACGCGCTGGTGAGAATCTCGTCCACGTTGGGCGCCGAGATGGAGGTGGTGACCATCTCGCAGCCGATCTCGCCGTAGGTCGAGGAGATGGAGTTCGCCCACTCGGAGTGGATGTCGCCGGTGAGGAACAAGACGTTGCTCTCCTGCTCGTCCAGCATCGTGAGCAGGCGGTTGCGCTCGGCTGCGTAGCCGTCCCACTGGTCCGAGTTGACCGCGATACCGGTGGAGCGCTCCTTAATGAACCCGACGGCTTCATTCGCCTTGTCGTTGTCCGCGATGGTGACAAAGCGCATCGGGGAAATCATCACCGAGTTGCCCAGCACGTCCCAGCGAGCGTTGGATTCCTGCAGCTGCTCGGCAAGCCAATTGAACTGCTCGCTGCCCAGCATCGTGCGATCCGGATCGTCGAAGTGGTCGCTGCCGGACTCCTCGTCGCGGTAGGTGCGCAGGTCCATCATGGTCAGCTGCGCAAGCTTGCCAAAGTTGAAGCGGCGGTAGATGCGGCGCTCGCCCGACAAGGATTCCGCGCGGACCGGAAGCCACTCAAAATAGGCCTGCATCGCGGCGTCGCGGCGCTCGTCAAACTGCCCTTCCACGCGGCCGTCCGTGTGGTTCTCCGCGCCTTCGCGCCAGTTGTTGTTGGCCACCTCGTGGTCATCCCACACCACGATCCACGGGCAGGCCGCGTGCGCCGCCTGCAGGTTGAGGTCCGTACGGTAGCGCCCGTAGCGCTGGCGGTAGTCCTCCAGCGTGGTGATCTCCCACTCCGGGTGGTGCATACGGGCGACACCGCTCTTGCCCGCGTACTCGCCCGTGGGGTACTCGTAGATGTAGTCGCCCAAGAAGACCACGTGGTCGATCTCGCCACTGCGTCCGCGCTCGGCCATGTCCGCATACGCCCGGAAGTACCCGGATTCCCAGTTGGCACAGGAGGCGATGGCCAGGTTGAGCTGATCCAGGTCCGCGTCCTCCTTCGGCGCCGTCAGCGCGCGCCCGACCGGAGAGACCGCTCCCTCATGCTCGCCGCTTTTCACGACAAAGCGGTAGAAGTACTCCGTCTCCGGCTTCAGTCCGGTCGGGTCTACGTGCACGGTGTGGTCCGAGGACGCCACCGCCATGACGGAACCCGTCTTCGGCTTCTTGAAGTCCTCCGAGGTGTCCAGCTGCCACTCCAGCTCCACGTCTTCGCCCAGCCCAGAACCCGGTAGCGCCTCGCGCGACGGGGTGACGCGCGTCCAGAGCACGACCCGGTCCGGCAGCGGGTCACCGGACGCAACACCGTGCAGGAACGGCAGGCCCCACTGGTCCGCAGTGGTGGGGGTTTCCGGGGTGGACACGGTACCGGTGCGGGCGGCGTACGCCCCGGTGGCCCCCACAGCAGCGGCGGCAGCGGACGCTGCGGCCGCCTGCAGGACGACGCGACGATTCACACGAAACTCTGAGCTCATGACCGCTACTTTTACCCAACGCTCATGCCTCCGCAAGACGAACAGCGCAAAGTAAGTTACTGTTCACTTAAATTTCAGCTTTCCGCTGCTTTGCACGTAACCGCCTGTTCAGAATCTTCAGATTAAGTAAAGGACCATGGCCTTCATGCGTACCCCTCACCGTTCCCCCGCCCGCCGCGGCGCACTCGCAGCCGCACTTGCAATGTCCCTCTTCGCCGCTCCCGTCGCAGTGCCCACGGCGCACGCCGCGACCAATGCGGTCGACCGCGTCGCCCTCGGTATCGGCGCTGACGAGACCCAGGCGAACGTCGCTTGGCAGTCCGCGCGACTCGGCGAGCAGTACCTCGAGTACTGGAAAAGCGACGATCCGTCGTCGAAGCAGAGCGTGACGTCGGAAAAGGGCCCCCGCGAGGCGCTGATGACCAACCTCGAGCCGGAGACTGAGTACACCTACCGCATTGGCAGCGACAAGATCGGTTGGACCGATGAGGCGACCTTCACCACCGGCGAGGAGTCGGATTCCTGGAACTTCCTCGCGTTCGCAGACGCGCAGATCGGTGTGGACACCAAGATCGATGAGCAGGCCGTCGCCTGGGACAAGGCAGTCACTACCGCCACCTCTGAGCACCCGGATTCCGCATTCATCATGCATCTGGGCGACCAGATCGAGGGCTGGGGTGCGCCGAACCAGCAGATGAAGGCGTTCCTGGCTCCGGAGAAGCTCAAGGAGTACCGCCTCGCCGTGCTGCGCGGCAACCACGAGACCTACGCCCCGGCCAGCATCTTCGACGACGGCTTCTACCTCCCCAACGAGGACGCCGATACCACCGACTACTTCTTCACCTACAACAACGTGCTGTTCATCGGCCTGGACGGCAACCGCAGCTCCAGCGAAGACATTCAGAAGCACGCGGAGTTTGTAAAGAAGACCATCGCCGAGCAGGGCAAGGACGCGGACTGGGTGATCGCCGGCATTCACCAGGCGCCATTCTCCCAGGGCACCCACTACACCGACAATGACGTCGTGCGTATGCGCAACGAGCTCACCCCAGAGCTGTCCAGCGCCGGCGTGGACCTCGTCCTCAGCGGCCACGACCACATCTACACCCGCACCCACCTCATGAACGGCGCCGACCCCGTCGTCCCTGAAGGCGCGGCGAAGGCCGGGGACGTACTCATCCCGGACGAGAACCAGGTCCTCTACGTCACCTCCACCACCGCGACCGGTGGCAAGTACTACGACTTCCAGGACGAGAACAAGGAGAAGCACCCGCGCATCCGCGAGGAGCGCGCGACGGACCTTGTGCACAAGTCCACGGCCCGCTGGCGCCAGGACTACAACCCGGACTACACCAGCATCGATGTCTCCCCGGAGTCCCTGAAGCTGACCACTTACAACATCAACACCCCGTACACGGTCGATCAAGTCACGCTGCAGAAGAAGGACGCGGCGAAGCCGGAGGAGACCACCACCCCGGCCAAGCCGTCCGAGGCCACGACCTCCGCGACCTCCGCGCAGGCGACGCCGACCACGGGCAAGACCAGCCCGGCCGAGACGACGACGGCAACGACCACCGTGCGGCAGGAGCCGAAGACCAGCGTGGTCACCACCACCGTGGAAAGGCCGGTCACCACGACGCAGACGGTGGACAAGACCACCGAGGTCCCGACCACGATCACCAAGGGCTCCCCGGCCCCGACCACGGTGACTACTGCGGTCCCGACGACCGTGCGCGAGGAGGTGGAGAAAACCACCACCAAGCTGGTGCCCACCACCATCACGCGCACGGAGGAGGTCGCCTCCACCGCGAAGGAAACCGTCAAGGAGACGGTTGAGAAGACCGTCGCTACCACCGCGAATGCCACGGTGACCACCACCGCCGAGCCCACTGAGAAGCCGGACCAGCAGCCAGGCGAGAAGCCGAGCGACGACACCGAAGGCGCATCGAGCGGCAGCAGCGTCGCCGGCGCCGTCCTGCTCGCGCTCGGCCTGTTCGCTTCCCTGCTCGCCGTCATCGCCGGCATCTTCGCCCACCAGTACCCCGACCTGGTGCAGCAGATCCGCAACTACTTCAACATCTAGCTCACCGGCCATTGCCTCCCTGCGCCGCCGCCTGCCTCCACGAGGGGCCGGGGGCGGCGCATTGTGTATGTAGTGCCCGGAATCGGCGACGTCCAGGCAGGGGTGTGTGAATCCGGAGCCGCCCCGACGGTGCCCAGTTGACGAGAACCCCGTGACGAAGACGCTGGAAAAACTCCGTGATCTCGTCAACCTGACTTCGTCAAACAGTCCAAACTGCACCCCGCCGGCACGCCGGGCCAGTTACGGCCCACACGACAAAAGCCGGACCGGCTTCCACGCTGTGGTGAAAACCGGTCCGGCTACGTTGTACCCCGTACGGGATTTGAACCCGTGTTACCGCCGTGAGAGGGCGACGTCCTAGGCCACTAGACGAACGGGGCTCGTTCGCTGTCCTTGCGACTTTGTAAACAATAAAGGCAGACCCTACCACTTAGCAAATCGCCAGCTCATGACCAGGTTCTCGCGCGGATCACAAGGCGATAAACCCGACTAGCGCCGCGCCGATCACAACGGCCCACGCGGGGGTCTTCCACGACCGCAACGCAACGAAGGCGACCGCGGCGAGCGCCATCGTCGCGGGCCCTCCGATCCCCGAAGTAAACACCGGCGTGTACAGCGCCGCCGCCAGGATTCCCACTACCGCGGCGTTCGCGCCGGCGAGCACGCTGCGGCTTGCCGGGTGGGCACGCAGCTGGTCCCAAAACGGCATCGCCCCCGCCACGAGGAGCGCAGCGGGCAAAAAGATCGCCACCGTGGCCAGGACAGCACCCAGCGCCCAGTGGATGCCGTGTGCGCTCGCGCCGAGGAACGAGGCAAACGTGAACAGCGGCCCGGGCACCGCCTGCGCGGCACCGTAGCCGGCGAGGAAGACGTCCTCGCCCACGAGCCCGTTCGGCACCACGGCCTGTTCCAGCAGCGGCAGCACCACGTGCCCGCCGCCGAAGACGAGGGCGCCAGCGCGGTAGAAGGTATCCACGATGCCGAGGCCGACGTCGCCGCCTCGAGCAATCAACGGCAGCGCGACCAGCAGCCCGGCGAACAGCGCCAGGCACGTCACGCCCACGCCTTTGGACTGCTGGTACACGGCGCGGTCGCGCGACGCAGCATCGGCCGTGCCGCCGTCCCCGCGCAGCAAACCGAACCCGGCCGCCGCGCCGACGAGGATCGCGGCCACCTGGACCCAGGGGCTCGGCACGAGTAAGACCAGCACCATCGCGGACACCGCAATCAGCGCGCGCGACGCGTCTGTCACCAGCGAACCCGCCATCCCAATCACCGCGTGCGCAACCACGGCCACGGCGGCGGCTTTCATCCCGGTGAGCCAGCCGGCGTGGGTGGCGTCGTCAAGCGTGGCGAGCCCCAGAGCGAAGCACACCAGGGCGATTGCCGACGGCAACGTGAAGGCCGCCCACGCCGCCGCCATGCCCAGGTACCCGGCCCGGCGGAGGCCGAGCGCCATGCCGACCTGGCTGGAGGCGGGACCGGGGAGGAATTGGCAGAGCGCGACGAGATCGGCGTACTCGGAATCCGTGAGCCACTTCCGGCGCTCGACGAACTCGTCGCGGAAGTAGCCGAGGTGCGCCACGGGGCCGCCGAAGGAGGTGCAGCCGAGTTTGAGGAAGACGCCGAATACCTCGGCGACGCTGCCGCGCTGGCTCACTCCTGCTCCTTTGGCGTTGACGCGAAGACCAGTGGTGGGTCGATGCGGACCACCGCGGCGGTGTCGATCTCCGGGCGTGCGCTGCCGGGGGCGAAGGCACGGAACTCGTGGTCGCCCGCGCGCAGCGAGACCGAGTAGCCGTCGCGCTCGTAGAGCGCGGATGTCACGATCATCGTCATCGCCGTCGCTGTCGCGCCGTCGTGCCCGGCGCCGTCGAGGTGGACCATGGATGGCCGGACCGCCACCTCGACTTCGGTGCCGTCCGCCGCGGCGGTGCCCGAGAGCTCGGCGGGCCAGGACAGCTCGGGTAGGCTATCGACGACCACCCGTCCCCCATTGATCCGCCCTGGCAGCACGGTGGCGTCGCCCATAAACGACGCCACCCACGCCGACGCCGGCCGCGCGAGCAGGTCCGCCGGGGCAGCGATCTGTTCGATGACGCCGTCGCGAAGGACCGCGATGCGGTCGGCGATCGCCAGCGCTTCCTTCCGGTCGTGGGTGACGTGGACTGTCGTGAGGTTGTGCGTGCGCGTGAGCGCGACGAGCTCGCGCCGCAGGCCGTCGCGGAGGGGCTCGTCGAGGGCGGACAGGGCTTCGTCGAGAAGCAAAACGCTCGGCCGCGCGACGATGGCACGGGCGAGGGCGACGCGCTGGCGCTGGCCGCCCGACAGCGAGTCCGGTTTGCGCGCGCCGTACCCCGCCAGGCCGACGAGCTCGAGCACCTCTTCGACCCTGCTGCGGCGCTGCGATGCGGGCACCTTGGCCTGCTTGAGGGGGTAGGCCACGTTGGCCTCCACCGTCATGTGCGGCCAGACCGCGTGCTGCTGGAAGACCATGCCCATGTTGCGGTGCTCCGGCGGCACGGCGGACACATCGCGGCCGCCGATGCGGATCGTGCCGGACGTGGGGCTGAGGAAGCCGGCGAGGGTGCGCAGCAGCGTCGTCTTACCAGAGCCGGAGGGGCCGACGAGCGCGAGGAACTCGCCGCTCTGCACGTTCGCGTCGAGATTGTTGAGGCCGACGGTGCCGTCGGGAAACGCCACGGTCAAGTGCTCGAGCTGGATTTCGCTCACTTGGCGCTCCTTTCTGGGTTGCGGATGGTCAGGGCGAGCGCGACGATGCCAATGACGGCGAACATGAGCGCCAGCGCGGACGCCTGGTTGTAGTTGCCGGATTGCTGCAGGTTAAACAGCTGCACACCGATCGTGGTGGTGCCGGGCGCGATGAGCAGGATGGAGACAGTGAGTTCCCGCACCGCGGTGACCGCAACCAGCACCGCGCCGGAGACGACCGCGGGGATGGCCATGCGGCCGGTCGTATCAAGCATGGCGCGGAGCCGGCCAGCACCGGAGATGCGCGCCGCCTCCTCCACCGCGGCTGGCATGGACGCCAGCGGGGCACGCACTGCCTGCAGCACGAGCGCGGTGAACGCGCACACGTACGCCAGGAGGATCACCCACCGGGTGTTGTACAGGTCGGTGTAGCGGCCGTAGATGACCCATCCGACGCCGATGATCAGCCCGGGCAGCGCCGTCGGAAGCAGCACGATCAGCGTCAGGGCGGTGTTCGAGCGCGCCCGTGTGCGGGTGACCAACAACCCGACTGCCCAACCAAGCAGGCCGCACAGCAGCGCAGCACCTAGCGCGAGGGTGACCGAATTGGTGAAGCCCTCGATCACACGCGGGTTCTCCAGGGTGGACTGGAAGTTCGACAGTGAGATGTTTTCCAGCGTAAACGGCACGCCCGGAGCGGGAAGCAGCGCGCGGTACGTCAGGCCGATGAGCGGCCCGAGGGTGAGCGCCAGCGCGACGATCCAGGCGACGACGGACACCGCCGCCCGCGACTTCCCCAGCGGCAGCGGCATCGACGCGCCAGTGTGGGTGGTGTTCGCGGCCCGGGCGGAGACGACGTAGTCCGCGACCACCGCCACGATCCCGAGGACAAGCAGCACCGTGCCGATGGTGGAGACCATCTGCAGCGGGTTGGCCACGATGCCTGACTCCATCATGCGGTAGACCATGGTGGCCAGCGTTTCGAAGCGGACAGGCGAGCCCAAGATCGACGGGATTCCAAAGTCGGCCAGGTTCGACACCGCGGTCAGCGTAAACGCGCTGAGGAACGCGGGGCCGAGCAGCGGCAGCGTGACCGTCCGCAGCACGCGGGCGTTGCCGGCGCCACTGATCCGCGCGGCGAGCTCCAAGTCTGCGGGGATGGAGCGCAGCGCCGCCGCGACGATGACGTACACCAGCGGGTAGGAGTGCAGCGTCATGAGGAAGATCACGCCGTCCGCTCCGTAGAGGTTCCAGATCTCGCGGCCGAACACAGCGTTGAGGCCCTGGTTGTTGCCAAACAGCTGCAGCCAAGAAATCGCACCAACAAACGGCGGGACGAGCAGCGGCGACAACAGCAGGATCCGCAGCGCGCCTTTGCCGTACACGTCCGTTCGCTCGAGCAGCAGCGCCACTGCCCCGCCGAGGAGGACCGCGAAGGCTGACGACGCCAACGTGGTCACCGCCGAGTTCAGCGTCGCCTTTCCAAGGCCTTGCTCCAGCAGGAGCGGAATCTGGTTGCCGCCGAGCGCGAGCGACACGACGAGCGCGAGCGGGGTGAGAAACAGCGCGGCGACGACCAGCCACACGCCGAGGCGCGCGAGGCCGACGCCGGTGATACGGCGAGAGGTGGTAGTGGGCACGGTAATAGTCGGGCTACTTCACCGCGTTCTGGAAGAACGAGACCGCTTCCTCGCGGTCGTTGGTCACCGACTCGAGGTCGGCCTCCATCAGCGGGATGTCCTTGAGGCTCGGTGCGTCGCCAGGTGTGCCCACCGAATCAATCACCGGCAGGTAGTTCTGCTCCACCGCCAGCTTCTGGCCCTCCTCAGAGAGCACGAAGTTGATGTAGCGCTGCGCAGCGTCTTGCGCATCGGAGTCCTTGAACACGGCGATGGGCTCGGTGATAAACGGCGCGCCCTCCTCCGGGTAGGACGTCGCGATCGGGGACCCCGCATCCGCCAGGTCGCGCACCAGGTAGTCCACCACAACGCCCACCGGGTGGCCGCCGCCCGCGATCTCCTGCGAGGTCGGGCCGTTGGACTTGGCAATCATCGGCTGGTTTGCGCCCAGCTTGGTGATCCACTCGTCGCCCAGCGCCTCGTTGCCCTTCCACACGGTCGCGTTGTACGCGGCGGCGCCAGACACGGACGGGTCCGGCATGACGATCTTGCCCTGATACTCCGGGTCGGTCAGCGCCTGCCAGGAGGCGGGCGCGTTGCCCTGGTCGTACACGCCGGTGTTGTAGGCAATCACCGTCGGGATGATGCGGGTACCCACGTACATGTTGTCGGCGTCCTGCGCCTCCTCGATCACCTTGGAGGTGTCCACGTCCTTCAGCTCAGCCAGGTCGCCCGCCTCCTTGTACGTCTCAAAGGTCGGCGCGTCGGCGGCCCAGAAGATGTCGGCCTCGATGCTACCCGCGGTCTTCTCCGCCTCAAGGCGCGCGGTGAGGTCGCCGGTGCCAGCGCGGTAGACCTCCACGTTCACGTCCGGGTTGGCCTTCTCAAAGGCCTGGTTGATCTCGTCCACCTTCTCTTCCGGCTCGGAGGTGTACACGGTGATCGTGGTCTCGCCGCCATCGGCCGCGGCCGTGGACCCGTTCTCGGTGGAATCCTCAGCGGAAGGTTCGGAGCAGCCAACCAGCAGCGCCGCCACGGATCCCGTGGCAAACAGGGCGGTCAGGGTGGTTTTCGCAGTCATGCGCATGTCAATCGTTCCTCGCACTCGGCCATTTTTAACGACCAATACCGTAGCAAGGACTCAGGTACTTCGCAGCGCGAACGCACTATTGCTTCTCGACGCCACTCCCCCGCCCCAAACGCAAAAAACTGAGGCGGCCAGCAAACTCGCTGACCGCCTCAGTATCTTGTACCCCGTACGGGATTTGAACCCGTGTTACCGCCGTGAGAGGGCGACGTCCTAGGCCACTAGACGAACGGGGCTTAAGGACACAGAACAACAATGTGAAGTTCTGTTGCTGGCCTACCTGGACTCGAACCAAGAATGGCGGTACCAGAAACCGCTGTGTTGCCAATTACACCATAGGCCATCGTTTTTCAGTGCTTACCGGAGTAAACTCTCTGTGAAGTTGTTCTCCGTGTTCGCTCTGAACAACGATGATTACTATAACCAGAACGCGCTATACATACCAAATCGCCTGGTCAATGCGCATTTTCGTCGTCTTAAATCACGCCGTTGTAAGTGTGCTTTTGCGGGCCCTCTCCTGTCCTGTGCTCAACCCTGCACAACAACGAAACCCGCGTGACAGGCGGTGGGCCTGGCACGCGGGCGTCGTGAAGCGATGGGCGCCTATGCGGCGGTGAACGGGGTGACCTCGCGCGCGGCGCCCAGGCGGGTCAGCGTGGACTCCTTGCCCAGCAGCTCCATGGACTCGAACAGCGGCGGGGAGACCTGCTCGCCGGAGATACCAACGCGCAGGGCGCCGAAGGCCTTGCGGGGCTTGAGCTCCAGCTTCTGGATCAGGGCCTCGTTGAGCGCCTCGTCGATGGCGTCGGTGGCCCACGCGGACTCGTCGATCGCCTCGAGGGCGGCGATGCCCTCGTCGAGCGCCTGGACCGCGTCCTCCTTGAGGTTCTTCTTCGCGGCCTTCTCGTTCAGTTGCAGCTCGGCGTCCGGGGTGACAAGGAACTTGAGGAGCCCGTAGGCGTCGCCAAGCATCTTGATGCGCGTCTGCACGAGCTCCGCGGCCAGCGCGAACTTGTCGGCCGGGTAGTCGGCCGGGAAATCGGTGTACTCCGTGAGGTAGGCGCGCAGGCGATCGCGGAAGTCCTCCGAGTCCAGCTGGCGGATGTGGTCGGCGTTGATGGCCTCGAGCTTCTTCTGGTCAAAGCGCGCGGGGTTGCCCAGCACGTCGTGCACGTCGAAGGCCTTGACCATCTCGTCGACGGAGAAGATGTCCTGGTCCGCGGACAGCGACCAGCCGAGCAGCGCGAGGTAGTTGATCATGCCCTCGGGGATGATGCCAGCGTCGCGGTGGTTGAACAGGTTGGACTCCGGGTCGCGCTTGGACAGCTTCTTGTTGCCCTGCCCCATCACGAACGGCAGGTGGCCGAACTCGGGCGTGAACTCCGCGACGCCGATGCGCTGCAGTGCCGCGTAAAGCGCGATCTGTCGCGGGGTCGAGGACAGCAGGTCCTCGCCGCGCAGCACATGGGTGATGCCCATCAGCGCGTCGTCGACCGGGTTGACCAGCGTGTACAGCGGGGCGCCGTTGGAGCGGGCGACCACAAAGTCGGGCTGTGTGTTCGACTTGAACGTGACTTCGCCGCGGACCAGGTCGTTCCAGGTCCAGTCCTGATCCGGCATGCGCAGGCGCCACACGGGCTTGCGGCCCTCGGCCTCGAACGCGTCGATCTGCTCCTGGGTCAGGTCGCGGTCAAAGTTGTCGTACCCCAGCTGCGGGTCGCGGCCGGCGGCCTTGTGCCGCTCCTGCACCTCCTCGTTGGTGGAGTACGCGGGGTAGACCTCTCCGGCCTCGATGAGCTTGTCCAGCACATCTTTGTAAATGTCCATGCGCTGCGACTGGCGGTATGGCTCGTGCGGGCCGCCGACGTTGATGCCCTCGTCCCAGTTCAGGCCGAGCCACTCGAGCGACTCGATAATGGCCTGGTAGGACTCCTCGGAGTCGCGGGCGGCGTCGGTGTCCTCGATGCGGAAGACAAACGTGCCGCCACTGTGCCGCGCCTGCGCCCAGTTGAACAAGGCGGTGCGCACCATACCGACGTGCGGGGTGCCGGTTGGCGATGGGCAGAAACGTACGCGCATTGCAGAATCAGTCATGGGGTAAATAGTAGCGCGGACGCAAACAGCGTCAATTAGCAGGCAATTGCTTCTCGACGCCCCTCCCCACGCCCCCGACCACGAGCGCCAAATCCCCAAGAGTTGCCGCACACATTGCGGTTGCTAAAGTCTTCCCTTATGCCGCATACCCCCGCGTCCGATTCCCTCCGCCCCGCGAGCGCACCCGACTTCCTGCTCTCACGCCCGGGCGGCTCTGTGCGCACCCAAGGAGCCGCGCGCCGGTTCTCCGACGCGTGGGACGCAATCGACGCGCTCGAAGCGGGCGACGTGGACATGCTCGTCGGCGCCCTGCCGTTCGACCAGGACTGCCCCGCCGCGCTCACCGCCCCGGAAAAGATTGTGCGCGAGTCCGGCACGCTCGAGCCCCACCCCTACTACCGAGTGGGCCCGGGCGCCCAGCTCAGCGCGTCGGTGACCAGCTTCGACCCCTCGCCGCAGGAGCACCTGCGCCGCATCGAGGCCGCGATCGGCACGATCGAATCCTCCAAACTGAACAAGGTGGTCTTGGCGCGCGCCGTCGATATTGCCTTCGACCCGCCGGTTGATCCCCGGCTCGTCGCCGCGCGCCTGATTGACCTGTCGTACACCCGCGACGGCTTCATTGCGGACCTCACCCCCTCCGGCCGCACCGGCCACTTCTTTGTCGGTTCCTCCCCCGAGGTGCTGGTGAAGCGGCGCGGTTCGGAGGTGTCCTCGCGCCCGCTGGCCGGCTCTGCCGCGCGCATCCCGCACGACCGCGACGCCGACGAGGCGGCGGCCGCAGCCCTGTACAACTCGGCGAAGGACCTGGGTGAGCACGCCTACGTGGTTGAACACATCCGCCGCGTACTCGCACCGCTGTGCTCGCGCCTGGACATCCCCGACCGCCCGGAGTTGGAGAAGACAAGCGAGATGTGGCACCTTGCCACCCCGATCCGCGGCGAACTCAAGGACCCAGCGCCGAGCGCGCTGGACTTGGCGCTGCGCCTCTACCCCACTCCGGCCGTGTGTGGGACCCCCTCCGACGCGGCGGAGGCGCTGATCACCACCGCGGAGACCGACCGCGGTTTCTACGGCGGTGCGGTCGGCTACACCGACGCGAACGGCGACGGTGAGTACATGGTGGCCATCCGCTGCGCCGAGGTCGACGCCGCTGGCGCCACCGCCCGCACCTGGGCCGGCGGCGGGCTCGTCATCGACTCCGACCCGCAGGCGGAGCTAGACGAGACGAGCGCAAAGCTGCGCACCATCATGCGCGCGCTCGGGCTCTAGGTCCGCCTGCCGCTACGCCTTCGCGACCGGGTTGCCCAGCGAGCCGATCCCGGGGATCTCAACCTCGATGAAGTCACCCGGCACCATCTCCGCGGTGCCCGCCGGGGAGCCGGTGGCCATGACGTCGCCCGGCAGCAGCGTGAACGACTGGGTGACCCACTCGATCATCTCACCGATGCTCATGATCATCTGCTTCGAGTTGGAATCCTGCTTCGTCTCCGTGGTGCCGTCGTGCGTGAGGTGGGCCTTGATGGGCAGGTCCGTGAAGTCGAACTTATCCAGGTCCGTCTCAATCCAGGGGCCAAGCGGCGCGAAGGTGTCGATGCCCTTGGCGCGGGCCCACTGTCCGTCCGCGAACTGGAGGTCGCGCGAGGAGACGTCATTGATGATGGTCACGCCGCGTACCACTGACTTCCAGTCCTTCGCTTTGACGTTCTTGCACGGCACACCGATGACGACGGCGAGCTCACCCTCAAATTCCACGCCGGTGGCAAAGTCCGGGATGCGGATCGGCGCACCGGGGCCCACCACGGCTGTCGGCGGCTTGATAAAGATGGTGGGCGGCAGGTGCTCGGCAGATTCTTTAAACACCTCGGCGACGTGGTCCGCGTAGTTACGGCCGACCGCCACGATCTTGCTCGGCAGCGTCGGCGCGAGCAGGCGCACGTCTTCCAGCTTGTATTCCTTGCCCGTGTACTCGGGGTCCGTGTAGGGGGTGCCGGCGATTGCCTTGGCCACCTTCCCCTCGTCATCGATGACCGCGAAGGTCATCCCTTCGGGTGTTGCAATTCGTCCAAAACGCATGCCGACGAGCATACCGAATTACATAGTGCAGTGATACATCACTCACCAGACAGGGCAAGGTAAAGTTCCGCACACGCCAGCGCGTCCGTCAGCGCGCTGTGGCTTGAGTACCGCGGCAGATTGTACCGCTGCCGCACCCGCGCCAACCGCAAATCCTCCCCGCGCGGGTACGTGCCCATCCGCTCCATGTGACGCCGCTCCAGCGCCATCGTATCCACCACTTCGCTGTCGTGCAGGACCCACTTTGTGCCGGTGACCTGCTCGCCCAGGCACCCCAGAAACCCGGTCTCCATCTGGGAGAAGTGCGCCAGCAGCTTTCGTCCATCGATCGCGCGCGCGAACGCCGCCCACACCTCGGCCGGGTCCTCGCCCAGGCGTGCGACGTCGTCGTCGGTGACGCCGTGCACCGTGGCGGAATCGCCCACCTGCGCGCCAGCGAGCACGTGGTATTCGGCTCGCGAGAGGTCGATCACCCGCCCGTCAAGCGGCACCCAACCGACGGCCACCAGTTGGTCGCGCCCGGGGCGCAGGCCGGTGGTCTCGACGTCGACGGCCAGGAGCGCGGCGTCGACAAGCGTCCTGCGGGATGCTCGCGTGAACCCAAACATGTCACACCGCCTGGACCGGGTACTTGCTGGCCAGCGCGTTTTGCAGCGACTTGATCACGCGGAAGCTGTCGCGCAGCGCGGCGCGGTCACGCTCGGTGAGCTCGCGCGGGTCGATGTGGTAGTCGGGGCGCTCGCCCGCGCGCAGCTGCCGCGCCTGGTGGCGAAGGACCAGGTCGGAGAGGTAGTCGGAGGCGTCGAGAAGCTCGCGCGCCCCCTTCTCGGAGAGGGCAGTGCCTATCGACGCCCGCACGCGCTCCCCCGTCGCCACCTCCCCAACCCCCGCGACGATGGCGTACAGGCGCGCCATCTGGACGACCGCCGCGGTCCCGCCGCGCTTCACGTCCAGGGTGGAGGCGTACTCGCCACCGCGCTCGACGACGAGCCCCCGGAAGAACCCGATCGGCGGCTCGCGGAACGTGGCCAACGCCGCCAAATGGGTGTGGAGCCGCCGCGAGCCGTGCGCAGACGCGAGTGCGGACTCGCGCACCTCCCGGGCCACCTCCCGCGCCGCGTCGTCCGAGGCGAACACGGTGCGGAAGTCGAAGAAGACCTGCGCGTGCAGCAAGGCGTCGGGGTCGGGCGCGGTCACCCAGCGGTGGAAGGTGCGCTCCCACTGTGCCTGCGTCATCCGCCACGCCGCGTTGGACGCCATCATCTCGCCCGGGCACAGCGCCTGCCCCGCCTCGCTGAGCCCCTGGCAAACAAACCTCCCGAGGGCGGCGAAGTACTCGCCGTGCGCCTCCGGGTCGTACGCGTTGCCCAACACCAACGCGTTGTCCTGGTCCGAGGCCGGCCCCATCTCGCCGCGCGCCTGCGAGCCCACGGCGACGAACGCGAACGGGACCGGCGGCGGGCCGAGCTCCTCGATGGCCAGGACGCACAGACGCCGCGCGATGGCGTCAGTGATCGAGGTGAGCAGACGCTGCGACTCGGCGGCGGTGGCCCCGCGCTCGAAGAATCGCGCCGACACCTCGGCGGCGCGGCGAAAAGCGCCGTCAAGGCCGGAGCGGCTACTGCGCTCCACGTCGGCGGCGAGGTAGATCGGGTCCGCCTGGAGCAGGCGCATAATGTCGCTGGAGGTCACCACGCCGACGATCCCGCCCGCGCCGGTGACCGGCAGGTGGTGCACGCCGAGTTCGCCCATGAGCAGCATCGCCTCGAACACGAGGGCGTCCGCGCCGATGGTACGCACCGGCGCAGTCATCACCTCGCGCACCGGCCCGCGCGGGTCCTTGCACCGCGCCACGACGCGGGAGCGCAAGTCGCGGTCCGTCAGGATGCCGGGCCGCTGCGTCCCCGTTGCATCGGCGACGATCAGACACGTCACGCCCTGCCGGTCCATCTCGGCAGCGGCCTCCGCAATCGAGGTGCCGGGGTGGACGGTGGCAAGCTTGCGGTCGCGGAGCAGCTGGTCCAGCTCGGTGCGCAGCACCTCCGCGGAGCTCGACCTCCGGACCTCTTCCGCAGCAGCGCGCACACGGCGCGAGGCGGACTGAAAGAATCGCCCCAGGTCCGGGTAGCTGGCAAGGAGCTCGCTAAACGACGCGCGCGGCAGCAGCAGGAGCAAACTGTCTTCCACCGCAACCATGCCGTACTGCGATTCCCGCGCGCCGAGCAGCGTGGAGTAGCCAAAATTCTTGCCGGCATCGCGGCGGTCCAGCAGCACGCCGTCCCCGGAGACGATGTCCACCGCGCCGGAGCGGATGATGTGGAGTGCGTCGTTAATCTGCCCGGGCGCCACGATCGTCTCGCCCCTACGGACGTACGTCACTGTCATTTGCGCAGGCAGGCCGGCGAGCACTTCCTCCGGCAGGTGCGAGAACGGCTCGTGCTGGCCGAGGAAACCTGCGACTTCTTCAAGTTCGACGCTCATGCCCCAACACTAGCGTGGGGCAGCGCACAATATCAGCGGCTTTACTGGTAGCTCACAAACCACGGGCGGGGCTGGACGTCGTTGAACGTCTGCTCCGGGCTGAAGGTCGGGGCGTCCTCGTCCAGGAAGTTCTTCCACGCCATGAAGAAGCGCGGGTTCAGGCCCTCCCGCAGCACGTTCCAGGTATCAAACTTCTGCCCCAGGTCGCCGTGCCCGTCGGCGTGCAGCACGTACGCGAGCTCGTCGCGGTCGGTGCGGATGTTCTGCCGGTCGGGGAACATCTGCACCTGGAATTGGTGCAGCACAAACGCCTTCTGCGGCAAGTTGTTGTCGCGCGTGAGGTCCGCGAGCCAATCGGCGACAACGTTGATCTCCTCGGCGGTGGCGGAGCCCACGCGGGACAGCGGCGCCTCGCCCGGGTTGAGCTTCCACTCGGCGTCGAGTGCAAGGCCGACGTTCGGTCGCTTCAGCAGCTCCTCGTACATCTGCACCTGGTGGAGGAAGTCGCCCTGGCCCGGTTGCAGGTCCAGTACGGCGTAGCCGCCCGCCTCCGTGATCGCGTCGATGTACGGCACGACAGATTCCACGGGCGCCTCGTTGGAGTAGTCACCGTCCTCGCCCGGCGAGTTGGACGCCACGGTCACGATGATCTCAAACGCCGGAATGACCGGTTCCCCGGCCAACGGCTGGTACTTGCTGGCGTAGTCCTTGGCCATCGCGGCAGCCTCTTGCGGCGGCTGCTCGCCCATCACTCCCAGCTCGGGGGCGAACGAGTGTCCATAGAGCGCGATCATCCTGCGCCCCGGGAACACCAGGCCGCCGCCGCCCGGCAGCTCGCCGTTGCCCGCCAGCTCCACGCGGCGCGCAAACGCATCGGTGCCGCCCCACTGCAGGCCAAGCGCGAGCGTGTCCTGGTCGGAGACGGTGCGCATGCTTTCCGACGTCACACGCGGATCCGGGTACGCCACCACCTGCACGTCAGCGCCTGCGGCGCGTGCCGTCGCGGCCGCCGCGCGCGAGGTCTCGGCGGTGGCGAGCATCGGCGGGAGCTCGCGCTCGCCCTTGTTCGGCGCATCGAGCGCGGCGATCGCGGCGACGTCCTGTTCCGGCGCGTCGCTCTGCACGGGCTCGGTGGCGTCGTCGGCGGTGTCCTGCGCGCCCGCACCGACCTCGATGACCTCGTCGGCGCCGAGCCGCTCCAGCTCCGCGCTCACCGCGTCGCCCGTCGCCGGGTAGCGCACGAGCATCGGCGCCCCCTTGTCCACGGCGAGCGCCGCCGCCTTCAGCTGGTCCTCACGCTTCGGGCCGGACACCACGGCGGTGTCGGCGGCGTCAAAAAGCCGGCGCGACACTTCGACGCCGGAGCCGTCGGCGTCGTCAATCGCCTCGGCACCATGCGTCTCCAGCTTGTCGGGCTGCGGCGAGGATGCCGCGCCGATGCCGCCCTCACCGCACGCGGTCAGGGCGAGGCTGGAGGCCAGCACTACGGCCAGCCCCACCGCCCCAATGACCTTCCTACGGGCTCGGTTCGTGCTGGCGGACATCGCGGGAACGCTCATACGGGAGTGCACCTTTCATCTGTCTAAAGCTGGCTGACAGATTACTGCAGTGCTGCCGCGATCCGGGTTCCGACCTCCTCGGTGCGCACCGCGCCGCCGTCGCGAGCAGCCACCTTATCCTCAACCGCGCGCTCAATCCGCGCGGCGTTCTCCTCATCGCCGAGGAAGCGCAGCATCATCGCCACGGAAAGAATCATCGCGGTCGGGTCCGCTATCCCCTGCCCCGCGATGTCCGGCGCCGACCCGTGCACCGGCTCGAACATGGAGGGGAACTCGCGCGCGGCGTTGATGTTGCCGGAACACGCCTGCCCCACGCCGCCCGTGATGGCGCCCGCAAGGTCCGTCAGGATGTCGCCGAACAGGTTGTCCGTCACGATCACGTCGTAGCGCGACGGATCATCCACCATGTAGATCGTGGCGGCGTCGATGTGGTTGTAGTCCACGTCGACCTCGGGAAACTCCGAAGCAAGCGTATCGACGACACGCTGCCACAACCCGCCCGCGTTCACCAGCACATTCGTCTTGTGCACCAGGGTGAGCTTCTTACGCCGCGTCATGGCCAGCTCGAAGGCGTAGCGCACCACGCGCTCCACGCCGAAGTAGGTGTTCTGGCTCACCTCGGAGGCCACCTCGTGGTCGGTGCCCTGGCGCAGCGTGCCACCGTTGCCGGCGTAGAGCCCCTCGGTGCCCTCGCGCACGACGACGAAGTCCACGTCGCCGGGGTTGGCCAGCGGGCTCGTCGACGTCGGGAACAACCGCGACGGGCGCAGATTGACGTAGTGGTCAAGCTTGAACCGCAGCGGCAGCAACAGACCGCGCTCCAGCACGCCCGCGGGGACGTTGGCTGGGTCGCCAACCGCCCCGAGAAGGATCGCGTCGTGCGACTTCAGGCTGTCCAGGTCCGCGTCCGTGAGCAGCTCGCCGTTGCGGAGGTAGCGGCGCGCGCCAAGGTCGTACTCGGTGGTCTCCACGTCGTTGCGGACAGCGCGGAGCACCTTGAGGCCCTCCGCCATGACTTCGGTCCCGATGCCGTCGCCAGCAATCACAGCCAGTTTCATTTTCTGAGATTCCTTTCCCACATATTGGACTACGGGATAGCGTAACAGCTCCGCCGGCGAAAAATCGGCGCTGCGCGGAAAAGGATTCAGGACCGAGTCCAGCCCGGAACGACCTAGTCCAGGTCGATCTGCAGCGCGGAGGCGCCGAGCTCCTGTGCAATCTCGTTGACCAGGGCCTCCGGCACCTCGGCCTCGACGCGCAGAATCAGGATTGCGCCATCGCCCTTGGACGCCTGCGTGAGCGCGGCGGCCTCGATATTGATGCCCTTGTTCCCCAGTTTGCTGCCCACCGTGCCCAGCGCACCGGGCGCGTCCGTGTACTGGAAGAACAGGTTGCGCCCCTGCGCGCGCATGTCCACGCCGCGGCCGTTGATGCGCACGATCTTCTCCACGCCCTCGAGGCCGGTGAGCGCGCCCGTGACCGAAACGGCGTTGCCCGCCGCAGAGACCACCTGGACCTCCAGCGCGCTGCGGTGCGCCCGCGCCTCCGTCTGCGTCTCCACCGAGTACTCCAGCCCGCGCGACTGCGCGATCTGCGGCGCGTTCACAAACGTCACCGGCTCATCAATGATGCCGGAGAACAGGCCGCGCACAGCGGACAGCCCCAGCGAATCAATCTGTTCCGTGGACAGCTCGCCGCGCGCGGTCACCTTCAGCGACGTCGGCGCGCCGTCCAGCAGCTCGCCGGCGATGAGGCCGAGCTTGCGCGACAGCTCGAGCCAGCGAGCGACCTCCTCGCCCACGCGGCCGCCGGTGATGTTCACCGCGTCGGCGACGAACTCGCCGGCCAAGGCCTTGAGTACCGAGTCCGCAACGTCCGTGCCCGCGCGGTCCTGCGCTTCCACCGTTGACGCGCCCAGGTGCGGAGTCACGACGACCTCGTCCAGGGCAAACAGCGGCGAGTCGGTGCACGGCTCGGTGGCGTACACGTCGAATCCGGCACCGCGGATGGGGCCGTTCACGATGGCGTCGGCAAGCGCCTGCTCATCCACCAGGCCGCCGCGGGCCGCGTTAATGAGGATCTGCCCCTCCTTCGCCTTGGAGAGCAGGTCCGCATTGAACATGCCCGCGGTCTCCTTCGTCTTCGGCAGGTGGATGGTGACGAAGTCGGCGCGCCCCATGAGCTCCTCCAGCTCCACGAGCTCAACGCCGAGCTGCGCGGCGCGCGCCGGATTCGCGTACGGGTCGTAGGCGATGACGGTGGTCTCGAACGCGCTGAGGCGCTGCGCAAAAAGCTGGCCGATGTGGCCGAAGCCGACGATGCCGACGGTCTTGCCAAAGACCTCAACGCCCTTGAACGACGAGCGCTTCCACTCGCCGTCGCGCAGCGTCTTGTCCGCCGCCGGGATTTGGCGCGCGGTGGACAGCAGCAGCGCGATCGCGTGCTCGCACGCGGAGTGGATGTTGGAGGTCGGCGCGTTGGCCACCATGACACCGCGCTCGGTCGCGGCGTCAATGTCTACGTTGTCCAGCCCAACGCCGGCGCGGCCGATGATCTTCAGGTTCGGCGCCGCCTGGATCACCTCGCGGTCCACGGTGGTGGCGGAGCGCACGAGCAGTGCGTTCGCTTCAGGCACCGCGGCGAGCAGCTCGTCGCGGTTCGGACCGTCGACCCAGCGCACCTCCACGGAGTCTCCAAGCGCTTCGACGGTTGATTGGGACAGCTTGTCTGCGATCAGCACGACCGGTTTGGACACTGGGGATCGTCTCCTGCGGTATTTCAATAAAGGAATAGGTACGGGGGTAACTTTAATGTCCGCAGGCACGCTTGTCTGCCATCCGCGCTAATATTTTTCTTCCGCCTGCATAATTCGCTCCGGAATGTCGCTCGCCGGCTCGAATTGCGTCCCGAGCGCAATGAGCGGTGCGTCCGCCAGGCCCGCCATCGCCAGCAGCGTGTCCTCGGATTCGCGGGGGTCCGGGTTGTCCACCATCGTGACCCGCGCGCCGAACGCCCGGGCGTTTGCAATCGAAGCAATTGACGACGCCCGCGTGGCCACCACCTGCGGCGCCATATCCGCATCGCGGCGCGAATGGACCGGGAACGGCTTCGCCACCGCGTTCGGCATCACCTGCGGCTCCGCCCAATTGGCGTGCAGCCACGTCGGCACCGACGTATCCAGGTCGGCGATCACCTCCTGCGCGTCCGCCGGGTCGTGCACGGGCCGTTCGTGGAACCGTACCGAGGTCATCTTGCCCAGCGCGTCGATCCCGCCCGGATCGCGGTAGACGCGCACGCTCCCGGACGCCGGCGCGATCGCCACATCGCCCACCGTGAGCAGCGTAAACGTTTTCAGACGCTTCACTTCCTGCGTGATCTGCCCGTGGTGATCTTCGTCGTAGACCAGCATCGGCGCGTGCGCGTACGCGGCAATCGACGCCGCCCGCAGCTGCGCCTCCACGCTGGAATCCGACACCACCAACGTCTCGGACGTGTTGAAGAAGTACTCGGAGCTGACAAGCCCGTTCGTGTCATCGAGTACTACCGGGTGATCATCAAACGCAGTGGAGACGTGCCGCGACTGATTCGCGGCCCGGGCCTGGTCCAACGGGGTACTTGTGTCCTCGCCCGCGCACCCGCCGACGGCGAGCGCCACGCAGCACATCGCCGCGGCGAGGCCCCGGCTAGCTTTCTGCTTCGCTGCCATTCTCCCCGTCTGCGTGATTGGTGCTGCAGGCGTCCACCGTGCGCGTACCGAGGGCCCCGAGGGCTCCGTCCAGGTCGCGGACGACCGGCTTGTCCAGCGCGTACTCGATGATGCCCACGAAACGGTCGCGGCGGTCATGGATAAAGCTGTTCCAGTCCGAGTTCAACAGGTCGGCCGGGCGGATCTCGTGGCCCTCCAGCATTGCGTCGAACTCTGCGTCGTCCATCAGGGACTTCGACTGCAGGCGCGGCAGGTAACGCTTCGGCTCGTTGTTCTCCATCACCACGTCGGTGCGCCGCCCCATCGGGGTGCGGTTGAGCACGGAGTCAGCCAGCTCCTCGGTCGCGCCGGCCTGCAGGCAGAACTCGCGCGGGAAGACGGTGTGGAAGCGCGGCTGCAGCTCGGCGATGGTGTCGCGGTTGAGCGGCTTCCCGGTGCGCCAGTCGAGCGCTCCGCGGGCCATCAGCAGGGAGTACAGCCCGCGGTACACACCGCTCTCCGCCGTCGCGGACTGCAGGCGGGACTCGTGGAACTGCGCGTCGCCCACGGTGCGCGGCACCTCGTCGGTGTCCCCGCGGACCCAGGGGGTGACCTCGGTGACGTCGAGGCCGGCGCGAATCGTCGGCGCGTGTGCGCCGTAGAGCTCGCCGAACACGCCGGACCAGTACCAACGATTGAGTCGGTCGCGCGGCTCCTTCTCGTCCAGCAGTCCGGGCTGCTCGGCCAGTCGCGCGAGGATGACGGCCAGCGGAATGATCTGCGAGGAGTACGGGACCTGGTCGATGGCCAGGATGCAGCGCTCCGCGAGGAACTCGGCAGCGGCAACGAAGGCATCGGCCAGCTCGTCGCAGTGGGTCAGGTAGTCGTGCAGCGAGATATTGAGGATGTCGCCGCGGTGCCCCACCGCGTTGCCCTTCCTGCTGGTGATCAGGAGCGACAGCCCACGCAGGAACTCGATGCGCCCGATCCCGTCCAGCGCCGGGTACAGGCGCAGCGTGCGTTCGATGTGCGCGAAGTGGTCGGCCAGGCGGAAGTTGGGGTCTTCAGTGGCGAATACGGCGGTGAGCAGCTCGAAGACATCCATCTGCACACCGGCGGAGTTGGCGTGCGCGAAGATCTGGCCGACGCCGATCTGCGAGGTTTCACGGTCAATCCGGATCACAGGCACGTCGTACGCCGGCAGCCAGCGCAGGACCTCGTTCTGGAAGGTCTTCACCGCGGCGCGCATCTCCGGGTCGTCCGTGTCGGCGGCCATATCAATGAGGAGGTCGTTGCCTTCCTTCCACAGCAGCATTGAAACGGGCACGACGCCGTGCGCCAACATGTCCTCGCGGGAGTGGATGCCCCCGTCGATCTGCGGGCCGAAGTGGGAGCGCACCTGACCGTCCGGGTCGACGGCAAAGACCGCTTCGACCGGCATCGGGTCGGCGGCCACCGCGGCGCGCACGTCGACGAAGAAGCGGCGACGGATGCGCCGGCCCAGGTAGTCCACCGTCGGGATCTCGCCGGCGCCCTTCAGGGCGTAGAAGAGCGAGGTGAGGCGCTGTTGGCCGTCGAGAAGCAAAAGCCCCGGCTCCCGATCCCCCGTCGTCAGACCGTCGAGCGGGCGCGGGCGGAAACGCATGGGCGCGTTTCGGGTGTCCAGGGCAAGGAAAGAACCGATGGGGTAACCGCGAAGCACTGAGGTGACCAGGGTGCGAATCCTGTCAACATCCCAGATGTATTCGCGCTGGAAGTCGGGCAACTGCAATTCGCCACGTTCAGCACGGGCGAACAAGTCCTTCAAGGAATAGCTTGGCGTTGTAAAACCCATGCCCCAACCTTAGAACGGAATCAGCAAACCTGCTCGTGCGATTCGTGCTCCGGGCGCTCGATCTGGATCGTGGAGTGCTCGATGCCCAGCTCGCGCAGGGCGTGCTGCACTGCATCTAAGAGCGGCCCACTATCCGTACCCGCCGCGCCGACCACGTGCACCGTAGCCAACACGTTCACGCCGTCGAGGCTCCAAAGGTGAAGGTCATGGATGTCTGCAACCCCCGCGGTCGCTCGCAGCGCCTCCTCCACCTCGGCGGTGCGGAAACCCTCCGGGACCTGTTCGAGGAGCACGCCAGCAGATTGGCGCATCAGCTGCCACGCCCGCGGCAGCACGAGCGCGGCGATGATGAGCGAGGCCACGGCGTCCGCCACGGCCACACCGGTTGCCATGACCACGATGCCCGCGACAATAACCGCGGCCGATCCCAGCAAGTCCACCAGCACGTGAAGGAACGCGCCGCGGACGTTGATCGAGTCGCCGCGGTGACCGTGCAGCACCCACGCCGAGATGCCGTTGGCCGCAAAACCGATGACGGCGATGAGAAGCATGGTCTCGCCGTGCACGTCGGCGGGTTCGCGGAGGCGACGGATCGCCTCAACGACAATCCACACAGAGATCGCGAGCACGAGCACCGCGTTGACCAGCGCCGCGAGCACCTCCACGCGCCGGTAGCCGTACGTTGCGTGGCGCGAGGCCTGTTTCCGCCCCACGAGCACCGCGAGAACGGCGATGATGAGCCCGGCGGCGTCGGAAAGCATGTGCATCGCGTCCGCCATGAGCGCCATGGACCCGGCGAGCCATCCCCCAACCAGCTCCGCAACGAAGACCGTGGCGGTGACGGCGAGCGCAACGAGGAGCGCGCGCAGCGGAGTATCGCTCGACGGGGCGTGATCGTGGTTGTGGTCGTGTGCCATAGCTCAATCCTAAGCTGCCACACAGTTAATGACAATTAAATGAAAACGGCTCCCGGTTTCAAAAAACACGCGGTGAGCAGGGCTCATTATCGACGCTACGCCCTCCCCACCCCACACAACCGTACAAGTTGCTGACTATTTGGGCGATGCCTCAACAACTTTTGCTACCGTTGATAGGCGCAATAGCACAATGGTCTCGAGCAGTGAGCCAATTTACGCAATGTTCATCCGCTCGCATGGGGCCACATACGAAAGGATACGACTATCACTTCCGCAAACCCGAACCCGAAGGATCCGAACCGCGTGGAGAAGGCCGCGAAGCACATCGGCGACCACGCACACGACGCAAAGGACAAGGTCGGCGAGACCTTCACCTCCGCAAAGGGCAAGGCTGGCGACGCTGTCGACGGCGTTCGCGGCACCGGCTCCACCACCGTGTCCAAGGCTGAGGGCACCACGAAGGCAACCTCCGGCACCACTGCAGCCGACGCCGGCAACGGCGGTGGCGGCTGGTGGAAGTGGCTGCTCGGCCTGATCGTCGCAGCTCTGCTGGTCTGGCTGCTGATCAGCCTCTTCAGCGGCGGCAGCGACGACTCGGACGGCGCTGCCGTCACCGAGACCTCCACCGTTGCTACGGAGACCACCAGCGAGACCGTCACCGCTGACCCGAGCGAGGACGCCACCGCGGGTGCCGGCGACGCAGCGGCTGACGCCACCGACAAGGCTGGCAATGCCGCAGGCGACGCAACCGACAAGGCTGGCGACCTCGCAGGCGACGCGAAGGACGCTGCAGGCGACGCGGCCGACAAGGCTGGCGAGGTTGCAGGCGACGCAACCGACAAGGCTGGCGACCTCGCGGGCGACGCGAAGGACGCTGCAGGCGACGCGGCCGACAAGGCCGGCGACGCTATCTCCGGCGCCACCAACTAGTTTCGCCACAGCGCAACACAACACCGCCCCAGCTCCTGGACTGACCAGGATGCTGGGGCGGTGTTTTCGTGCGGATGTTGTCGCGCGTGCGTCTACGCGGTCTCGTTCAGCGGGTTCTTCACCCAGGTCATCATGTCGCGCAGCTGCGCACCGGTCTTCTCAATTGGGTGCTCTGCAACCTTCGCGCGCAGGCCCTCGAGCTCCTTGTTGCCGCCTTCGACGTTGGCTACCAGGCGCTTGGTAAACTCGCCGGACTGAATGTCCTTCAGGATGTCGCGCATGCGATCCTTGGCACCCTCGTCGATCACGCGCGGGCCGGACAGGTAGCCGCCGAACTCTGCGGTGTCAGAGACGGAGTAGTTCATGTTGGCGATACCGCCCTCGTAGATGAGGTCCACGATCAGCTTCATCTCGTGCAGGCACTCGAAGTAGGCCATCTCCGGCTCGTAGCCGGCCTCGGTCAGCACCTCGAAACCCTTCATGATCAGGTCCTCCAGGCCGCCGCACAGGACTGCCTGCTCACCGAACAGGTCGGTGACGGTCTCCGCCTCGAACGTGGTCGGTATGACGCCCGCGCGTGCGCCGCCGATCGCGGCGGCGTAGGACAGCGCCAGCTCCTTGCCATTGCCGGTCGGGTCCTGCTCGACCGCGATCAGGCAGGGCACGCCCTTGCCGTCGACGTAGGTGCGGCGGACCAGGTGGCCCGGGCCCTTCGGCGCGACCATCGCAACAGTGATGGTGTCGGCCGGATCGATCAGCTTGAAGTGGATGTTCAGGCCGTGGCCGAAGAACAGCGCGTCGCCGTCCTTCAGGTTCGGCTCGATGTCCTTGCTAAAGATTTCTGCCTGCGAGGTATCCGGGGCCAGCAGCATGATCACGTCGGCCCACGCCGCGGCGTCCGCGTTGGTCTTGACCTCAAAGCCGGCCTCCTGGGCCTTCGCGGCGGACTTGGAGCCCTCGCGCAGGCCGACGACCACCTCAACGCCGGACTCGCGCAGGTTCTGCGCGTGGGCGTGGCCCTGGGAGCCGTAACCGATGATGGCGACCTTCTTGCCCTGGATGATGGACAGGTCCGCGTCGTTGTCGTACAGAACGTCAATTGCCATGAGTGAAACACTCACCTTTCCTATTATATGGGACGGCCATTTCATATTATGGCATAGATTTGAGTTTATGTGGGGATTATGTGGCGTCGGCAAGCGATTGCTTCTTTACGCCACCGCCTACCCCTTCGTCGGCGCCATCGTCTTCGGGCCGCGGCTCAG
Source organism: Corynebacterium sp. Marseille-P8863 (assembly GCF_946902955.1). Taxonomy (NCBI): domain Bacteria; kingdom Bacillati; phylum Actinomycetota; class Actinomycetes; order Mycobacteriales; family Corynebacteriaceae; genus Corynebacterium; species Corynebacterium sp. Marseille-P8863. The sequence goes on along the minus strand of NZ_CAMPQC010000008.1, from coordinate 92,192 downwards.
CGCGACGTTTCCCGAGCGGACGAGCTCCTTGATGCCGAAGGTCTCCATCAGCTCCAAGAAGGCCTTGAGTTTCTCCGGCGAACCCGTGGCCTCGATGACCACGGACTCCGGCGACACGTCGACGATGTGGGCGCGGAAGATGTTCGCCGCGTCCACCACCTGCGGGCGGTTCTGGTTCGTCGTGGCCACCTTGACCAGCATGAGCTGGCGCGCGATCATCGAGTCGTCTTCCAGGCGCGCGACCTTGAGCACTTGAACCAGCTTGTGCAGCTGCTTCGTGATCTGCTCGATGGCGTACTCGGACGCGTCGACAACGATGGTCAGGCGGTTAATGCCCTCGGTCTCCGTCTTCGCCGACACGAGCGAAACCAGGTTGTAGCCGCGACGGGTAAACAGCGCGGTGACGCGGGTGATGATGCCGTCGACGTCCAGCACCAGCACCGACAGCGTGTTGCGAGAAATGGTTTGGTCAGACATCTACTTTCCCTCCTGGGTGGTGGTATCGGCAGCCTCTGTAGCTTCTACGGCCTCGATGGCCTCGTTGATCGCCTCCGGGGTCTCCCCTGCGGACTCCTCCATGTCGAAGAACGGGCGCATGCCCAGGGCGTACTGCATATCGGAATTCGACGCGCCGGCCGCGATCATCGGCCACACCTGCGCGTCCTCGCCGACGATGAACTCGACGACGACGGGCCGGTCGTTGATCTCGCGCGCCTTCTGAATCGCCGGCACGACATCTTCTTCCTTGGTCACACGGATCGCCTCCGCGCCGAGCGCCGTCGCCAACTGCACAAAGTCCGGCACGTACATTTCCTCACCGCCGAGCTTGGTGTGGGAGTAGTGGCCGTCGTAGAACAACGTCTGCCACTGGCGAACCATGCCGAGGTTGCCGTTATTGATCAGCGCCACCTTGAACGGGAAGCCCTCCATCGCGGCGGTGGTCAGCTCCTGGTTGGTCATCTGGAAGCAGCCGTCGCCGTCAATCGCCCACACCTCTTTATCCGGGCAGGCGACCTTCGCGCCGAGGGCCGCGGGCACCGCGAAGCCCATCGTGCCGAGGCCGCCGGAGTTGATCCAGTGCCGCGGCTGTTCAAAGTCAACAAACTGGGCCGACCACATTTGGTGCTGCCCCACGCCCGAGACGTAGATCGCGTCCGGCCCCACCGTCTTCGACAGCGTCTCAATCACAAACTGCGGCGAGAGCTTGCCGTCAGACTGCGGGTCGTAGCCGCGCGGGAAGCGCTCCTTCAAGTCGTTGAGGCGCGCGAGCCAATTGCTTATCGACGGCGCAGCATTCCTCTTCTCGTCCCTAAACGCATCGAACAGCTGGGACAGGACCTTCTTCGCGTCGCCCACGATCGGCACGTCCGCCTCGCGGATCTTGCCCACCTCGGCCGGGTCGATGTCGGCGTGGATGACCTTGGCGTAGGGGGCGAAGGTGCTGGTGTCGCCGGTGACGCGGTCGTCGAAACGCGTGCCGATGGCAATGAGCAAGTCCGCCTCCTGCAGAGCGCCGACCGCGGGGACGGATCCGTGCATGCCCGGCATGCCCATGTACAGCGGGTGCGACTGCGGGAACGCGCCCAGCGCCATGAGCGTGGTCACCACCGGGATGCCGGTGCGCTCCGCAAACGCGAGCAGCTCCTCGTGCGCGCCCGACTTCACCACGCCGCCGCCGATGTAGAGCACCGGGCGCTCCGAGGCGGCGATCAGCTTCGCCGCCTGCGCGATCTGCCGGTTGTGCGGCTTGGTGTTCGGCTTGTAGCCGGGCAGGTCCACCACCGGGGGCCACGCGAACTCGATCTCCGCGGCCTGCAGGTCCTTCGGAATGTCCACCAGGACCGGGCCCGGACGGCCCGTCGACGCGATGTGGTGCGCGGCGGCGATCGCCGCCGGGATGTCCTCGGCGCGGGTGACCATCAGGTTGTGCTTGGTAATCGGCATCGTGATGCCGCGAATGTCCGCCTCCTGGAAAGCGTCGGTGCCGATGAGCGGCGAGCCGACCTGGCCCGTAATCGCGATCATCGGGACGGAGTCCAGGTACGCGTCCGCGATCGCGGTGACCAGGTTCGTCGCGCCCGGGCCCGAGGTGGCCAGACACACGCCTACCTGGCCCGAGGCGACCGCGTACCCCTCCGCCGCGTGGCCGGCACCTTGCTCGTGGCGCACGAGCACGTGGCGCAGCTTCTCGGCCTGAAACAGGGCGTCGTAAAGCGGAAGGACCGCTCCCCCCGGCAACCCGAAGACGAACCGGGTGCCCAACTCCTCAAGACTTCGCACGACCGCGTCCGCGCCTGTGATTCGCTCCGGCTCGACGCTCGGCGCCGGTTGCGAGTTGCCGTCCGGCGCATTCGATGAAGCTGCCACGTTTCCAAACTCCTTGGGTCAATGTGTCGGTTGTGAGGGTGATCAAAACAAAAGCCCCCGGCGAGCACTTCTCGTGAGTGCTGTCGAGGGCGCTTGTGTCAGCGGCGTACGAAAACGAACCCGCTACGGCAAGCGCCGCGAGGGAATTCGTACTACTAGTCGCTGTGTGATCATGTGCGCTACGTTACACAGCCGGGCGGACTACCGCGCCGATTTCACTGATTAAAATTCACATCCCACTTTTTGGGAAGCCGCGCGAGTGTGACCGACGGCACCGTTCAGGCCCCCTGCCCCGGACTAAACTCAAACAGACTATGCCGTTCACATATATTCTGCTCGGTTGGTGGCACTGGATCGCCGAAACCGGCATCAACCTCGCCCTCCTCTTCGTCCTCGCGCTGCTGGTGCCGCGCGCCGGCCGGTTTATTAACCGCTACTTCGAGCGCCAGGTCACGCGCACGACCGATGTGGACGAGGGCAAGAGCCGACTTGCCCTCGTCGGCGTGGCGGTCTACATCGGCGAAATCGTCGCCTACTTCCTCCTGCTCATCTTCGCGCTACAACAGATCGGCTTCTCGCTCGCCGGCGCCGCGATCCCCGCCACCGTCGTCTCCGCCGCCGTCGGCTTCGGCGCGCAGAGCATCATCGCGGACTTCCTCGCCGGCTTCTTCATCCTCACCGAAAAGCAGTACGGCGTGGGCGACTACGTCTCGTTCCAAGGCAGCGGGGTCGACATCGAGGGCGAAGTCATCCAGATCACCATGCGCGCGACGCAGATCCGCACCATCGAGCAGGCGACCGTCTCCATCCCGAACTCCACCGCCCGCGTGTGCATCAACCAATCCAACTACTGGTCCAACGCGATGGTGGTCATCCCCGTCCCGCTGCTCGGATCCCGCTCCGCCGACGAGGCCATCGCGCGCTCCGAACGCGCCGCGCGCCGCGCCCTCGCCCAGCCGGAAATCGCCGACACCGTCCGCGACGAGCTGCAGGTCCACCCCGCCGTCGGCATCGCACCGCCCGCCACCGTCGGCTCGCCCTGGACCGTGGACATGCGCTTCCTCGTGCGCGTCGACCCGCTAGCCCAGTGGATGGTCGAGCGCGCAATCCGCGTCGCCATCCTCGACGAATTCTGGAACGAGTACGGCTCCGCAACGACGCTCGACGGGACGCTTGTCGACGCCCCCGTCACCCCTCCAACCACGCATGACTCCGGCGTCAACCCGCCCGAGGCACCCTCTCCTGTTCGTCCTCCCGATGCACTGGATGCGACAGACACGACGGAAACACCAGCACCGTCGCCCTCCGCCGAAGCGACGAACAGCCCGACCCCTCCACACCCAGTAGACGATCCGGCCGCAGCACCCACCCGGTCTGACCCCGCTTCCTTCGCTGCCCACGGCGACAACGCGCGCACTGACGACGCCCCCAGCACCGATACAGGCAGCGACCACCGCACCTGGTTCTTCTCTTCGCCACAACGGGTACTCAACGGCATCATGCGAATGTCTACCCTCGTATTGCTGGCGATCTTCGGCGTCCTCTTGCTCATCCGTGGCTTCATGGTGCAACCGGGCGAAGAAAGCGAGGCAAACAGCGGCTTCCTCGCACCTCCCGCCCGCACCACCGCGCAGACGACCGAGACCGTGCCGGACGCTGAGGACGTCGCCCCCACCTACGAGCAAACCGAACCGGAGTTTACTGCCCCAGCCCAGCCCACCACTGAGGCCCAACAGTCCACTGAGCACACACCTTTGGAAACCTCGAGCTCAGACGAAACCGTCCGAAGCAGCGACGCGCTTCAGAGCCCGACCGCCTCTGAGTCTGCACTCCCACAGGTCACTGAGTCCGCAACGCTCTCCACCGAGCCTTAAAACGACCGTCCTCTGCTGAAAAGCCCCAAACTGTATTAGACGTTGGAAACAGGGGCTCGGTTCTGTTTCGGGGCGATATTGGAATACTTCTCACACTTTGCCGTTTTCCCTGGTCATGGGGTGCTTGTTGCGGTTATTGTGTGGGGCATGGACTACATTGACGCGCTTGTTACCGCCGACAGGAACGGCATCTCCATCATTGCCGATGCCGCCGGCGCAAGCGTTGATGCGCTCAGCTCTCGCGGGTGAGACCAGGACCGTGCCGAGCACTTGGTGGATACGGCCGGGGTGTTTTACGGCCGTGTGAGTATCGGACAATAATGCGTAGTCCTCCAAGGGTCTGGACACAGGAGCTCTCCCCTTTGCTCAGTGGTGCGACCAGAAGGAGAAGAAACATCCACCCCGGTGCACCCGCTGCGGTGACAACGACCCATCGCCCGCAGCAGGTGGCAATCGTCACGGTTACCCTTCTTTTTCAGATTCCTGTCCTCGGGGTCAGAAAAAGACGGGGACCTGTCATAGGTCAGTGAGCATCTGCTGCATCTGAGCGATCTCGGCCTCCTGGTCGTTGATAATTTGTTCGGCCAGGGTGATCGCATGGGGATTCTGGCCGTCAGCAACCTCGTCACGGGCCATGTCGACCGCACCTTCGTGGTGGGCGGTCATCTGCTCCAGGTAGAGGCGGGCGGCCTCGGTGCCCTGGGCTTCCTCAAGGGCTGTCATGTCCTCCTGGCTCATCATCCCGCTCATGCCACCCATCTCGCCGTGATCCATTCCACCCATCTCGTCCATGGTTCCCATGCCCCCAGAGTCGGTGACCGGCTGCTGGCCCCAGGCCTCGAGCATGGCGGTCATCCGGTCAATCTCCGGTCCCTGGGCGTCAATAACCCCCTGGACAAACTCCACGACCTGGACGGGGATACCCTCCTTGGCCAGGAGCATCTCACTCATCTCCACGGCCTGCTGGTGATGGGAGATCATCATCTGGGCAAACATGATGTCCGCGTCGTTGTGATCGGCGGAGATCTCCCCGTCCGCATCAGTCGTCGCCGTGGTGGTCTTGGTCGTCTCAGCGGTAGTCGTCGCAGTGCTGGTGGCCGAGGTGGTGGCGTCGGTGTTGCTCGACTCGGTGGCCTCACCGCAGGCGGCCAGCGCCAGGGTGGAGGCCACGGCGAGAGCGGAAAGAACAAGGGTGCGCTTCATGGTGGAGCCCTTTCAGGGTCATATGGGGTCTGGTGGATCAGTGGACGGCGGTGGATTTCGGAGTAGGCGTGGTGTGTTCCTCCTTCGACTCGGTGGGAGCCAGGTGGGCCGGGTCCAGATCAATCCGGCGCAACAGCTGGGCGTTCAGGGCCACCACGATGGTCGAGGCAGACATCAAGATCGCGCCCACGGCCGGGGACAGCACGAACCCGATCGAGGCGAGCACTCCGGCGGCCAGCGGCACGGCGAGGATGTTGTAGCCAGAGGCCCAGATCAGGTTCTGGATCATCTTGCGGTAGCTGGCCTGGGACAGCTCAATCATCGACAGCACTGCCCGCGGGTCATCACTGGCTAGGACCACCCCGGCAGATTCCATGGCCACATCCGTGCCGGCACCGATGGCGATACCGACCTCCGCGCGGGTCAGAGCGGGGGCGTCATTGACACCGTCACCGACCATGGCCACGCTCAAACCCCGGTCCTGCAGCTGCATGACCTTGGTGTCTTTGTCCTGGGGCAGGACCTCGGCGAAGACCTCATCGATCCCCAGGTCCTGGCCAACCGCCTGGGCCACCTGCTGGGCGTCACCGGTGATCATCGCGACCTTCACCCCGCGGTCCTGCAGGGCTTTCACGGCGGCGCGAGATTCGGGGCGGATCTTGTCCTCGACGGCCACCGCACCGATGATCTGACCGTCGCGAACTATATGGAGCACACCGGCCCCACGCCCGGTCCAGGCGCTGGTGGTGTCGGTGAGCTCGGCCGGGGTAGTGAGGTTGAACTCGCGCAGCATGTTCGGCCCGCCCACGAGGATCTCAGCGCCATCGACAGTGGCCCGGACCCCCCGGCCGGAGGCGGCGCTGAAACCAGTTGCACGCATTTGCTGACGGGAGGCCTCGGGATGGGCGGCCGCGGCCGCCACGATGGCGCGGGCCACGGGGTGCTCACTGTCGGCCTCCGCGGCGGCGGCCAGGGCCAGCAGCTCGCCCTCGGTGACGCCGCCAGCTGCCGCGACACCGGTGACCGCGTGCGCACCCTCGGTCAGGGTGCCGGTTTTGTCGAAGAGCACCACGTCGATGGTGCGCATCCGCTCGAGCGTCATCCGGTCCTTGATGAGCACCCCGGATTTCGCGGCCCGCTCGCTGGAGATCGCAATGACCAGCGGAATCGCCAGGCCCAAGGCATGCGGGCAGGCGATGACCAGCACCGTGACCGTGCGCACCACGGCATCGTCCGGGCTGCCGATAATGGTCCACACCACCGCGGTGATCAGAGCGGAGATCAGCGCGAACCAGAACAACAACGCCGCCGCCCGATCCGCCAGGGCCTGGGCCCGGGAGGAGGACTCCTGGGCGTCGGCAACCATGCGTTGGATCCCGGCCAGGGCGGTGTCCCCGCCTGTAGCCTCCACCCGGATGCGGACGGTGTTGTCGGTGGCCACGGTACCGGCGACCACCTTGTCACCGGTGTCGCGGAAGACGGGACGGGATTCGCCGGTGATCATCGCCTCATCGAATTCGGCGGCTCCGTCGATGATGGTTCCGTCGGCCGGCACCCGGGCACCGGCCCTCACCAGCACGACGTCGTCGACGACCAGCTCGGAGATGGCCACGGTGCGGGTGGTCCCGTCGATGACTTTCTCGGCCTCATCCGGCAGCAGGGCAGCCAGCGCGTCAAGCGCGGAGGACGCGGCCCCGAGAGCAGACATCTCCAGCCAGTGGCCCAGCAGCATGATGGTCACCAGCAGGGCCAGCTCCCACCAGAAGTCCAGCTCAAAACCGCCCAGCCCCAGAGTGGTGACCCAGGAGGCGACAAACGCCACGGTGATGGCCATGGCGATCAGGAGCATCATCCCGGGTTGGCGGGATTTCAGTTCTTTCCATCCGCCCTTGAGGAAAGGCGTTCCGCCGTAGACGAAGATGATCGTGCCCAGCACCGGGGGGATCCAGGTGGATCCGGGGAATGCCGGGAGGTGGTAGCCAAGCAGGTTGGCGACCATGGGGCTGAAAATAACGACGGGAATGGACAGAATCAGCGACCACCAGAAGCGGTCCCGAAACATTGCGGTGCTGTGTCCGGCGTGTTCGCCGTGACCATGAACGTGGTGGTCGTCGTCCAGGGCGGAATGCGGGTGATCGTGGGGCATCGCCTGGCCGTGGGTGTCGGCATCTGCGTGGTGTTCGTGGCTGGCATGGTGGTGTTCATGGCTTGCATGATCCGGGTGGTAGGTGTGGTCTGTTTCCGGAGCAGGGTGATCACCATGGTGATCGCCGGAATGGTGGGGAGTGCTCATGACGTTCCTTTCCACTCAACCCGGTCGGGGTCGAGATGACGGGTAAAACTGATCAGGATAAGACGGTGTAGCCGGCGTCCTCGATGGCCCGGCGAACCATCTCCGGAGGTACGACACCGGTGACCGTGACGGTGGAAACTCCACCAGCAGCGAGATCAACCTGGACGTCGTCGACCTGGGGAAGGGCCTGAAGGGCCTGGGTCACCCTTTTCGCGCAGTGCCCGCAGGTCAGGCCGGTGACCTGGTAGCTAGGGGTAGATCCTCCTGCTGACGAGTCGCCGGTGGCAGGGCTGGAGGCGGTGTCGGCGCGTGAGGCAGGTCCGCAACAGCTGCAGCCGTGGGAGGCCATGGGCAAGAGGCGGGGCTGGGAGGTGATCATGGGAAAGCTCCTTCGGTTCGGTGGGGTGAGGCGATGCCGCCCTTTATCGTATACCCCCCTGGGGTATATTTCCCTAGCGTATACCCCACCAGGGTATATTTTCAAGGAGTGGAGGGCACGGCTCTCACGCGGGGCTGGGTCCTCACCTGCGCCTGTCTCCCGTGTCACTGAAATCTTGCACCAAGAAAGGTTAAATGATGATGAACGCGTATTCCCGACGACAGATTCTGCTCGGCGGGCTCGCCCTCGCCGGCACCGGGGCCGTGGCCGCCTGCACCAGCGATCCTGGACCCACTGCCTCGGCACCAAGTCCCTCCCTTCGCCCCACTCCCACCTCCACTGCGCTCGGTGAGCCGACGGTGCGCCGGAAACTGACCGCCCGGCCCCTCTCGCTGGATATCGGCGGCATCGAAGCCAAGACGTGGGGATACGTCTCTGACACCGGGGATGCGGCCATTGAGGCCACCGCCGGCGACGTCCTCCAGGTCGATATCACCAATGAACTGCCTGAGAGCACCTCCATCCACTGGCATGGCATCGCACTCCACAACGCAGCCGACGGTGTGCCCGGCATGACCCAGGACCCCATTGAACCTGGCGAGTCTTTCTCCTATGTTTTTGAAGCCCCCCACGGTGGCACCTACTTCTACCATTCTCACACCGGCCTGCAGCTTGATCGCGGCCTCCACGCCCCACTGATCATCCGTGACCCGCAAGACGCTGAGGACCACGACGTCGAGTGGACCATCGTGCTCGACGACTGGGTCGATGGCATTCAGGGCACTCCCGAAGATGAGCTCGACAAGCTCACCGGAATGGGTTCGGGCGACCATAACGGGAGGATGGGAATGGGAGGTCACGGCCAGATGATGCACGGCACCCCGGACCGGGTACTGGGCGGGGATGCCGGCGATGTGATGTATCCGCACTACCTCATCAACGGACGTATCCCCCGCGCTCACCGGACCTTCGAGGCTCGCCCGGGCGACAAGGCCCGCCTGCGGTTTATCAACTCCGGCGGTGACACCATCTTCAAGGTGGCCCTCGGTGGTCACCGCATGACCGTCACCCACACCGACGGCTTCCCTGTCCAGCCCTCGGAGACCGAATCGATCTACCTGTCGATGGGCGAGCGTGTCGACGTCGAGGTCATCCTCGACGACGGCATCTTCCCGCTCACGGCTTTGGCGGTGGGTAAGGACGACCGCGCCTTCGCCGTCATCCGCACCGCCGGCGGCCAGGCCCCCAACCCCGATGTCGACTTCCCCGAGTTGTCGTCCACCGGACTGCTTCTGTCCTCCCTGAAGCCAGCGGACCGTGCACTCCTGCCCGAGGGCACACCAGACCGAGAAGTCAGCATCGACCTGGGCGGGCAGATGATGCCGTATGAATGGAGCATTCTCACCGACGGCCAATCCTCCTCCGCAACCGTGCAGGAGGGCCAGCGCCTGCGACTGGTCATGCGCAACAGGACCATGATGCCCCATCCCATGCACATCCACGGCCACACGTGGGCGCTGCCCGGCAGCGGCGGGCTACGCAAGGACACCGTCCTTCTCCGCCACGGTGAAACCATGGTCGCCGACATGATCGCTGACAACCCCGGTGAGTGGGCATTTCACTGCCATAACGCCTATCACATGGAAACCGGGATGTTCAGCTCGCTTCGCTACGAGTAACCCCCACAGCAGGATTGAGTGCCGAGGTGGGCAGAGTCGCTGCAGACCACCCGCCGGGCAGCACGATGAGCTTCCTCGGTGTTGTGGTCTTCCGGGACAACCAGAACACCGTCCTCTTCCCCACCGCCCCGGAATAAGGAAATCTAATCGATGCCGAGCACACCCCCGTAGAGCCGCCATCGCGGTTGTCGCGGTACTCACCGCCGTAACCCTGGTGGCCTGTTCCTCAGGCGACGGCGCCCGAAACGCCGTCGCCGTCGGGGGCACCTTCCAGTACCACTCACCAGGAGGCCAAACCGAGATTATCTGCGTAAAGGAGGAACGTGCCCCGCTGCCGGATTTCTCCGGCCCGTCGCTGATGGAGAAGGGTGATGAGATAAGCCTGTCTGATTTTGAAGGCGAGGTCGTCGTCCTCAACGCTTAGGGCCAGTGGTATGCACCGTGTCAGGCGGAAGTCGATGACCTGCAGCTTGTCCAGGAGACTCTCGATCCCCTCGGCGGCACGGTGCTAGGCATCAACGTCCGTGACTACAACCAGACCATCGCCCAGGACTTCAAACTCGACAACGCGGTGACCTATCTCTCGATCTACGACCCGCCGTTTCGTATCGCTACGCACCCGCGCACCAATCGCCGCGTCCAGCCTCGCGCCGACTAGCATGTTGTGCATGACTGAGCAGCCTGATCATCAGCCGAAGGTTTTTCGTCCGTCTCGCGAGCACATCATTGGTATTGTCCTCATGATTGGTATCGCGTTGATTGGTATTTCGTGGGCGCCGTTGGCGTTGGGGTGGTTGCTGCTGTTCCCGATCGGGTGGATTGTGTGGGTGCTTTCGTCTTCAACCACTGTCGATGAGCGTGGCATCGCACTGCGTTATGTCGTACGACCGAATACGCGCATCGCTTGGGATGAGCTCGAGGGGATCGGGTTTAAGGGTGCGCGCGCGATGGCGACGACCACCTCCGGCAAGGAGTACCCCATGCCCGGCGTGACTTTTAATTCACTGCCAGAGCTCGCGGAGGCGTCGCGCGGACGAATAACGGACGTGATCACGGGCGCGCAGGAGGCTGCGGACGGCAAGTACGAGATCATCGACAAGGACAACCACCACGTTCTGCTGTCGCGCGAAGAGTATGAGGAGTACCTTAAGTCTCACCCTGATACGCCGGGCCCGCGTCCGAGCTAGCGCCCTTTCGCTTATCGACGCCCCCGTGCCCCCACCCCATCCCTCGTCGTAAGGAGCTTTTCGTGATTCCCCTTCGCTCGCGCGTGACCACTGTTGGCCGCCAAGCCGCCGGTGCCCGCGCCCTCTGGCGCGCAACTGGCACGGAGGAAAGCGAGTTTGGCAAGCCGATCGTCGCGATCGTCAATTCGTACACGCAGTTCGTGCCGGGCCACGTGCATCTCAAGCACATCGGCGACATCGTCGCGGACGCGGTGCGCAAGGCGGGCGGCGTGCCGAAGGAGTTCAACACGATCGCCGTCGACGACGGCATCGCGATGGGCCACTCGGGCATGCTGTATTCGCTGCCGAGCCGCGAGATCATCTCGGACTCGGTGGAGTACATGGTCAACGCGCACACCGCCGACGCGATGGTATGCATCTCTAACTGCGACAAGATCACCCCGGGCATGCTCAACGCCGCGATGCGCCTGAACATCCCCGCGGTTTTCGTCTCCGGCGGCCCGATGGAGGCCGGCAAGGCGTTCGCGGTCGACGGTGTGACCAAGCCGAAGTCGGATCTCATCGACGCCATCGCGCTCTCCGCCAACGACGCGGTCTCCGACGAGCAGCTCGACGACATCGCCAACGGCGCCTGCCCCACCTGCGGTTCCTGCTCCGGCATGTTTACCGCGAACTCCATGAACTGCCTCACCGAGGCCCTCGGCCTCTCGCTGCCGGGCAACGGCACGACGCTGGCCACCCACACCGCCCGCCGCGACCTGTTCACCAAGGCCGGCGAGATGATCGTCGAGATGTGCAAGCGCTACTACGGCAACGGCGACGAGCGCGTCCTGCCCCGCAACATCGCTACGAAGCACGCGTTCCGCAACGCGATGGCCCTGGATATGGCGATGGGCGGCTCGACCAACACGATCCTGCACATCCTCGCCGCCGCGCAGGAGGGCGAGGTCGACTTCGACCTCACCGACATCGACGAGCTCTCCCACGTCATCCCCTGTCTGTCCAAGGTCGCGCCGAACGGCGAGGCACACGTCGAGGATGTGCACCGCGCCGGCGGCATCCCCGCCATCCTCGGCGAGCTGCACCGCGGGGGCCTGTTGCTTGACGACGTCCACTCGGTCGCCTACAACTCCCTCACCGAATGGCTCGGCGACTGGGACATTCGCGGCGACCACCCGCTCGACGAGGCCGTCGAGCTCTACCACGCAGCCCCGGGCGGCAACCGCACCACCGAGGCGTTCTCGCAGTCGGCCCGCTGGGACTGCCTTGACACCGACTCCGCCAACGGCGTGATCCACGACCTGGAGCACCCCATCACCTCCGACGGCGGCCTGGTCGTCCTGCGCGGCAACCTCGCCCCGGACGGCGCGATCCTCAAGACCGCGGGCGTCGAGGAAGGGCTCTGGGAGTTCACCGGCCCGGCTCGCGTGGTCGACTCGCAGGAGCAGGCGGTATCTATGATTCTGAACCGCGAGGTGCTCGAGGGCGAGGTCGTCGTGATCCGCTACGAGGGCCCGTCGGGCGGCCCGGGTATGCAGGAGATGCTGCACCCGACGTCCTTCCTCAAGGGCGCTGGCCTGGGGAAAAAGTGCGCGCTGATCACCGACGGCCGCTTCTCCGGCGGCACTTCCGGCCTGTCCATCGGCCACATCTCCCCCGAGGCTGCGCACGGCGGGCTGATCGGCCTGATCGAGAACGGCGACACCATCGCCATTTCGGTGGCGAACCGCGAGCTGAAGCTGGACGTGCCGGAGGAGGAGTTGCGGAAGCGTCGAGAAGCGATGGAGGCGTCGGAGCGCCCCTGGACGCCGAACCGCGTCCGAGAGGTGTCGAAGGCGCTGCGCGCCTACGCAAAGATGGCGACCAGCGCCGACAAGGGCGCGGTCCGCCAGGTGGATTAGTTCGCGACCGGGTTCACGCCGGTGCCGAACCACCAGATCAGCCCGGCGGCGACCACGCCGAGCAGCGCGCAGATCCAGCTCCACGCGATGGGGCGGCGCGCCCACGAACGGGTGGCGTCCACCCCGTAGAAGCCCGGGCCGGTGAATTGCAGGCCCAGTGCCAGGCCGAACAGGATGATCGGCAGCCACGCCTCGGCGCCCCATGCGAAGACGTTCCAGGAATCGGTGGCGTCGACGATGCCGTGCACCGCCATGAACCCGGTCACGGCGACCGCCACCATCGACGCGATCGGCGAAAGCAGCCCGAGCACGAGGAAGACGCCGGCGGCGAGCTGCAGGATCGGCACCACGATGGCCAGGCCGTCGCCGTACGCGTAGTCGCCGAACGCGTCACGCAGCTCGGAGATGCCGTCGGAGCCGCCGAGGCGGAAGAGCGTGGTCACGGACGCGACGATGAGCCAGCCGCCGAGCAGGAGGCGCAGCAGCAGCAGCCCAAAGTCAATGGTGCCGCGCTTCGCCCGCGGCTCCTCCACGCGCACCGGCTCCGGCTCGGCCACGGCTGGGGTCGGGTCGAGGTGTACGGTCTCGGTCGGCGATTCGGGGAACACCTCGGTCGGCGCAGCCTTGCCGGTCAGCGTCGCGGGCTGTTCGCTTGTCGACGCCCCCACCGCCGTACTCCCGGCAGTGCCCTCATTGCCGAGCGGCGCGTACGGCAGGCCGTCGAGCGGATCGAAATCATCAGGAGTGACGTCGCGTGCGTTCTTCTTGTCCATGCCTGTAAATCTATGCCACGCGCCCCACGGCCGCTGGCAATCTCCTCGGCGCGCCCCCGCAAAACTTGGTTGACACGTCACTGTCTCGCGTGGATACTCGAGTCTATGAGCTCCAACCCAGCACGCAACGCGTCCCCGGACGGCGAGTTTGTCCGCGACACCACCTACATCGCCGACTCCTTCAGCGCCGACCTCGCCCCGGGCAGCGCCCCGCAGCCCGCCGACGACGGCACCTGCGCCTGGCCCATCGAGCCGGGCCGCTACCGGCTCATGGCGGCGCGCGCCTGCCCATGGGCGCACCGCGCGATCATCGTCCGCCGCCTCCTCGGCCTCGCGGGCCCGACCCACGACGCCCGCTCGTGGACCTTCGACCTCGACCCGGACGGCAAGGACCCCGAGACGGGCCTGCACTTCCTCAAAGACGCCTATGAGGCGCGTTTCCCGGGCTATCCGCGTGGGATTACGGTGCCGGTGATCGTCGAGAAGCAAACGCGCGCCGCGGTCACGAACGACTTCCGCCGCATCCCCGTCGATTTCCAGGACGCCTGGGCGGCCCACCACCGCGACGGCGCCCCCGACCTCTACCCGCGCGAGCTGCGCGCCGAGATCGACGAGGTCGCGGACCGCGTCTACCGCCACATCAACAACGGCGTGTACCGTACAGGATTCTCCGGCTCGCAGGACGCGTACGAGGAGGCCTACGCCGACCTCTGGGAGCACATGGACTGGCTGGAGGACCACCTCTCGCGGCACCGCTTCCTCGTGGGCGAGCACATCACGCTTGCCGACGTCTACCTCTACCCCACCCTCGTCCGCTTCGACCCCGTCTACGTCAGCCACTTCAAGGCGTCACGCAACCGCATCGCGCAGATGCCCAACCTGCGCGGTTACCTCCAGGAGCTCTTCCAGCTCCCGGGCTTCGGCGACACCACCGACTTCCAAGAAATCAAGGAGCACTATTACATCACCCACGCGGAGATCAACCCCACCGGCGTCGTCCCCGCGGGCCCCGACATGCGCTGGCTTATCGACGCCCACGAGCGCCACCTCCTCCCCGGCTCCCCCTTCGCCGACGGGGTCACCCCGCCGCGCCCTGTCCGCGCCGGTGAGGAGGTCAAGCACCCCGCGCCGTTCCAGCGCTAGTCGCGCGTGCCGCCGAGGACGCGCAGCGCCGCCCCGTCGAGGCGCATCGTCGACCAGTCGCCCATGTCGTCGGCGCCCATCGCGTTGTAGAAGCCGATGGACGGCGTGTTCCACTTCAGCACGGACCACTCGACGCGGCGGTAGTCGTTCTTGACCGCGATGCGCGCAAGCTCCTGCAGCAGCGCCGTGCCGATCCCCCTGCCGCGGCACTCCTCGCGGACGTAGAGATCCTCCAGCCAGATGCCGTGGCGGCCCTCCCAGGTGGAGTAGCTCAAGAACCACAGGGCCATCCCCTCGAGTTCGCCGTCGTTGTCCGCCACCAGCGCGAACACACTCGGGTTCTCGCCGAAGAGGTGGTCGCGGACGTCCTGCTCGGTCGACGTCACCGCGTCGGGCTCCTTCTCGTAGAGCGCGAGCTCGTTGATCATGGCGTAGATGGCGGCAGCATCGGCGTCGGTGGCCTGGCGGATTGTCGTCATGGGTCGTTAGCTTAGGCGAGAGCGGGCGGATTCCAGAATTGGGAGACACCAACGACCCTGCCGCACCCTCAATGTCACGAGAAGGTCACGTTTTACTGTGCGAAACGATCCCGCGGCCGAGGCGGCGCTGTGCGCACGCTGGGCGCGCGTGCGGGGCGATACGCTGGCGTTTCTTGGGGTGGGTGGTGGCGTCGAGAAGCGAAAAATGCCCGTACACACGCAAAATGGCCATTCGCGGGGGCGAGCGCGCTTTGTTAATATCGCCCCGGTTCATTTTTATCGTACGACTATTTTTCTAGGATCATTCCATGAAACAGACAATTCAGGTGGCCATGGCGCTCGTCGGCCTGCTCGTCGGCGCCGGCTTCGCCTCCGGCCAGGAAGTCATCCAGTACTTCCTCGCCTTCGGCTACATCGGCATCGTCGGTGCCGTGATCTCCGGCATCATCATCTTCGTCGTCGGCACCACCATCTTCCAGCTCGGCTCGTACTACCTTGCCGACGATCACTCGGTGGTGTTCAACCGCGTGTCCAGCCCAATCGTGTCCAAGTACATGGACTACGCCACCATGTTCAGCCTCTTCGCGTTCGGCTTCGTCATGGTCGCCGGCGCCGGCTCCAACCTGAACCAGCAGTTCGGCTTCGCCCCGTGGATCGGCGCGACCATCATGACCGTCCTGCTCGTCCTCTCTGGCTTCCTCGACGTGGACCGCATCACGCAGGTCATCTCCGTCATCACGCCGTTCCTCATCATCGCCGTTTTCGTGGCGTTTGGCATCACCATCATGCACATGCCCGACAGCCTGCACGCGATGAACGACATCGCCCTGCAGCAGTCCCCCGCCGACGGCGTGTTTAACAACTGGCTGCTCTCCGCCGTCAACTACGGCACGCTGGTCAACATCATGGCGGTGTCGATGATGCTGGTCATCGCCGGCTCGCAGATGAACCCGCGCACCGCCGGCGTCGGCGGCCTGCTCGGCGGCCTCATCTTCGCCATCATGCTGGTCATCCTGAACTTCATCCTGTTCTTCAACATGGACAAAGTCGCGGGCAAGGACATGCCGCTGCTCGCCGTGTTTGACTCGATGCACCCGGTTGTCGGCGTCATCGTCTCCATCATCATCTACATGATGATCTACAACACCGCCGTCGGCATGTTCTACGCCATGGCCCGCCGCTTGACCAACAAGCACCCTGAGCGTTTCCGCATGGTGTACTTCATCGTGGTCGGCATCGGCTTCCTGCTGTCCTTCGTCGGCTTTGCTGACCTGATCAGCTGGGTCTACCCGGCGATCGGCTACCTGGGCATCATCCTGACCATCGCCATCATCGTCGGCTGGTTCAACGACCGCGACAACATCAAGGAGGAGACCAGCCGCCGCGAGCGTCTCGCTGAACTCGCCGAGACCGCGCTCGACCCGTCCGAGGACGAGCTGACCGCCAAGGAGCGCAAGGAAGTGGAGCGGCTCGCCTCCGAGTCCCACGTCGAGGACTCCGACCTGTGGCACTCTGTCCAGGAGGAGGTCGCAGCAAACCTCGACGCTGACGAGGAGAACGAGTTCAACCTCGAGGACGCCCCCTCCCTCGACCCGGATCACGACGACTACGAGGGCGCGCCGGAGTCCGACGGCGACGGCATCGACTGGGACGCCTACAAGGAGGTCTACGAGACCGGGAGCTTCCCCGCCGTCGACCCGAACTCACCCAACGGCGTCAAGGGCAACGACGACACCCCGGGCGGCAGCACCGCGGTGAAGTAGCAGCTTCTCGACGCCCCCGCGCACGCACAAAGGCGCTCCTGGTCCAAGACCGGGAGCGCCTTTCGTCGTGAAGCGAAAAACTGCGCCTAGGCGAGCTTCGCGGCGATCATCTTGTTGACCTCGCCTGGGTCAGCCTTGCCTTGGGTGGCCTTCATGACGGCGCCCACGATCGCGCCGGTGACCTTTTTGTTGCCCGCGCGGTACTTCTCCACGATGTCCGGGTTCGCAGCCAGCGCGTCGTCGATCGCCTTCTCGATCGCGCCGTCGTCGCGCACAACCTCGAGGCCGCGGGCGGCGACCACCTCGTCCACGGTGCCCTCGCCGGCGATGACGCCGTCGATCGCCTGGCGGCCGAGCTTGGTGGTCAGCTTGCCTTCCTTGACCAGCTCAACCACACGCGCGACGTCGGCGGGGGCGACGCCGATCGCGTCGAGGTCCTTGCCCGCCTCGTTCGCCTTCGCCTGGATGTAGGAGACCCACCAGGCGCGGGCCTCGTCCGGCGTCGTGCCGGCCTCGACGGTGTCCACCACCAGGTCGAGCGCACCGGCGTTGACCAGGTCGCGGAACTCCTTCTCCGGCAGCTGCCATTCCTCCTGGATGCGCGCGCGGCGCACCCACGGCAGCTCCGGCAGCGTCTGGCGGATCTCCTCGACCCACTCGGGCTTCGCGATCACGGGCGGCAGGTCCGGGTCGTTGAAGTAGCGGTACTCGCTCGCCTCCTCCTTCGGGCGGCCCTTGGAGGTGGAGCCGTCCTTCTCTTGGTAGTGGCGGGTTTCTTGGACGATCTCGCCGCCGTCGTCAAGCACCTGTGCCTGGCGCTGCATCTCGAAGCGCACGGCCTGCTCGACGGACTTCAGCGAGTTGATGTTCTTCGTCTCGGTGCGCGTGCCGAACTTCTCCTGGCCGATGGGGCGCAGGGACAGGTTGGCGTCGCAACGCATCGAGCCCTGGTCCATGCGCGCGTCGGACACGCCGAGGGCCTTGACCAGCTCGCGCAGCGCGCCGACGTACGCCTTCGCCACCTCGGGGGCGCGCTCGCCGGCGCCGATGATCGGCTTGGTCACGATCTCAATGAGCGGGATGCCGGCGCGGTTGCAGTCCACCAGCGAGGCGGTCGCGCCCGTGATGCGGCCGGACGAGGAGCCGAGGTGCGTGAGCTTGCCGGTGTCCTCCTCCATGTGGGCGCGCTCGATCTCCACGCGCCACTCGGTGCCGTCCTCCAGCTGCACGTCGAGGTAGCCGTCGTGCGCGATCGGCTCGTCGTACTGCGAGATCTGGTAGTTCTTCGGTTGGTCCGGGTAGAAGTAGTTCTTGCGCGCGAAGCGGGAGCTCTCCGCGATCTCGCAGTTGAGCGCCAGGCCGATCTTGATCGCCCACTCGACGCCCTTCGCGTTGACCACGGGCAGCGCGCCCGGCAGGCCGAGCGAGACCGGGTCAATATTGGTGTTGGGTTCAGCGCCGAAGTGCGCGGAGGCGGTGGAGAACATTTTCGTCTCCGTGGCCAGCTCCACGTGCACCTCGAGCCCCATGACGGGGTCGTACTTTTCCAGTACTTCGTCGTAATCCATCAAGTCGTAGGCAGTCATGCGCCCCATTCTACTAATCCACGCGCACGTTCTCCCCGCCAGTGCACCATTGCGAGCGAAGATACGCTTCCTTATCATCGTCGCCGTGCGTTACCCAGATTTCTCAGACTCCCCAACCAGAACGGGCACGGTGATCGTAGTGCTCGTTGGCCTCCTCGTGCTCGCGGCACCATTCGCCGCCCGCGCCGTGGTGAGCAACCCCGCCCCGCAGGCAGAACCGGTTTCCGCAGGCAGTGTCACGCTTGTCGACGCCCACGGCACCCCACTCGTCTGCCCGCGCACCGAGAACCGCCCGGCGCAGGACGACACCGGCGTCGGCGGCATGTGGACGTGGGACTGCGCCAATGACGTGAAGGCGAGCGCCCGCGTCGAGCTCTCCCCCGCCGACGGCGAGGCGCCCGCGGCCCTGACACGCTACTTCTGGCAGATGACCAGCGGCGAGGACCTCCGCCCGGACGACATCGCCCACCCCGCTCCCCACGTCGCGGTGGGCCAGCGCGGTGACATCGCTGCCGCTTCCGTCCAACGCGGCGACACCACCACCTACTTCAGTGCGAGCGGTGGCGATGGCGTCGACCTCATTTCCCGGCTCGCCGCGGAGGAGGCGATGCGCCAGTGAGTGGCTTCCGCCTCCCCCAGGTCTTCGTCGGGCTGATCTTCACCGCCCTGCTGGCCTACTCCGGCTACAGCTACGTGCAGATCCCGTGGCGCCCCGTGTTCGCCGGCATTTCGGTGGCAATTGTCATCGCGCTGCTGCTCATCGCATGGATGTTGCTGCGCCGCCACCCCGGCCGCCCGGATTCGCGCTGGTGCCTCCCCGCAGCCGTACTCGCGGGCATGGCGCTCACCGGCCCCATGGGCCCGGTCAACTCCGCCTTCCAGGAAGCTGCGGCGAGCCTGCCGAGCGTGGTCTTCTACGCCATTTCGCCGTTCCCGGAAGAAACGGCGAAGCTGCTGCTGGTGCTTGCCGCCGTGTCGGCGTTCGCGCCGGTGTCCCGCCGGATCGAGGTGGCGGTCGTCGGCATGGCCGTCGGAGCCGGCTTCTTTATCGCAGAAACCATGTCGTTTGCCGCAATCGCCGCCGCGACCGACCTGGAGTCTGATTTCGCCGACGGCACGTTGACCTACGCGGTACGGCTCATCATGTCGCCGTTCGCCCACGCACTGTACACGGGGCTCGCCGCGTGGGGCCTTGGCGCGTTGCTGTGCCGGACCGACCGCTCGCTGTCGTGGAGGCTGCAGCGCGTCGCTGGCTGGTTCCTCCTCGCGGTGTGCGTCCACGGCGCCTTCAACGCGTCGTCAGAGCTCCCCGGGGCCGCGGGACTCATCGCGATGCTGGTCACCGTTGCGGCCAGCTGGTGCTTGCTGGTTTGGTGCTACCGACGCTCACGGGCAGTCGGCGCCGACGCGGCGGCTGAGTCCCACACTTCGCGGTAGCTCTCGGCCAGACTGTCCACTGTTTCGTGGGCGTTGAGCCCGCTCGGGTTGCCCACCACCCAGACGGGCACCCCGGCAAGGCGTTCGGGCTGCAGTCCGCGCTTGGCTTTCGGAGCACGGTAGGCGTCGCGAAAAGCCCCGATGCCCACGACCATGACCACGTCAGGCCGATGCCGCGCGACGCACGCGCGTACTTTGTCGCCACCCGCAACGAGCTCCTCGCGTGTCAGTGCTGAGGCTCGCGGCGTCATGCGGTCAACAAAGTTGGTAAAACCGATGCCCATTCCGGCGAGCATGGCGGCGTCTTCATCTGCGAGCCCTCGCTCGGCGTGCACCCGGTACGGCGTGATGCCGGCGCGCTCGAGCGCGGGCCAGAACCGGTTTCCGGGGTGGGCGAACGGGGCGTCGACCTCTTCCGTCAGCCGACCGGGGTTAATCCCCACCACCAGCAGGCGGCAGGGGTCCGGGATCCGATCCCGCATCTAGCCAAACATCGCCTTCGCCGTGGTGTAACGGTGCTCCGGCACGCTCTTCAGGTGCGCGACCGCGTTCTCCAGCGGGACGAGGTCGATGTCCTCGCCGTGCAGCGCCACGCAGGTGTCAAAGTTGCCCTCGTGCGCCGCGCGCGCCGCGTGGACGCCGTAGCGGGTAGCCAGGACGCGGTCGTACGCGGTGGGCGTACCGCCGCGCTGGATGTGGCCCAGCACCGTGGTGCGCACGTCGTAGCCCAGGCGCTTCTTGATCTCGTCAGCGACGATCTGGCCCATGCCGTTGAAGGTGATGTGGCCGAACTCGTCCTCCTCGCCCAGGCTGCCGTCCATGGTGCCTTCCTTCGGGGTGGCGCCCTCTGCGACGACGACAATGCCGTACTTCTCGCCCATCTGGAAGCGGCGCTCCATCGCCTTGCAGATCTCGGCGATGTCAAACGGCTCCTCGGGGATCACGGTGTAGTGCGCGCCGCCGGCCATGCCAGCGTGCAGCGCGATCCAGCCGACGTGGCGGCCCATCACCTCGACGATAAGGATGCGGTTGTGGGACTCTGCGGTGGTGTGCAGGCGGTCGATCGCGTCGGTGGCGACGGAGACGGCGGTGTCGAAGCCGAAGGTGTAGTCGGTCGCCGCGACATCGTTATCAATGGTCTTCGGCACGCCCACAACGGGGATGCCGTTGTCCGCCAGCCACTTCGCGCCCTTGAGGGTGCCCTCGCCGCCGATGGCAATCAGCGCGTCGATCTCCGCGTCGGCCAGGTTTTCCTTGATGGTGTCAATCCCGGCTTTGAACTTGTCCGGGTGCAGGCGGCCGGTGCCCAGGATCGTGCCGCCGCGCAGCAGGATCGAGTCGATGAACGCGTCGTCGTACAGGTCGACGCGGCGATCCTCCATGAGGCCGACCCAACCGTCCTGGTAGCCGACGACGGTCGAGCCGTACTCGGCGCTGGCAGTGCGGACAATTCCACGGATGACGGCGTTGAGCCCTGGGCAGTCGCCGCCGGAAGTTAGTGTCGCAAGTCGCATAACTGCCACCTTAGCGCGTTTGCCAGGAAGCTGGCCGACCGAGCTGGTGGCGTGGGCGTCGAAAAGCGAATTAGCGGTCGCTCTTGAGGAAAAACGAGCTGACCGCACCGATGAGCATCGCCGCGAGCGGGATGAGCACAGCCCAGCGCACCGACACTGCGATGTCGCCGGAGACGAGCACGGCGCCGACGAGCGCTACGCCGAGCACGCTGCCCACCTGGCGCAACGTGTTGTAAAGCCCGGAGGCCGCGCCCGAGTCCTCCTCGGGCACCGAGCGCATCGTGGTCGTGGCATTCGGCGCCCACGTGAACGCGCTGCCCACGCCGAAGACCGCGGCGAGCAGCGCGACCCAGAGCGGGTTCGCACCGGTGCGCACGACGGCGTACGTGGCGAGCAGAGCGATGCTCATCGTGCCGAAGCCGAACACGCACAGCACCTTGGGGCGCATCTTGTCCGACAGCACGCCGGCCACCGGCGTGAGCACGAGCGCGACGATAGACATCGGGGCGGTGAGCAGGCCCGCGCGTGCCGACGACACCTCCATGACGGTTTGCAGCCAGTACATCATCGGGATGAACATCGACGCTGCCGTGAAGCCCAGGGCGGCGACCCCGAGGGTGCCCAGGGCGAAGTTGCTGTCGCGGAACAGCCCGACGGGCAGGAACCCGTGGTCGCGCCCGCTCACGCCGCGCCAGATGATGAGCGCGACGCCGCACAGGCCGAGCACGATGGCGACCACGTTGCCGTACTGAATGCCGTAGATGAGCAAACCCAGGCCGGCGAAGGAGAGCGCGACCGACGCCAGGTCTATCTGCGCGGGCGACGACGGCAGCCGCGGCACCCACGCGAACGCCGCGCACAGCGCGACGACGCCCAGGACAGCTTGGGCGATGAATCCGGCGCGCCACCCGCCGGCGTCGATGATCGCGCCACCGACCACCGGGCCGGTGAGCGAGGCGATGGAACCGATGACGCCCCACGCGGCGAACGCGCGGCCGCGCTTGTGCTGCGGGAAGACGCGGTTGATCATCCCGAAAGCCTGCGGGAGGAAAATCGCGGAGCCGACACCCTGGATGGCGCGCGCGAGGACGAGCCCCCACAGGTGCGAGGAGCCCGCGGCGATCGCGAGCGCCGCGACGTAGATGCTCAGGCCGGTAAGGAAGACGGGGCGTTGCCCGTACTTGTCACCAAGCCGCCCGGTCACCGGCATGGGCACGACGGTGCACAGCAGGTAGACGCTGGTGAGCCAGACCGCGTCGCCGACCTCGTAGGGCAGCCGCGGGGTGATCACCGGCATAAGGCCTTGGTCCACAAGGATGAGGAAGTAGCCCGCGGCGAGCGCCGCGAGCGTCACCCAGGGGTTGGGGCCAGAGTGGGGTGCCACCGAGCGCCCCGCCGACGTCACAGAAGTTGTCACGAAAGGGGTCCTCTCAGGGTCTCGGGGGTTGGGATGGGCGACGCGTTACTTGTCTGCGTCGCGGCCGGTCTCGTAGGCGGCGCCGACGCGGTAGAGGCGCGCGTCCTCGAACGCCGGGGCGATGAGCTGCAGGCCGACCGGCAGACCCGTGTCGTCCGCCTTGCCGGCGGGCACGGACATGCCCGGCAGGCCGGCGAGGTTCAGCGGCAGGGTGAACAGGTCGAAGTTGTACATGGCCAGCGGGTCGTCGACCTTTTCGCCGAGCTTGAAGGCGGTGGACGGCACGGCGGGGGCCGCGATGACGTCGCAAAGCTCGAATGCTCGGGCGAAGTCCTGCGCAATCAGGGTGCGCACGCGCTGCGCCTGCAGGTAGTAGGCGTCGTAGTAGCCCACCGACAGGGCGTAGGTGCCGAGGATGATGCGGCGCTTGACCTCGGAGCCGAAGCCGACGCCGCGGGAGGCGGCCATGACCTGCTCGGCGGAGTGCTCGCCGTCGTCGCCCTCGCGCAGGCCGTAGCGCATGCCGTCGAAGCGCGCGAGGTTGGAGGACATTTCGGACATCTGGATGATGTAGTAGGCGCCCATCACGTCGTCGAAGTGAGGGCAGTCCACCTCCACGATCTCCGCGCCCTGGGCCTCGAGCTGGGCAAAGGCTGCGTCGATGCGCGCGTTGACCCCGTCCTGGGTGCCGGGGCGCTGGAACTGCTTGACCTTGCCCACCTTGACGCCGGTGAGGTCGCCGCTCGCGCCTTCGCGGGCGGCGTCCGCAAGCGGTGCCACCGGGCGGTCCACGCTGGTCGCGTCGAACTCGTCGTGGCCGCCGATGATCTCGTGCAGCAGCGCGGTGTCCAGCACGTTGTTGGCGCAGGGGCCGACCTGGTCCAGCGAGGACGCGCAGGCTACGACGCCGTAGCGGGAGACGCCGCCGTAGGTCGGCTTCACGCCGACGGTGCCGGTCAGCGACGCCGGCTGGCGGATCGAGCCGCCCGTGTCCGTGCCGATACCCAGCGGTGCCTGGCCCGCCGCGAGCGCCGCCGCGGTGCCGCCGCCGGAGCCGCCCGGCACGCGCTCGGTGTCGTGCGGGTTGCGGGTGACCTTGTAGGCGGAGTTCTCGGTCGAGGAGCCCATGGCGAACTCGTCCAGGTTCGTCTTGCCCAGGATCGGAATACCTGCTTCGCGCAAGTGCTTCACGACGGTCGCGTCATACGGGCTCATGTAGCCCTCAAGCATCTTCGACGCGGCGGTCGTCGGCGCGTCGGTGGTCACGAGCAGGTCTTTCAGCGCCAGCGGCACGCCAGCGAGCGGAGACGCGGGCTCCTCCCCCGCCTTGACCTGCGCGTCCACGGCGTCGGCCGCGGCGAGCGCTTCTTCCGCGCCCACGTGCAGGAACGCGCCGAGGGTCTCGTCGGTTTCGGCGATGCGGTCCAAGAACGCCTGGGTGACCTCGCGGGAGGTGACCTCGCCGGCCTGGATCATGCGCGCCAGCTCGTGGGCGGGCGTGGCGATGAGGCCGTCACTGGGCATGGTGAAGCTGGTGTTCTCGCTCATTTACTCGTCTCCCTCCCCGAGGATCTGCGGCACGACGAAGCGGTCGTCTTCCACCTCCGGCGCCTGGTCCAGCGCCTGCGCCTGCGTCAGTGTCTTCTTCTCAACGTCCGGTCGCATGCCCGCCTCGATGGAGTGCGGGTGACTCATCGGCTCAACGCCCTCGGTGTCCACGCTCTGCACCTTCGAGACAGCGTCGACGATCTGGTCGAGCTGTTGCGAAATCTGATCGAGCTCGTCGTCCTGCAGCGCAACGCGGGCGAGCCGGGCGATGCGGGCGACCTCCTCGCGTGAAATCTCAGCCAAAACGGTTCCAATCTTTTCGTGCTTGAGTTATCTAACGTTATCCAACAAGGTCAGTAAACCGACCCTCATCTTACGTCACGGCCCTCGCTTGCTAACGAGCACCGCCCGCGCCACGCTAGCGCCGCGGGGTCAGCGTGACGGGCAGGCTCGCCCACCCGCCGACCGGGAACTGCTCGCGCCGCCCCGCGTCCGCGGCGACCTCGCCCACGCTAAACGCCCGCAGCAACTCCTCGGTGAGGCACCGCAGCTCTAGCATGGACAGGTACTTGCCCGGGCAGGCGTGGGGGCCGGCTCCCCACACCAGGTTGCTCGGGTGTTCCGGGTCCCGGTTCGCGGCGGTCCAGTGGATCCGCACGCGCTGCCCCTCGTCGAGCTCGACGCCGTCGAGGTCCACCGGGCAGGTGGTCACGCGCCGGTTGCTCACAAAGGGCGAGTCCTGGCGCAGGATCTCGTCGGCGATCGCGGTGAACTCCCGCTCGGACACTCCGCTGCGCAGACGGTCCTGCAGCGCCGCGTCGTTGCCCAGCGCGTAGAGCAGGACGCCGACGCAGTAGGCCATCGAGCTCAGGTCGCCCGCGGTCCAGTTGCGCAGGACGGAGACCAGCTCGTCGAATTCGAGGTGGCGGCCGATGCTCGTGTCGTTGAGCAACTGCAGGGTCACGCTCGGCTGGCCTGCCGCGTCTGCAGGCTTCGCAGTCTTCGACTCCTTCGCGGCATCGACGGCCTCGTGGATCATGGCGTCGAACGCCTCCGCCACCGCGGCGGTGCGCTCGAGCTGACCCGAGCGGGTGGCGGCGTTGTTCTCCGCGACCCAGTCGACCAGGCGATCCTCCATGCCTGCGGGCCAGCCAAGCCACGCGAGCATGGCGCGCACGGCGTAGCGAGCGCCGATCGTGGCCACCGCGTCCACCTCTCCCCCGTCAGCGTCCAACTGCGCCCCCTGGACGTCGGCGACGACGCTGCGCGCGGCCTCCCGAAACGCCGGGGTGTAGGGGGTGAGTGCGTCGGGGGTGAGGTAGGCGTCGATAAGCGCGCGGAAGCGCTCGTGCTCCTCCCCATCGAGGCCGTTGGGCAGCTGCATGAAGCGCGAGACCGCGGACGAGAAGCGGGCGGGGTCCTCCGCCACGGCGCGGGCCTGGGTGTTGCCGAGCACGACGACCTCGTTGCCGCTGCGCACGATGCGCTCCCCGCGGCTCAGGTGCGCGTCGCCGTACGCGCGCGGTTCGGTATTGGCGGTGGGGGCGTCTGGAAGCTCGCGTGCGTGCACGGTGCATGGTCCTTTCTGCGTAAAGATTCGCCAGCCTATCACCGTTTTCACGGTCAGTTGTACGGGCTGACTGATATAACTAGGTGCATGTCTTACCTTATTCGCGTCTCTCTCCCTGATGTCCCGGGCAGCCTTGGCGAGCTGGCCGCGGCGTTCGGCATGGTCGACGCAAATATCCAATCCGTGGACATCGTGGACAGCGTTGCCGCAGGCAAAACGGGGGATTCGGCGAGCGGCCACGTGACCGACGACATTGTCGTCGAGCTCCCCACCGGCACGATGGTGGACACGCTGATTACCGCCGCGGCCTCGGTGGAGGGCGCAGAGGTGGATTCGATCCGCCCGTTCACGGGGCGCGTGGATCGCCGCGGCCAGATCCAGATGCTGCAGCGCATCGTCGCGGCGTCCGGCGACGAGCAGCGCGCGATGGAGGAACTGGTGGGCGCGATTCCGCGGTCGATGACCTCGTCCTGGGCGGTGGTGCTGCGAGCGACCGACCACGGCCTGGACCGCGTCGCCGCGTCGCAGGCGGCGCCGGAGGACGACGGCTCTCACCCCACAATGCAGGACGTGGACGCCGCGCGCATCCTCCTGCCCGACGCGGATACCTGGGTCCCCGAGTCGTGGTGGCTGTTGGACACCGCCCTGTCCATCACCCGCCTGCCCGGCACCGAGTTGGTCCTGGTGGTCGGCCGCGTCGGCGGGCCGGACTTCTTGGCCTCCGAGGTATCGCAAATCGGCGACCTAGGCAGCATCATCGGGGCGATCCTGAGCTAGTTGGCTTATCGACGCCACCGCCCCCCTTTACAACTTTCTAGATTTTTGGAATTCTAGAAGGTATGAAACACGCATGCTCCCGACCTATTGCCGGTGCCATTGGCGCCGTCACCGCCGCCGCGACGGCTGCCCTCCTGCTCACCTTCGGCCCACAGCGCATCAGCCTGGCTACCATGCACACCGGCGACGCGCAGCTCGCGTCCGCGCTCGAGCGCAGCGCCGCCGCCGAGCCGGGGCACCGCGCGCTCTCGGCGCTGGTGTACGACCAGGGCCGAGTCACGTTCGGCGGCCTCGGCGCCGACGAGCACACCGAGTTTGAGATCGGCTCGGTGACCAAAACGTTCAACGCGGAGCTGGTACGGCAGCTAATCCGCGCCAATGAGCTCACCCTTCACACCACCGTCGACGACATCCTCGGCCCCACCGGCGCACCGATCGATTCAGTCACCGTGGAAGAGCTGCTCAACCACACCGCTGGGCTCCCGCCAATGGGCCACCTCGGGCTGCCGGACATCCTGAAAGCCAACGTCACCCAGGGCGGCAACGCGTACCGCACCGACTCCCCCGACGACATCCTTGCCGCCGCCCGGACCATGGAGCTCCACGGCCGCGGCGAATACGCATACTCCAACTACGGGCACGCACTGCTCGGGCAACTGCTCGCGGTGAAAACTGGCACGCCGTACGAAGAACTTGTGCGAACGCGGATCTTGTTGCCTGCGGGCATGGACGAATCGTTCGTGGCGGGCCCCGGCGGGGTGGATACGCACCTGCTCGGGCGCGGCCTGCGCAGTAACGGGCGCGAGGCGGAGCCCTGGGACATGGACGGCTGGGCGCCGGCGGGCGCGATCCGCTCGACCGCGTCCGACATGGCGCGATTCATCGAGTGGGTCGACGAGCACGGCCGGCCCGACTACGGCTGGGCCACCGCCGATGCATACACCTTCCACAACGGTGGGACCGGTGGGTTTCGCACGATGCTCGTGTGGGACCCGGAAAACCCGCACCGCGCGGTGTTCGTGGCCGGCGACACCGAAGCCTGGGTCGACGACCTAGGCATCAACCTCCTCGACACCACCAAGGAGCTCGCATGATCCCACTCATCGCATTCATTATCGCCCTCCTGGCGTGGGAGACGTTCCGCGCCATGCGTCGCCCGCAGCGTAGGGGCTTCGCGCTTGTCAACGCCTCCCTCACCGCCCTCGTAGTGTGGTGGATCGCCACCCCACTTGATTGGAACGCTACGCTCCCCATCTGGCTGTGGTGGGCCCTCGCGGTGTGGGCGGCGGTGCTCGTCGGCTTGAGCGCCGCGCGACTCGCTTTACAGCGTTCCACGGTTTTGGAACGCTAGAACGCATGACATCTGCTGATTTCTCCACCGACGCGCGCCTGGACGCCCTCGAGGCGCGCGTCGCGGCGCTCGAAGCCGCGCGCTCCGGTGCGTCGGCAGCGCCCACCGCGGTCCCGCACGGCACCGACCTTCCCGACCTCCCCGCCGCGTTGCGCGCATTGGAAGGCTGCGACGACGGCGCGGTCGCGTTCGGCGGCTCGGTCACCACCCGCAGCGGCACCTACGACTACCAGTGGACCCGGCCGACGGAGGCGGTGACCGAGCACGCCTGGCAGGAACAGATCGAGCGCCTGGCCGCGCTCGCCCACCCCGTGCGCGCCGAGATTCTGCGGCACCTGCTTTCCGGCCCCGCGACCCCGGCCGACCTGGTCGCCGCCGAGGTGGTCACCTCAACAGGGACGGCCTACCACCACCTCAACGCACTGCAGTCCGCGGGGTGGGTTGCCAAGGAGGCCGGCGCGTTTGCCATTCGCCCGGCGCGCGTCGTGCCGCTGATGGCAATCATCATTGCCGCGGAGGCACACTAGCGTGACAGGGCGTCCGGCCCTTCCTCCAGCAGGGTGACGAACTGCTCCTCGTTGAGGATCGGGCGGCCCAGGTCGCGGGCTTTTTGTTCCTTGGACCCGGCGTTCTCCCCGACTACGACAAAGTCGGTCTTCTTGGACACCGAGCCCGACGCCTTGCCGCCACGGGTGAGGATCGCTTCCTTGGCGGAGTCTCGGCTAAAGCCTTCGAGGGTGCCGGTGACGACGACGGTGAGGCCCTCGAGGGTGTGCGGGGTGGCGTCGGCGTCGTGGTCGTCTTCCATGCGTACCCCGGCTTTCGTCCAGGAGTCCACGATGGCCTGGTGCCAGTCCACGGTGAACCAGTCCTTGAAGGATTCGGCGATGATCTGCCCGACGCCATCGGTTTCGGCAAGGTCGGACAAAGGGGCGTCGAGAAGCGCTTGCATGCTCTTGTAGCGGGCGGCGAGCGCGCGGGCGGCGGTGGGGCCGACGTGGCGGATGGACAGGGCGACGAGCACGCGCCAGAAGTCGACCTGCTTGGCGGTTTCGAGGTTGGCCAGCAGTTTCTTGCCGGCGGCGTTGACCTGGCCGTCCTTGCGCGTGTAGGCGTTGGACTTCTTCAGGTCTTCTTCGGTGAGGTCGAAGAGCGCGGCTTCGTCGATGAGCACGCCCGAGGCGATGAGGTCCTGGGCGCCCTTCTCGCCGAGCGCCTCGATGTCGAATGCGCCGCGCGAGGCGAGGTACTCCAGGCGTGCCGACAGCTGCGCCGGGCACGAGCGGGTATTCGGGCAGCGCCAATCCGCGTCGCCCTCCTTCGCCGGGGCGAGTTTCGTGCCGCATACCGGGCAGTCCTGGGGGTAGACAAACTCGCGCTCTGAGCCGTCGCGAAGATCCGCGACCGGCCCGAGCACCTCGGGGATGATCTCGCCGGCCTTACGCACTACGACCGTGTCGCCGATGAGCACTCCCTTGCGCTTGACCTCGTGCTGGTTGTGCAGGGTGGCCATAGACACCGTGGACCCGGAGACGAAGACCGGCTCGAGGACCGCGTACGGGGTCGCGCGCCCGGTACGGCCGACCGAGACCTGGATGTCCTTGAGCGTGGTGGTGACTTCTTCGGGCGGGTACTTGTACGCGATGGCCCAGCGCGGCGCGCGGGAGGTGGAGCCGAGCTGGCGCTGCTGAGCGACGCTATCGACCTTGATCACCAGACCGTCCATCTCGTGGATGGCGTCGTGGCGGTGGTCCGCCCAGTACTTGACCGCGTCCTGGACGTCCTTGGCCGTCTCGGCCCGCTTGGTGTACTCGGAAACCGGCAGGCCCCACTCAGCGAGCTTGAGGTAGGCATCGTGCTGCGTCTCCGGTGCGAAGCCGTCGCGGGCGCCGATGCCGTGGCAGATCATGTGCAGCTTGCGCTTCTTCACATCGTCCGGGTGTTTCTGGCGCAGGCCGCCGGCCGCGGTGTTGCGCGGGTTGGCAAAGGGCTTGCCGCCCTCCTTGATGCGCTGCTCGTTGAGCTCTGGGAAGTCCTCGGGGCGGATGAACACCTCGCCGCGGACCTCCAGCAGCGCGGGGGCGTCGCCGGCAAGCTCGTGCGGGATGTCTTCGATGACGCGGGCGTTGGCAGTGATGTCCTCACCCGTGGTGCCGTCGCCGCGGGTGGCGGCACGCTCGAGGACGCCGTCGCGGTAGACCAGGTCGATGGACAGCCCATCGATCTTCAGCTCGGTGAGGTACGGGCCGGGGGTCTTGCGCAGCCACTCAGCGAGCTCTTCTGCCGAGAACACGTTGTCCAGGCTGTACATGCGCTCCAGGTGCGTCACGTCCGCGAACGCGGAGGACGCGGCCGTGGGCGCGCCGACTTCCTTGGTCGGCGAGTCCGGCACGGCAAGCTCGGGGTGCTCCTCCTCGAGCTCCTGCAGCCTGCGGAACAGGGCGTCGAACTCCGCATCGGAGATGACGGGCTGCCCGTTGTAGTACAGGTCACGGTGGTGACGGACCTCGTCCGCCATCTCGCTCCACGTACGCTGCAGGTCCTCGAGGCGCTCGGGCGACGGTACGTCTGGCTCAGGTGTAGTCATGCCGTTGGATTCTAGTTGCCCGCGGCGCCGACCGGGGTGCGCCGACTCTGTGGCGTGCTGGCTACTCCTGGAAGAGCGCATACACGCGCGAGGTAATGCTTGGGGCGCCCTTGATGTTCGCCGGGCCGACCACGATCACGGCACCGGTGGCGGGCACCTGCGCGAGGTTGTTCAGCACCTCGATCTGGTAGATGTCCTGCTCCAGCACGTACAGCTCGCCGTAGAGGAAGCCGCTTTCCGCCACCGCGACGCCGGGGTCGGTGTCCAGGGTTTCGTGGCCGATGGCTGCAACTCGGCGATCGTCAATAAGCACATGCAGCGCCTCGAGCGACCAGCCGGGGGTGTGCTGCACCCCGTCTTCGTCCAGGTTCACAAACGCGTCGGGGTCCTCCCAGCGCGTGGACCAGCCGCTGGAGAAGGCGACGAAGCTGCCGGGCTCGATCGTGCCGTGCTCGGCCTCGAATGCGGCGATGTCGTCGGCGGTCACGGCGTAGTCCGGGTCAGCCGCTACCTTGTCCTCCAGGTGCAGCACGTTGAGCGGCAGAATCAGCTCATCGACGCCGATGCCGGAGATGAGCCGCTTGCCCGCTGCGAAGTGGCCGGGCGCGTCGACGTGGGTGCCGTAGGGTGTGGCGAAGGTGTACTCCTTGGCCCAGAAGCGGTCCTTTTCGATGGTGCGGACGTCGCGCTCCTGCATCGGCTCGAATGCTGCGAAGCGCGGGATGCCGGAGTGAACCTCGTGGGTGAGGTCGACGCGCTTCGCGCCGAGGATCTGCTGCTGCCAGTCGGTGAGTCGTGCCACGGTGGGCCACCTTTCGTCGGGATGGATCGGGGTGATGTGAGTCAACTATTCGCTACTAGACAGCTCGGTTCAATACTTCCATTCACCGCAACGACTCCCGCGCGTTCGAACGGAAACCCATCCTGTGTTGGGGGCGCGGATACAATGACGGGCATGGCTTCCGCACCCGCCGCTTTTGACGCGTCCCGCATGCTCTCCTTCGACCTCGAAACCACCTCCGTAAACCCGCTCGAGGCTCGCATTGTCACCTCAGCCCTCGTGCGTATCGACGGCCGCGAGGTCACCGCCAACGAGACCCTGGCAGATCCTGGCGTGGAAATCCCCGAGGCTGCTGCCGCAGTCCACGGGATCAGCACGGAAAAGGCGCGCGCCGAGGGCCGCCCCCACGACGAAGTCCTGCGCGAGACCGTCGACGCTATCAAGCAGGCCTGGGACGACGGACTCACGCTCATCGTGTTCAACGCACCGTACGACTTGAGTGTGCTGCGCGCGCTCACCGGCGACTTCACCGTGACCGGCCCTGTGTTTGACCCGCTGCTCATCGACAGGGCGCGTGACCGCTATCGCAAGGGCAAGCGCAACCTCGGCGCGCTGTGCGAGCACTACGGGGTGCGCCTGGACAACGCGCACGAAGCGACCTCGGACGCGATGGCGGCGGCGCGTATCGCTTGGAAGCAGGTGCGCAAGGTCTGGCCGGAACTCGCAGAGATGGACACCGATGACCTCATGGAGTACCAGGCGGTGGAGAACTACCGCATCCAGACCGACCTGAAGAAGTGGCTGGAATCACGCGGGCGCGACGCGTCCAACGTGAGCATGGGTTGGCCGATGGTGGGCTAAAGCTCCGCGCGCAGCTTGTCGACGAACTCACGTAGCCCATCGTCATCAGACTCCAAGACGCGTGTCTCCCCGGCCTTCGTCTGTACCACAAAATCACCGTCGGCTAGGTCCACAGACTTGATACCTTCTGCCGGCACCTCTGTGGTTACACCGTCTTCTACCAGTCGAAGCGTTTCCCCATCGAAGTGAGCTTCGCGTTTTTCCGTGAATCCCGAAAACGCAACGAACCACAGCACACCGAGGGCGGTACCCAAAATAAGGTCGTCCAACACCAGACCGAAGACGACAAAGAACATCGCGCCAAAGGTGACGCCGGTCGCGTAGTCGTGGCTTTTCTTGCTCCAGTGCAGCGTCTCGCTCATACCTCCATACTCAGCTCTTCGGCCATCTCGCGGGCCGCGCGATAGTTCGCGCCGGTGCCCACCAACGTCGCTGTGGGCTCGGCGTAGACGTCAAGGCGGGTCTGCGCCGGGTCGATCTGCAGTTCATCGAAGACACGGTAGAGCTCGCGCGGTGCCATGGTCGGAATCGCGATGCGAGTCCCCTGGTCCAGCAGCTTGGCCAGCGCGTCCTTGTCACAGGTGCGCGGGTCGACGGTGATCCACGGGGTGGCGTCGACAAGCTTTGGTGTGTGCAGTAGGTGCTCCCCGAAACGCTGCAAGGTTTCCTGCGGCTCAGGGACGGCCCGGATCATCTCGTAGTCCGTGGTGCCGCGAAGCGTACCGGCGGTGACCTCGGGCAGGAGTGGCTCGTCGAGCTGTAGTACGACGTCGCCGAAGCGGGCTGCGACATCGCGGCGGTGCTCGCCGCACGCTTCAATCAGCGCATCCGTGAGGTCGCGCAGCGCCCCGGGGTCCGAGATCATGCGATGTCCGTTGGGCATCTCGACCTCGGCGGCAAGCGTAAACGGCCCGACCAGCTGCGCCTTGACGGTGTCAACCTTGCCGTGCCAGGCCTCCTCGAGCACGTCAAGGTCGCGGGCCATGCGGTCGGCATCACCGCGCTTGCGGGCGGCGACGCGCCAACCGCGCGGACCGCGACCAATTGGGATCTCCAGCAGCGCAGCCGTGCGGCCGATCGCGTCCGAGCCCACGCCGCGCTCCGGCAGCTGCGGGATGTGCGGCAGAGCCGTTTCCGAAAGCACCACGTCGGCGGCCTGCGCCAGGTCCGTGCCGGGCATGGGACCGAGTCCAAAGGCGGTCATCGCAGCTCCCCTACGCCGTCGCGCAGATCGTGCCCGAGCCGAGCACCACATCGCCCAGCCCGTCCGGGTCAGGCAGGTAGAGCACCGCGGCCTGACCGCGCGCCACGCCCTCGAGCGGGATGTCCAGGTCGAGGGCCATCGTGTCCGCTTCCACGTCAATGAGCGCCGAGCACTTGACGACGCCACCGTGCGCCCGAATCTGCACATTCGCCTCCAGCGGCGCATCCGGGGTCGCCTGCCCCATCGCGCTATGGAGCACCTTCAGCCGGTCCGCGGTGATTTGGTTGATCTTCAGCGCCTCGCGCGGGCCCACCGTCACGGTGCCGGTCTCGGCGTCCACGTCGGTGACGTATCGCGGCTTGCCGTCGGCGGCGGGCACGCGCAGGTTCAGCCCGCGGCGCTGGCCGATCGTGTACTGGAACGCGCCGTCGTGCTCTTTCAGCTCGGTGCCGTCCTGGTCCTTGATCAGCCCGGGGCGCATGCCGATCGAGCGACCGAGAAACGCCTGCGTGTTGCCATCCGGGATGAAGCAGATGTCGTAGGAATCCGGCTTGTTCGCCGTGGAGAACCCGTAGGCCGCGGCCTCCTCGCGGATCTGCGGCTTCTCCGTATCGCCGACTGGGAACAGGCAGCGGTCCAGCTCATCGCGGGTGAGCACGCCCAGGACGTAGGACTGGTCCTTGTGAGGATCAGCGCTACGTCGTAAATTGCCCTCCGCATCCACAATGGCGTAGTGGCCGGTGGCCACCGCGTCGAAGCCGAGGGTGACCGCGCGCTCGAGCAGCGCCGCGAACTTGATCTTCTCGTTACAGCGCAGGCAGGGGTTGGGGGTCTCGCCGTGCTCGTAGGACCAGACGAAGTTGTCAATCACGTCCTCTTTGAAACGGTCCGAGAAGTCCCACACGTAAAACGGGATGCCCAGCTTGTCGCACACGCGGCGCGCGTCTGCGGAATCCTCGAGCGAGCAGCAGCCGCGGGCCGACTCGCGGGTCTGCTGCGCGTCCTTGGACAGCGCGAGGTGGACGCCGATGACGTCGTGGCCCTGTTCAACCAGGCGCGCAGCCGCCACCGAGCTGTCCACGCCCCCGCTCATCGCTGCTAATACTCGCATGTGGCGGAAGTGTACCCGTCAACAGGAGCAGGGGAAAACCCGTCGGCGCTGGGCCCTCAACGGGCCGGAGGGTCATACCGTGGCATGACGATTCAGCTGCGCGCGTTGGCTAGGTTGAGGGTATGCCACGCACAACTCCCCCGTCGCCGGTTCGTGTGCGAGACGTTGTCATTGCCGTAGCGCTAGCTGCGTGTGCTGCGCTCGGTGCCTTCAGTGCCTCGCAACCCGTCTGGGCAACCGCCATACTCGTCGTGTGGACGGTCGCTGCGCCATTCACGCGGTGGCGGTGGCCGGCCGCGACGGCGCTCACCGCGTTTGTACTGTTGGGTATCCGCGCCTGCGGCACGGAGCTCACCATCGCCGAGATCGTCGTGGCGGTCTTCACCGCGTATATTTCTCGTCGCAACCTGCGCCCCGTGCTTCGCGACGTCGCCGCCACAGCGCTGGTCGTGGGCGATCTCCTCGCGCACTCCCTGGTCTCGCCCGTGCTGCGGAGCATGCCTCTCGACGAGCGCCTCCCCTACCTGGCGTGGAGCGCCACGCTCCTCGTCGCAGCTGGGCTTTTCGGCGAGCTCCGCAGACGCGCGGAGGAGACCGCGGCCCGCGAACTGGAGCAGGCGCTGCAGCAGCAACGGATAGCACTCGAGCACGCCATGTCGGAGGAGCGCGCCTTCCTCGCTCGCGAGATCCACGACGTGGTCACCCACTCGCTGGCCGTGATGGTCGCGCAGGCCGACGGCGGCCGCTATTGCGGGGACGGCGATTCCGCGCTCGCGGCCAAGGACGACGCGCTGCGAACGATCGGCGAGGTCGGCCGGGAGTCGCTCACCCAGATGCGCGAAGTGGTCAAGCTACTCCGCGCGCCAGAAACGCGGCCGGTCGCGCCGTCACCCCACTCGCTTGACCTGGACGAGTTGGTGCGCACGAGCCGACTCGGCGGCCTGGACGTGGACTACACGGAGGCGGGCACCCCGCCTGAGCAACTGCCGCTGGCCACGGCGATCGCGACCCGGCGCATGGTCCAGGAGGCGCTTACGAATGCGCTCAAGCACGGCGACGGCCGGGCATCGCTCGACGTGACGTGGCAGGACGAGCTGGTGGTGATCGATGTGGTCAACATCATCGCAGCCCCGCCGTCCGGCCCCTCGGACGGTCACGGTTTGCGGGGGATGCGCGAGCGAGCTTCGCTTATCGACGCCACCGTGCACACCGGCCCCGCGCACTCCAACATTGGAGCGCAGCAGTGGGTGACTGAGCTGCGCGTCCCCTACGCTGACCCTCACCCGAAGGAACAGGCATGAGCACAATTCACGTCGGCATCGTCGACGACCAGGCGCTCTTCCTCCACGGAATTCGCCGCGTTATCGATTCACAACCGGACATGTCGGTGCAGTGGCTTGCCGCCAACGGCGCCGAGGCCCTCGAGCAGCGCGAGGCGCGCCCGGTCGACCTGATACTTATGGACGTGCAGATGCCGGTCCTCGACGGCATCGCCGCCACCGCTGAGGTCGCCCGCCGGTTCCCGGCGACGAAGGTGGTCATCTTGACCACGTTCGACGACGAAGACTACGTGGTCAACGCGCTTTCCGCTGGCGCGAGCGGCTTCCTGCTCAAGGATGCGCAGCCCGAGGTGCTGCTCGACGCCATCCGCACCGTGGCCGCCGGCGACGCCGTCATCTCCCCGCGAGCCACCAAACGCATCCTCGCGCGATTCTCCCAGCGCCCATCTCCAGCCGAGCACCACGACACCCCGCCGCTATCGGACGGGGATCGCGTGGCGCTCGACGAGCTCACTGCTCGCGAGCGCGAGGTCCTCGTCGCGATCGGCCGCGGCTGGTCGAATGCGGAGATCGCCGAGCGCATGTTCATTTCCATGCCGACGGTGAAGACCCACGTCGGCCGGATCCTGTCCAAGACGCAGTCGCGCGACCGCGTGCACGCGGCGCTGTTTGCCTACCGCACCGGCCTGGTCAGCCGCGCTGACCTGCTCGCTCCCTAAGGTGCGCTCATCCCCGGGTATGACCAGAAAGATGGTACCCCGCTCCGATGTTTTCGCAGCTCCGCGCGGCAAGAGTGGACACCATGGACACACCAATCATTGCAACGAAGGGTCTGACGAAGACCTACGGGAAACACGCAGTCGTCGATAAGCTCGATCTCGAAGTGCCCCAGGGCGCGGTACATGGCCTGCTGGGACCGAACGGCTCGGGCAAGTCGACCACGATGAAAATGCTGCTCGGCTTGACCACCCCCACCTCCGGCGAGATCACCGTGCTGGGCCGGCCGATGACGCGCGGGACCCGCGGCGAGGTACTCACCGGTATTGGTTCGCTCATCGAGTCGCCTGCCGCGTACCCGCACCTCACCGGCGCCGAGAACATGCGTATTGTCACCCGACTGTTTAAGGCCGACCCCGCCAACGCGCAGCGCGCGGTACGACTCGTGCGCCTTGAACAGCACATGGACAAGCAGGTCAAGCACTATTCACTCGGAATGAAGCAGCGCCTCGGGATCGCCATCGCGCTTGTGCGCGACCCGCAGCTACTCATTCTGGACGAGCCCACGAACGGCCTCGACCCGGCCGGCATCGAGGAGATCCGCGAGCTCATCATCAGCCTCGCACGCGACGAGGGCCGCACCGTCTTAGTCTCGAGCCACCTCCTCTCCGAGATTGAAAAGATGGCCACCAGCCTGAGCATCATCAACCAGGGCAAGCTCGTCTTTCAGGGCTCGCAGCAGCAGCTTTTCGACGCCCACCTCCCCGACCTCTTCATCCAAACCCCAGCAGGCGACGTCGCCGCGGAGGTCCTGCGGGCATCGCGCCCCCGCACCGTGACGGGCGGAATAGAACTGGCCGGGCTTGCCGACGACGACGTCGCCGCCGCGTGCGCGCAGCTTGTCAGCCATGGCGTGCCGATCCACCAGGTCGTGCGCAAACGCCGCAGCCTCGAAGAGATCTTCATTGGCATGACGGGACGAGAGGGGCTCAGCGCATGAGCGTCGAACTGTTAAAACTGCGCCGCACGCATGTCCTCCTGCTGGGCGGGGCGCTCTCGCTCGGGATCGTACTGATCGCGTGCATGTACATATTTGGCGGCGACCAGATCGAGCAATTCACCTCCGACCCGCACGACTCCTGGGCCAGCCACCTCATCGGTGTCGCGATCGCGCTCGCATTCCTTACACCCCTGCAGGCCGCGATCATTGCCAGCCGCACCGTGGATAACGAGCACGCCAACGGCGGGTGGCTGCTCAACGCCGTAGCCGGCATCCGGCAGGGCACGCTTTTGCGCCGCAAGCTTCACGTCGTCGCACCCCTGGTCGTCGCGCTGAAACTTGTGGAGGTCGGCGCAAGCGCCGCCGTGCCCGCTGCCATGGGAGCGCCGCTCCCCGCGGGTTCGGTCGCAACCGCGTGGGTGGCGTACGGTGCCGCTGCGGTGGTGACCAGCCTTGCTATCACGTGCATCATGCTCGTCCTCGCCGCCGTGACGGATTCCCAGATCGGCGTACTCACCTTGGGGGTAGTGGGCGGTTTCCTCGGGATTGCTTCGCTGCTCTCCCCCGCCTGGCTCGCTGCGTTCAACCCGTTCGGCTACTTCGCGGTGGTACTTCCCTACACCTTTGCCGACGACGGAATCGCCCTCACCCAACCCCATTGGGTGTTGTGGGCCGCCTACGTCATCTGCCTCGCCGCCGCCTTCGCCGTGGCAACACGGCACCTCAACAGGAAGGAGATCTAGCCATGGACCTGCTCTTCAATGACCTTGCTAAGCTCCGTCGCACCCACATTGCTGCGGTGCTGTGCGGTGTCCCTCTCATCGCGGTCGCGTTCGGCGTGGCCAACAACGCTGCACACTCCGAAACACTGAGCGCGGGGTGGCAAAGCTACTGGTCGCAAGCCACCCTGTTCTACGGCATGCTGTTTATGGTGGTGGGCATTGCCATCATCGCCGCAGCGGCCTGGCGCGTCGAGCACCGCGGCGGCAACTGGCACACGCTGCTCACCTCGTCTCGGTCCGCGGGCGCCATCGCCGCCGCCAAATTGGGGGCGATCGCCACCCTCACGCTGGTCATGCAGCTCATCTTCATCGTCTGCAGTCTTGCCGGCGGGTGGATGAGCGGACTCAGCGGCCTGCCGCCGTGGGCGCTGCTCGCGTCGTCGCTCATTGCGGTGCTTCCCGCGGTGGCGGTCGCCGCGTGGCAAAGCTTTTTATCCATGGTCATCCGAAACTTCGCCATGCCGATCGCGCTCGGCGCGGTCACTGGCGTCATTTCCTTCGGGTCGATCGCTGCCGGGGCACACGAGATGCAGTTCGTGCTCCCGCCCGTCGGATTGTCCAAGGCGCTGTGGATGGGCAGCTCCGCGGTCGCGGACGCCAACGCGCTCGACCTGCACACGGTCGCCAGCATCTCCCTCTCTGCCGCGGTACTCGCCGCGGCTGGGTGGCTCGCGTCAACGGTGTACCTGCGCCGCGTCGACGTGAACGCTTAAGTCCCAGGGGCTGCAAGGTACCCTGCCAGGCATGGCTGCGAAACAGGAGACGTACCAGATCGACACCGGCGAGGCCGAGGTCCACCACGAGCCGGACGGGTCGATGGTGCTCCTGGTCAACGGGGTCCCCAGCTCGCACATCGTGCCTGGCGAGCCGCAGCGCCTGGATTTTGAGTACATGCGCTGGATCGCGGACTTCCTGGACTCGGTCCAGCACCGTGGCGTGAGCGACCAGGCCCGCTGGCCCAAGCCTCGCCTGACGCATTTGGGCGGCGCGGCCTGCTCGCTGCCGCGGTACTTCGCGGATGCGTGGCCGGGTTCGCGCAACACCGTCGTGGAAATCGACGGCAGGCTCGCCGAGCTCGCGCGCGAGCTGTTCGACGTCCCCCGCGCCCCCGCCGTGAAGATCCGGGTGGGCGATGCGCGCGAGGTCACCGACTCGTTCAAGCCGGCGACCCGGGACGTCATCATCCGCGACGTGTTCGCCAACGCCGTGACTCCGCGGGAGCTGACGACGGTGGAGTTTTATGGGAACGTGTGGGCGTCGATAAGCGAAACCGGCGTCTACGTGGCCAACTGTGGCTCGCGCGCGGATCTCAAGGAGGCCAAGGAGGAGCTGGCCGGTATGTTCGAGGTGTTCCCGCACGTTGCGGCGATCGCGGACCCGCCGATGCTCAAGGGGCGGCGCTACGGCAATATCGTGCTCATCGGCGCCAACACCCCCATCGAGGCGAGCCCGCAGCTCACGCGCAACCTGCTCAAGGGCGCGGTGCCGGCGCAGTTCAAGGGCGAGCAGTGGGCACGGAGCTTAGCGACGACTCCGCGCCACGACCCCGAGCCGACACCCCCTGCCGGCGAGTGAGGAACTCCCGGGGCTACTTGGTGGCGTTATCCAACAGGATGAGCAGGTCGCCGACCTGGTAGTCGCCGATCATCATGCTGCGCAGGTCATCGACCGGCAGCTCGCCGTTGGCGGCGAGCTTGGCCACCAGGTCAGCGATGTTGCGCGCGTCCTCGTCGTCGAAGCCTGCCTGGTCGGCGGCCTCGGCGAGCCCGGCGATGCCGAGGGCGCCGCCCGCCAGCGCGAGGATCGCGACGACCAGGGCGGTGTTGTCCTGCTCCAGGACCTGCAGCTCGCCGGAGTCGGGTGCCTGGAACTGCTCGAGTAGGCCGCCGGCTGCGTCCAGGTTGCCGGCCGCGAACGCGTTGTACTGGGCGCCGGTGCCGTTGAACAGGTTCATGTCCACCGGGGTGTTGATGCCGGCAACGCGGCCGGCATCGGAGCGCTGCCAGAAGCTCAGCGTGCGCCAGCCACCAACCGGGGCCGGGGGCTGGTTCTGGTACGCGGCCAGCCAGAGCGGGTAGCTGGTGAACGCATTGGTGTTGTTCATGTGCTCGTACCAGAAGTAGCGGTAGGTGTACACGATGGGCTTGCGGCCGGTGCGCGCTTCAACCTCGCCCAGGAAGAGCTGGGTCCAGGCTGCGAGCTGGACCGGGCCGAGCCCCTCGTCGACCTCCAGGTCCAGCACCGGCGGCAGGTCTGTCTTGGGGCCCGCGTTGATGACGTCGGCGAAGTAGCGGGCCTGCGCCAGCGCGTCCTCGGCGGGGCGCGCGTAGTGGTACGCGCCGGCCTGCATGCCCGCGTCCGCGGCGGCCTGGGCGTCCTGGTCGTAGAAGTCATTTTTGAATCCGACGCCCTCGGTGGCCTTGATAAACGCGAACTTCTGACCGCCCGGGCCAGAAACGGTCTTCCAATCAATCGGGCCACCGCCCGGGTGCTGGTGGCCGGCAACGTCGACGCCGGAGATCAAGCCGGGTAGCGACTGCGCGTCCGCGGTCTTCTGACCGAACGGGCTCACGACGAGCAAGGTGAACACCATCGCGGCGGAGACCACCGCGGCAATGAGGGCTTTGGGGTGGCTGAGCAGGGCGTGCGGGCGCGAGGCGCGCGCGGGGGAAAGCGTCCAGGGTGCGTGCATACCCGGCACTCTAGCGCACTCAATTCACAACTTTCACACGAGACACACCATTGGAGGCGGAAAGTTTGGGAGCAAAAGAGGCGTCGACAAGCGCCCGTCCCTTACAGCGAGCCAGCCGCGCGGGCGCGCTCGATAACCTCGGCGATGTGGGCCACGAATGTATCGATGTCCTCCTCGGTGGTGGTTCGCCCCAGCGTGAGGCGCAGCGCGCCCATGCCATCGCGAGCGTCCACCCCCATGGCCTCGAGCACGTGCGAGACTCGATGCACGCCTGCCGAGCAGGCCGAGCCCGCCGACGCCTCGACGCCGAGCGAGTCCAGCAGCATGAGCATGGACTCCGCCTCCGCCCCCGGGAAGAGCAGGTGCGCGTGGCCGGCCAGGCGGGGTTCGGTCGCGGTCACCTTCGTCCCCGGGACCGCGGCGACGACACGCTCGATGAGCCGGTCGCGCAGGCCCGCGATCCGCGCGTTCTCCGCCTTGCGCTCGTCCAGCGCTTCGCGCAAGGCAGCCGCGGTGGCCGCCGCCGCGGCGACGTCGACGGTGCCGGGGCGCAGCCCTCGCTCCTGGCCGCCGCCGAGCACCACCGGCAGAGGGACCGGGGAACGCTTGGCCAGCAGGATGCCGGAGCCGCGAGGTCCGCCGAACTTGTGTGCGCTGGCGGCCAGCGTCGTCGCACCGGACGCGTGGAAGTCCACCTCGACCTTGCCCACCGCCTGCACCGCGTCGACGTGCAACGGCGTGCCGGCGGCGTTCGCACGCTCGGCGGCCTCACGGACCGGCTGGATCGCGCCAGTCTCGTTGTTTGCCCACATGAGCGTCGCCACCGCGGCGGGATCATCGAGCGCCGAAAGTTCGCGGACGTGGCCACCCCGGTCTGGCTCCAGCCACGCCACCTCCGCCCCTTCGGTCTGTGCCAGAGACTTGACCGTCTCCAGGACCGCGGAGTGCTCGATCGTGCTCGCGACGACCCGGCGCGGCGCCCCCTGCTTCGTCCGGGCACGGTAAAGGCCGCGCACCGCGATATTGTCCGCCTCGGTGCCGGAACCGGTGAACACCACTTCGACCGGGTCCGCACCAAGCAGCTCAGCGATGTCCTCGCGCGCCTGCGCGAGGACAGCGTTCGCCGCGCGGCCGGAGCCGTATTGCCCGCCTGGGTTGACGGCGTGTGCGTGTTCCACCCAGGCGTCGATAGCCACTTGCCGCATGGGGGTTGTTGCTGCGTGATCCAGATACACCATGCTGCTCATCGTAGCCGTCGCTTACGCCGCGGGGCGGTGCTCCCTCGCGTCGCAGATGTAGGCGAGCGCGTCGTCGCCGACCCGGGCTACAATCACGGCTCGCTGCTGCGTACCTTTGAGTTTGAGCTTCTTGCGCAGCGCGTCGGGGTCCACGTCCACGCCGCGCACGAGGATCTCTACCGCCCCGGCATCGTGGGCGCGAAGGGCCGCCTTCAGCTTCTTCAGCTGCACCACCTCGCGCAGGCGGAACCCGCTGTACCCCGGAGGTACGTCCCGCCCTGTCAGAAACGCGATGTGCGGATCGAGCATCCAGAGTCCGTGGCGG
Source organism: Corynebacterium sp. Marseille-P8863 (assembly GCF_946902955.1). Lineage (NCBI taxonomy): Bacteria > Bacillati > Actinomycetota > Actinomycetes > Mycobacteriales > Corynebacteriaceae > Corynebacterium > Corynebacterium sp. Marseille-P8863. The sequence continues at coordinate 49,373 of NZ_CAMPQC010000008.1, read as the reverse complement.
CGTGCCCACTCCTGCACCAGCCCGGCGCGGATGACGGCGCCGTCGGGTTCGACGATCCATTCCCCCGGCCCTTCGGCGCGGTGATCCCCCTCGCCCACGACGTCGCCCGCGCCGCGCACCACGTCCACGAACCCGTCGGCGCGGAGCACGACCGCCTCGCGTCCGGTGCCTATACCGGGGGTGTAGAGGCAGGTCTCCTTCACACCGCCATCCAACGAGACAACGCTGACCAACCCGTCCCACTCCGAGTAGTCAATGCCCGGCGCGCACTTGATCGCCAGCTCCGTACCCCGGTAGGCGTCCACGAGCGCCGGCAGGGGCGGCTCCAGGTCGGCGGGGTCTGTGATGCGACGCCCGTTTTTCCGCCGCGCCGGGTCTGCGACGACCACGCCCCCGGCCCCCGGCACGGACACCGGGTACAGCGCGTCGGCGCGGACGAGCCAGGCGCCGCGGCCGAGGTTGTAGCGCGCCATGCGCAGCCGCGCCTCGTCCAGGTCGGAGCCCAGCCAGGTGAGCCCCGCGTCCACCATGTGCGGGGCCTCGGACCCCACCGAACACGTCACGTCGTGCACGAGCGTCGCGCCCGCGCCGGCGAGCGTGCGCGCGCGGTGCGCGGCCACGAGCGCCGGAGTCGCCTGCTGCGCGGCGTCGGAGTCGGTGAGCCACCAGCCGGGGAACTTCCCGTCCGCCTGCCGCTGCGCGGCGATGAGCGCGGACACGGCGCGGGCGTGCTCCCCGAACTCCGCGTCTAGCCGTGCCCGGTCCGCAAACACGCTCACCTTCGTCAGGGCGATTTCCGGGGCGAGCGCCTCGATCCGCGTGGCGTGCTCCGCCAAGTAGGCGACCTCACTCGGGATGAATGCCATAACGGCCTCCGATCCGGTCCTTGGGTTTGAAAGTGAAAAACTCGGTGAAGCGCTCGTCGTCCACCGGGTCGCCGATCACCGGCGTGATGGTCGCATGCTTTGCCGCGGCCAAGACCTCGTCGACGGTGCCGTACTGCTCGATCAGCCTCAGCTGCGCCCAGGTCGCGGGGGCGAAACGGACCAGCCCGTGGCGCCAGCCCTCCAGCAGAAGGGAGGGCGGGAACCAGTTCGCGTCGTCCGCTTCCCCCGTGTTGCCGTCCGGCTCCTGCCCCGTCGGGTTGGCCGCGATAAAGCTAAACGTGTCGAACCAGTCGCCGCGACCGGATTGCCCCACCCAGCGCGCGAACGGTTTGAGCAGGTCGGCGCACACGTTGAGGTCGTTATCGCGCAGCACGTCCGTCAGCGATATTTCGTGCGACTCCAGTTGGAGGCGCTGGTGGTGGAACGGGCGGGCGTCGGCAAGCAGCTGCCCCTCCTCGTCGACGGCGAGCAGCGTGCCGGATTCCTCGAAGAGCTCGCGCACTGCCGCGAACACCAGCGCGTGTGCCTTGTACTTGGTCACGCCCAGCTGGCGGGCCATGGAGATCGCGCTGCGGCCAAGCCACAGGTCACCGTCGTTCCACGAGCGGCCTGGAAAGTCGCGGCTGTCCACCCCGCCGCCGGGAAACACCGTCACCCCGGGGTAGTTTTTCATGCTCAGCACGCGTTCCTGCATCCAGACTTCCAGCCCCGCTGCGGTGTCGCGCAGCAGGATCACGGTGGCGGACATGCGCGCACCATGGAACCCGCTGACCTCGGTGACGTCGATCTCGTCGCCGCGGTCGGTGGAAAACGCCCCCACGCTGCGCTGCATGCCTCGTCTCATGGTTCCGAAGGGCCCCGAGTGCTTCTCGACGCCCCCGCACTCACTTCCTGTGCGCCCCAGCGCGGGAGGAACGCGCCCGGCGCGCGAAGTAGCGCCCGTCGGCGCGGGTTACCTCGATCGGCTGGTGGTAGGCCTTGGACACGTTCTCGCTGTTCAGCACGTCATCGATGAGCCCTTGCGCGATCACCTCGCCCTCGTCCAGCAGCATGGCGTGCGTGAAGCCGTAGGGAATCTCCTCGAGGTGGTGGGTGATCATCACCATCGCCGGCGCGTCCGGGTCGAGCGCGAGCTCGCCCAGGTAGGCCATGAGGTCCTCGCGGCCGCCCAGGTCCATGCCCGCGGCCGGCTCGTCCATAATGAGCAGCTCCGGGTTGATCATCACCGCGCGCGCCACCATGACCCGCTTCTTCTCACCGTCGGACAGCGTGCCCCAGCGGCGGTCGATGAGGTGCATCGCGCCGACCTGCTCGAGCACGTCCATGGCCTGCTCGTAGTCCATCTCGTCGTAGTCCTCGCGCCACCGGCCCACGATGGCGTAGCCGGCGGAGACAACCAGGTCCCCCACTTTCTCGTCCTCCGGGACGCGCTGCGCGAGCGCCGAGGAGGTCAGCCCGATCGCGGCGCGCAGGTCGCGCATGTCGGTGCGCCCGAGCTGCTCGCCGAGCACGAACGCCGTGCCCTTGGACGGGAACTCCAGGGCCGATGCCATCCGGATCAGCGTGGTCTTGCCGGCGCCGTTGGGGCCCACGATCACCCAGCGCTCATCCAGTTCCACCTGCCAATCCACGGGGCCGACGAGTGTATTGCCGCCGCGGACAAACTCCACGCCGCGGAAGTCGAGCAAAAGGTCCGGATCGGTCACTGGTTCGGTTGCTTGTGCGTCATTCACGCCTCCCATTCTGTCCTATTTTCCGGCGCATGTGGGGAGGTTGGGGTGCGCGTCGCGCCAGCGCGAAAGTTAGGAGCAACTTAGGCCGGTGCGGTCCTTGCAGTTTCGCTACTGTGGCTAGTGTTACTGACCGGCTCGCGGTTGGCGCAGCACGCGCGTCGCGGGATCCCTACGCCACGTTCGAGGTAGATGACGCCATGGTTGCAAGATTCGGAATTGATGATGTCCGGCCCCAGGTCTCTGGCCGCACGCTCCCGTCGAAGGCGGTCGTCGGCGAGGTCGTTCCCGTCTCCGCCCTGGTGTGGCGCGAGGGCCACGACGCGGTGGCCGCAACCCTGGTCATCACCTCCCCCGACGGCGAGCAGTACTCCGTGCACATGCACCCAGAGCCCTACCGCCCCGACTACGTCCACTCCGTCTTCGTGCCCGACGAGCAGGGCCTGTGGCAGTTCCGCGTAGACGCCTGGTCCGACGTCATGGCGACCTGGCGCAACGCGGTGACGAAGAAGCTGGCGGCCGGCCAGTCCGCCGCCGAGCTGGCCAACGACCTCGCCCACGGCATCGAGCTGTTCACCGCCGCCGCCGAGCAAACCCCCGCCCCCGACGCCGCCGTGCTCAGCGACGCAGCATCGGCGCTTGCCGACGATTCCCTCCCCCTCCAGCAACGCGTCGAAGCGGGCTTGAGCGAGGACGTCCTCGACGTGCTCGCCGCCTACCCCCTGCGCGACCTGGTCTCCCACGGCCCGGTGTGCGACGTGCTCGTGGAGCGTCGCGAAGCGCTCGTGAACTCCTGGTACGAGCTCTTCCCGCGCTCCACCGGTGGACGCGACGAGAGTGGCGCACCGGTCCACGGCACGTGGGCGACGACCGCTCAGGCGCTCGACCGCGTGGCGGCGATGGGCTTTGACACCGTCTACTTCCCGCCAATCCACCCGATCGGCGAGGTCAACCGCAAAGGCCGCAACAACTCCGTTACTGCGGCGCCCGGCGACGTGGGCTCCCCCTGGGCTATCGGCTCCAAGGACGGCGGCCACGACGCATTCCACCCGGAGCTCGGCGGCGAAGAAGAATTCCTCGACATGCTCCGCCACGCCGACCAGCTCGGCCTGGAGATCGCCCTCGACTTCGCCCTGCAGGCCGCGCCCGACCACCCGTGGGCCGACGACCACCCCGAGTTCTTTACCGTGCTCGCGGACGGCACCATCGCCTACGCGGAGAACCCGCCGAAGAAGTACCAGGACATCTACCCCATCAACTTTGATAATGACCCAGAGACCCTCTACGACGAGGTCTACCGCGTCATCATGTACTGGGTTGAGCTGGGCATCTCTACCTTCCGAGTGGACAACCCACACACCAAGCCGGTGAACTTCTGGCACTGGCTCATTGCCAAGGTGCACGAGACCCACCCGGACGTCATCTTCCTCGCCGAGGCGTTTACCCGCCCGCCGCGCATGTACGGGCTGTCCAAGGCCGGTTTCTCGCAGTCTTACACCCACTTCACCTGGAAGGTGAGCAAGGAAGAGCTCACCGACTTCACCCAGCTGCTCATCGACGTCGCCGACGTCTCCCGCCCCAACCTCTTTGTCAACACCCCCGACATCCTGCACGCCTCGCTGCAGCAGGGCGGCCCCGCCGCCTTCGCACTCCGCGCCACCCTCGCCGCGACAATAAGCCCGCTGTGGGGTGTCTACTCCGGCTACGAGCTCTACGAGTCCATCCCCGTGCACGGCGGCTCCGAGGAGTACATGGATTCCGAGAAGTACCAGCTGCGCCCCCGCGACTTCGAGGCGGCCCTCGAGCGCGGCCAGTCCCTCGAGCCCTACCTCACCCTGCTCAACCGCATCCGCCGCGAACAGCCGGCCCTGCAGCAGCTACGCCAGATCCGCTTCCACGAGGTGACCAACGACCAGATCATCGCCTACTCCAAGGTTGACGCGGTCACGGGCAACGCCGTCCTCGTTGTGGTCAACCTGGACCCCTGGCACATGCAAGAGGGCATGGTGCGTATCGACGCCGCCTCGCTCGGCCTGGACCACGGCGAACCCTTCCCGGTCCACGACCTCATCACCGGCGACCGCTACACCTGGAACGAGCACAACTACGTCCAGCTCGTGCCGCAGCAAAACGTCGCCCATATCTTCCGCCTGCCCGAGGTTGCTCCGGAGCGTCGTGAAGCGCTCGCGTACCGCCAGATCTCGGACCACGACTACCGCCCGTAACCAGCACCTTCTCTACTCGCTTTACTAGAAAGACGATGATGACCGGCCACGAACTTTCCCCCGCAGCGCTTATCCCGGAGCACGACCGCCAACGCCTCCTCGAGTGCAAGCACCACGCACCGCACGACTTCTACGGCCGCCACGCCGTGGCAGGAAACACCGTCGTGCGCACTCGCCTGCTCGGCGCGACCGACGTGCAGCTGCTCATTCACAACGACGCCGTGCAGATGCACCACACCGGCGACGACATCTGGATCGCCGAGCTCGAGGGCGACCACGCGAGCGACTACCGCCTCAAGGTCACCTACCCGGACGCGGAGCCGCAGATCATCGCGGACCCCTACTTCTTCCTGCCCACCGTCGGCTCGCTGGACCTGCACCTGATCGCCGAGGGGCGCCACGAGCGCCTCTGGGAGGTCCTCGGTGCGAACGTCCACACCTACACCACCGACCTCGGCCAGGTCACCGGCACCGCCTTCGCGGTCTGGGCTCCGAACGCCAAGGGTGTGGCGGTCGTCGGCGACTTCTGCAATTGGAACCCGAACCAGTACCCGATGCGCACCCTGGGGTCGACGGGTGTGTGGGAAATCTTCATCCCCGGAATCGCGCCCGGCGCCCACTACAAGTTCGCGGTCCAAACCTCCGAAGGCTACCGCGTGGACAAGGCCGACCCGCTGGCCAAGGCCACCCTCGCCCCGCCGGAGACGGTCTCCGTTGTCGCCGACACCACCGCGTACGAGTGGCGCGACGCCGAGTGGATGCAGCGCCGCCAGGGTATGGACCCGGCGAACTCCCCCATGAGCGTCTACGAGTGCCACATCGGCTCCTGGAAGCAGGGCTCGAACTACAACACGCTGCGCGAAGAGCTCGTCCCGTACCTAGTCGAGCACGGCTTCACCCACGTGGAGTTCCTCCCGGTTGCCGAGCACCCCTTCGGCGGTTCCTGGGGCTACCAGGTCAGCGGCTACTACGCACCCACCGCGCGATGGGGCACGCCAGACGAGTTCCGCGCGCTTGTCGACGAGCTCCACGCGCACAACATCGGCGTCCTCGTCGACTGGGTCCCCGCACACTTCCCCAAGGACGCCTGGGCGCTCGCGCGCTTCGACGGCACCGCGCTCTACGAGCACCCCGACTGGCGCCGCGGCGAGCAGAAGGACTGGGGCACCTACGTCTTCGACTTCGGCCGCAACGAGGTCCGCAACTTCCTCGTGGCGAACGCGCTCTACTGGTGCGAAGAGTTCCACCTCGACGGCCTGCGCGTGGACGCCGTCGCCTCGATGCTCTACCTCGACTACTCGCGCGAACCCGGCGAGTGGCTGCCCAACCAGTTCGGCGGCCGCGAGCACTGGGACGCGGTCCAGTTCCTGCAGGAGATGAACGCCACGGTCCACCGCACCCACCCGGGCGTGATCACCGTGGCCGAGGAGTCCACCGCGTGGCCCGGCGTGACCGCGCCCACCGAGTCCGACGGCCTCGGGTTCTCCCTGAAGTGGAACATGGGCTGGATGAACGACTCGCTGGAGTACTTCTCGCTCGACCCCATCCACCGTTCCTACCACCACAACGAGATCACGTTCTCCCTGGTCTACGCGTTCAGCGAGAAGTACGTCCTGCCGTTTAGCCACGACGAAGTCGTGCACGGCAAGGGCTCGCTGTGGACCCGCATGCCGGGCGATGACTGGAACAAGGCCGCGGGACTGCGCGCGCTCTACGGCTACATGTTCTCGCACCCGGGCAAGCAGCTCATGTTTATGGGCTGCGAGTGGGGGCAAACCACCGAATGGGACGAGGCCCACTCCGTCAACTGGGACAACCTTGCCGACGACTGGGGCCACGACTACCACAAGGGCATCCGGCGCCTCGTGCGCGACCTCAACCTGGTCTACCGCGACACCCCGGCGCTGTTCTCCCAGGACAACACGCCCATGGGCTTCCAGTGGATCAAGGGCGACGACGCACAAAACAACATCCTCGCCTACATCCGCTGGGGCGCGGACGGATCGGCTGTCCTCGCGGTGGTGAACCTCTCCGGCGCCTCGCAGCCGAACTACCGCCTGGGCTCACCCAAGGCGGGCACGTGGGAGCTGCTCATCAACACCGATGACGCCGTCTACGGCGGAGCAGGCAACGAGCTCCTCCCCACCGTGGACACCGAGCCCACCACCTGGGACCAGTTCGACCAGTCCCTCAACCTGCACATCCCGGCGATGAGCGTGCAGCTGTACACGCTGCGTGGCTAGAACAGTGCGCTGGCCAGGGCGGTCCGCGCGTTGATCACGCGCGGATCGCCCGGCTCGAACAAGGTGAAGAGCTCGAGCAGGCGCTCCTTCGCCTTCGGCTCGGCCTTGGCGTAGCGCAGCAGACGCTCGAACGCCTTCTCCGGCGCGCCAGCGACAACCTCGGCGTCCGCCGCAACGAGCTGCTTGTCCACATCCTGCGGGTCCTGCTCCGCCTCCGCGATCGGGTCGGTGGTGCGGCGCTGGGGGTCGAGGCGCTGCAGGACTGCCACCGTCGCCTTCGCCTGCTTGACGGGCTGATTGTCGGGCTCGTCGGCCAAGATGGCGTTATAAAGCGCGGTGGCTCCCTCGAAATCGCTCCTATTCAGCGCGGCGGTTGCCTGGGCCAGTCGCGGGTCTTCCGGCTCGGGGGCATCCGTCTCCGGCTCGTCGTCCAGACCCTGCAGCTGCGGGCCGACGTTCTTCACCAGCGCGTCGACCCACTGCTTGAGCTGGTCGGCGGGCTGGTTGCCCTCAAAGTTAGTCACCGGTTGGCCGGCTGCCAGCGCCACCACCGTCGGCAGGGCGCGAAGACCGAACATCTGCGCCACCTGCGGCGTGGCGTCCGCGTCGACGTACGCGACGAGGAACTTGCGCTGCCCCGCCGCCAACTGCTGCAGCGTCGCCTTGAGCGACTCCGAATCCTCCGACCGGGAAGTGCCAATCATCAGCACCACCGGCACCTGCACGGAGCGCTGGAAGGCGCGGGCCTCGATGTCCTTCTCGGTGACCGTGATAAACGGCTCGAATCCGCCCTCCTTGAGCTGCTGCTGCGCCTCCTTCTGCTCCACCAGCTTGTTCAGGTCAACTGCGCCTGGTCCGAAATCCGGCATTTAGTTCGCTCCTTCGTCATTGGCGTCATTGGCGTCATTGGAAAAGTGCTTCTCTAGCGACGCGACTTTTTGGTGCATCATGTCGGTGTAGCCCGGCCTGATGTCAGCTTTGATCACCAACGATACCCGTGGGGACACCGCCTCCACCGCTTGCGTGGCACGCTTGATCACGTCCATGACCTCGTCCCACTCCCCCTCGATCGTGGTAAACATCGCGGTCGTCTCGTGCGGCAGCCCGGATTCGCGCACGACGCGCACGGCGCGCGACACGGCCTCCGACATCTCTGCAGTAGCGTTATTGGTCACCGTTGGGGCGACAGAAAATGCAGCAATCATGCGGCCCAGCCTACCCGGACGGACGCTACCGCTTCTCCCAGCAGTGCTTGTGCCAGTGGCGGCGATCGTCGCCACGCCCGCCTGTGTCGCGCGGCCACGCCACGACGTGCGCCACGCCCGGCGGAATGTTCTGGTTGCATCGCGGGCACACGTAGAACTTATTCGCCGCTGCGGCGCCGATCTGGCGCACGAGGTAAATCTCCCCGTTCGCCCAACTTGGGCCCTCGACCTCCTGGGTCCCAATGAATGTGGACCCGTCGCGCGGTAGCACGTAGGACGGGGTGACGTTGTGTCTCCGGTTCCGTCTCGGCATCGTTTCCCCTTCGCGCCTAGAAGAGCCGCAGCTCGTCGGACTCGATGCCGCGGAGCTCGTCGTAGTCCAGGGTCAGGCAGCGGAAGCCGCGGTCCTCGGCGAGCGTGCGCGCCTGCGGCTTGATCTCTTGCGCCGCGAACACCCCGCGCACCGGCTTGAGCACCTCGTCGCGGTTGAGCAGCTCAACGTAGCGAGTGAGCTGCTCAACGCCGTCGATCCCGCCGCGCCGCTTGATTTCTACAGCCACGGTCTGTCCGTCTGCATCCCTGGCGAGGATGTCCACCGGACCGATCGCCGTGGGGTATTCGCGGCGCACCAGGCTGTAGCCCTCTCCGAGGGTGCCGATGTGCTCCGCCAGCAGCTCCTGCAGGTGCGCCTCGACGCCATCCTTGACCAGCCCCGGGTCCTCGCCCAGCTCGTAGAAGGAGTCCGACAGGATCTCTTCCACCGTGATGCGCAGCTGCTCCCCCTTCGGGTTCTCCACGATCCAGAGTTGCTCGCCGGTATCCTCGCCGTCGATGTCCACCACCGCTTCCTCCTTCAGGGTGCACGGCGGCGTCATCCAGTTCAGGGGCTTGTAGGCACGGTCGTCCGCGTGGACGGACACTGAGCCGTCGGATTTCAGCAAAATGAGGCGCAACGCGGACGGAAGGTGCGCCGCGAGGCGACCAACGTAGTCAACGGAGCAACGAGCTATGACGAGACGCATGCACCACAGGGTACCGGGCGCGCAGCGGGGAACAGAAACGGGTCGGGTGGGTGCGCGGTGGCGTCGAGAAGCACTTAGGCGCGGCCCCGCTGCACGCGCTGTGCCAGCGAGCGAACGTCCACGCGCTGCTGGCGACGATCCGGCGCAGACTCCACCCAGGAAATGAGCGCCATCTCCACGTGGCGATCCGCCGCAAACTCGAGTTGCCCGCGCGGGCTGGTCATCTCCAGGACCGTCGACACCCCCGGCATAATTTCCTGCTCATCCGCAGTCAGGTCGCGCACCCCGTTGATAGTCAGGTCGCGGCGGTCCAGCGCGTAATCGTAGTTTGATGACAGCGACCGCAGCTTATAAAACTGCAGCTCTTCCCCCGTGTATCGCAGAATACCGTGCCGCCAGCCGTGCAGCCCCTGGGCCGGCAGCTTGCGGATCAGCGCGCGCCCGCCGGAATTCCGGAACATGGCAAACCGCCAGATCGCAATACCCGTGACCCCGATGACCACAAGCAGCACCACAGAGACGATGATCTCCATCGACACCTCCCTGCGAGATTCCGTTGTTGCCAGGCCCCCGCACATCGTGGAAGCACGCTTAAGCGATAATCCTACTTTGCTGCGCAGACAATGCAAGCATCATCGGGACAGCCGCTTAACGACGTCGCGCCCCCGCCTACCTCACGGCAGGTGGGGGCGCGAAACGTACAAGGAAGGAGCGTGCGTTGCCCTCCTCCCGGGCGCTGACGCAAACTCGGTCTAGCGCGAGCTGTTGCGGCGAACCGCGGCAAGCTCGGCCTCCGAGCGGGCCTTCACGAGCGAGTCGTCGGCGCGCAGGCCGGACTCTGCCTCGGCGGTGTCAACCTCGTCCGCGAGCTTCGCGAAGTCAGCGAGGATGGTCACCTTGTCGCCCTGGACGGAGAGGAACCCGCCCTGCACAGCGGCGACGATGCGGTCGCCGCTGGTGGGACGGATGGTCACCACGCCGTTCTCCTTGAGCTGGCCAAGGAACGGCTCGTGACCGGGCAGCACGCCGATCTCACCTTCGATGGTCTGCGCGGTGACGATGCTGGCCTGACCCGACCAAAGCATGCGGTCCACCGACACCAATTGCGCGGTAAGTTCAGCCATGTCTGCCTCCTAGCCCTGCAGCTTCTGGTACGCGGCCTCGACGTCGTCGAGACCACCGAGGTTGCTGAAGGCCTGCTCCGGGTAGGCGTCGAACTCGCCCTCGCAGAGCTTGTCGAAGGCCTCGATCGTCTCCTCGAGCGGGACGTAAGAGCCCTCGTCGCCCGTGAACTTCTTCGCCACGAAGAAGTTCTGGCCGAGGAAGCGCTGCAGCTTACGAGCACGCATAACGGTGATCTTGTCCTCTTCGGACAGCTCGTCCATACCGAGGATGGCGATGATGTCCTGCAGCTCCTTGTTCTTCTGCAGAATACCGATCACCTTCTGCGCGACTGCGTAGTGACGCTCGCCGACAATGCCCGGCTCCAGGATGCGGGAGGTCGAGGTCAGCGGGTCCACAGCCGGGTAAATACCCTTGGAGGCAATGGAACGCGACAGCTCGGTCGTCGCATCCAGGTGGGCGAAGGTGGTCGCCGGTGCCGGGTCGGTGTAGTCATCGGCCGGCACGTAGACCGCCTGCAGCGAGGTAATGGAGCGACCCTTCGTGGAGGTAATGCGCTCCTGCAGCACGCCCATCTCATCAGCCAGGGTGGGCTGGTAGCCCACGGCGGAAGGCATACGACCCAGCAGGGTCGAGACCTCGGAACCGGCCTGGGTGAAACGGAAGATGTTGTCGATGAAGAGCAGCACGTCCTGGTTCTGCACATCGCGGAAGTACTCCGCCATGGTCAGGCCGGACAGGGCCACGCGCATACGAACCCCTGGCGGCTCATCCATCTGGCCGAAAACAAGGGCCGTATCTGGGAGCACGCCCATCTCTTCCATTTCGAGGAAGAGGTCGGTGCCCTCACGGGTACGCTCGCCGACGCCGGCGAAGACCGACGTACCAGAGAACTCGCGGGCGATACGGGTAATCATCTCCTGGATGAGGACCGTCTTGCCCACACCTGCGCCGCCGAAAAGGCCGATCTTGCCGCCCTTCACGTACGGGGTGAGCAGGTCGATGACCTTAATACCCGTTTCCAGGATCTCGGTCTTACCCTCGAGGTCCTTGAAGGCCGGCGGCTGGCGGTGGATGCCCCAGCGGTCGCCGTTCTCGCCGACGCTCGGGTCATCCAGGCACTGGCCGAGTGCGTTGAACACATGGCCCTTGACCTGGTCGCCGACCGGGACGGAGATCGGGTTGCCGGTGTCGAGCACCTTCGCGCCACGCACAAGGCCGTCGGTCGGGGCCATGGCGATGGTACGCAGCAGGTTGTCGCCCAGGAACTGGGCGACCTCGAGCACGATGGTGCGGGACATGCCCTCGAGCTCGATGTCGACCTCGAGTGCGTTGTACAGAGCGGGCAGCTCGCCGCGCGGGAACTCCACGTCGACGACTGCGCCGATTACGCGAACGACGCGTCCGTTGTCAGAACCCTGCGGGTTCTGCGCGGACTGTGCCTCGTGGGCTGCAGCCTTGGTCTCGGCCTCGCCCACCGGCTCATCGTTGCGCTCATCAAATGATTGAGCAGTAGTCATGATTTAGTCACTTTCTCCACTACCGGACAGCGCGCCAGCGCCGCCGATAATCTCGGTGATTTCCTGGGTGATTTTTGCCTGACGGGCTTGGTTAGCCTCACGGGACAGATTGTTCGCCAGGTCGGTGGCGTTATCCGTCGCGTTCTTCATCGCCGTACGGCGAGAAGCGGATTCCGAAGCCGATGCTTCCAAGAAGATCGAGTAGAGCGACCTGGAAACATATGTCGGAAGCAGCGAGGTCAGCAGCGTGTCCGGATCGGGCTCGAAGCTCATATCCGGGTTCACGGAGCCGTCCTGCTCCAGCATGCTCTTCTGCTCGTACTCGAATTCCTCGAGGACGGGCTCGATGGGCAGCAGCTGGTGCACGCGCGCTTCCTGCGAGAGCATAGACACGAATTCGGTGTAGACAACGTGCACTTGGTCGAAACCGCGCACGCCCTGGCCCTCCGTGCCGTTGACGCCTTCGCGCCATTTGGCGGTGTCCTCGGAACCAGCCATGAAACCGTCGATGATGTGGCGACGCACGTTGTGCGTATCCTCCCACGACGGCTTCTGGGACCAGCCGGTCCACGCGCCACCGACGTCCATGCCACGGAACCGGAAGTGGGTAACTCCCTTGTTACCGGTGACGTAGCGAACCACCTCGTAGCCTGCGTCGCTCAGCATGCGCTCAAGCTCGGCGGCCTTCTTCAGCACGTTGTGGTTGTAGCCGCCAGCCATACCGCGGTCAGAGGTGACCACGAGGATCGCCGCGACTCGCCCACCATCACGCTCCCGGAGCATGGGGTGGTCGAGGGAGCTCGCGGCGGCGAGGCGTTCCATGACGTCTTGCATCTCGTCCGCGTACGGCTTCGCCGCAGCGACGCGAGCCTGGGCCTTGGTGATCTGCGACGTAGCGATCAGCTCTTGGGCCTTCGTGATCTTCTTCGTTGAGTTGACGGACCGGATGCGGTCACGCAATTCGCGAAGTGTTGCCATGGTGCTGTTTCCTCCCTTCCTTTATGTAGGTCCTAAAGTCCTGCGCGCTGCAGAACCTAGGAGCGGCTGACGTTGAGCTTGTTCTTGGACACTTCGCCGGCGTCCAGGGCCTGCGCCTCCGGCTCGCGCACGACGCGCTCGCCCGAGGAAGCCTGGAAGGTGCGAGCGAACTCTTCGTTGACGCGCTTGATGGCGTCCTTCGAAGCGTCGTCAAGCTGCTTGCCGCCCTCGATCTGGCTAAAGACCTCGGGTGCGGAGGACTGGATGGCCTCCTGCAGCTCGGACTCGTAACGGCGGACATCCTCGACGGGAACGACGTCGAAGAGGCCCTCGTTCGCTGCCCAGATGGACACGATCTGGTACTCAACCGGTTGCGGTGCGTTCTCGGACTGCTTCAGCAACTCGACCAGACGCTGACCGCGCTCAAGCTGTTTCTTGGAAGCAGCGTCGAGGTCGGAAGCGAAAGCCGCGAACGCCTCAAGGTCACGGTATGCGGCGAGGTCCAGACGCAGGTTACCTGCGACCTTCTTCATGCCCTTGGTCTGCGCAGCGCCACCGACACGGGAGACAGAGATACCCACGTCGATAGCCGGGCGCACGCCCTGGTTGAACAGGTCGGACTGAAGGAAGACCTGGCCGTCCGTAATGGAAATGACGTTGGTCGGAATGAACGCGCCCACGTCGTTTGCCTTGGTCTCGATGATCGGCAGTGCGGTCAGGGAGCCAGCGCCGAGCTCGTCGTTCAGCTTCGCTGCACGCTCCAGGAGACGGGAGTGCAGGTAGAAGACGTCGCCCGGGTATGCCTCGCGGCCCGGCGGGCGGCGCAGCAGCAGCGAGATCGCACGGTAGGCCTCGGCCTGCTTGGTCAGATCATCGTAGATGACCAGGACGTGCTTGCCCTGGTACATCCAGTGCTGGCCGAGTGCAGCGCCGGAGAACGGTGCCAGCCACTTGAAGCCTGCGGAGTCGGACGCCGGAGCCGCCACGATGGTGGTGTACTCCAGCGCACCGTGATCCTCCAGGGTCTTGCGCACACCAGCGATGGTGGAGCCCTTCTGGCCCACAGCCACGTAGATGCAGCGCACCTGCTTCGACGGGTCACCGGTCTCCCAGAAAGCCTTCTGGTTGAGGATGGTGTCGATGCAGACCGCGGTCTTACCGGTCTTGCGGTCACCAATGATGAGCTGACGCTGGCCGCGGCCGATCGGGGTCATGGCGTCAATCGCCTTCATGCCCGTCTGCAGCGGCTCCTCGACCGGCTGGCGGTCGAGAACGCCTGCGGCCTGGAGCTCCAGGGCGCGCTCTTCTTTGGACTCAATCGGGCCAAGGCCGTCAATCGGCTGACCCAGGGGGTTGATTACTCGGCCAAGGAAGTCTTCCCCAACGGGGATGGACAGGACTTCGCCCGTCCGCTTGACTTCGTCGCCTTCGGTCAGGGACTCAAAGTTACCCAGCACCACGACACCGATGGAATCGGTCTCGAGGTTCTGTGCGACGCCAATGACGCCGTTCGGGAACTCGAGCAGCTCGTTCGTCATGCACCCTGGCAGCCCGGAAACCTGGGCAATACCATCTGCAGCCGAAGTCACCACGCCGACCTCCTCACGGGAGGCCTCCGCGGAGTAGCTCGAGGTGTAGTTCGCTATCGCGCTACGGATCTCATCGGAGGAGATCGTCAGCTCCGCCATGTTCTTCCTGCTCTCGGTAGTTTGTTCCAGCATTATCTTCGTTCTAAAGGGCCGCGTTGGCAGCGACGTCGGTGCGCAGGCGCGTGAGCTTGCCACGCGTCGAACCATCAATCACTTCGTCACCAACGCGGATAACCACACCACCGAGGAGGCTGGGGTCAACCTCGGAGTGGATGGCCATCTCGCGGCCGTAAATCTTCTCAAGCTTCTGCGCCAGGACGCCGCGCTGGGAGTCGGACAACTCCTCCGCGGTGGCGACACGTGCCACGGTCTTGCCACGCATACCGGCAAACTCGGAGGACAGCTCCACCAAGTCATCTACCGGGTTGTGGCGCGGGCGACCGATGACCTGCAAAGCCAAAGCCTCGGTGAACATCGTCACCTTGCCGTAAATCACGTTTGCCAGCAATCCTCGCTTTTTCTCGGAGGCCGCCGTGCGGTCGGACAACAGCTGGGTCAGATCCTTTTCGCGCTCCAGCACGTTGGCGAGCTGGTACAGCTCAGTTTCAACCTGCTCGAGCTTGCCGTCTTTCTCGGCACCGCGCGCGATTGCGCGGCGGCCGAGGTTGACCAGCCCGGTGCGGAACTCGCGGGGCGTGGACCACTCCTGCTCGGCTGCTGCCAGCAGGACCTCAAGCGTCGGATCTGCGACCTTGGCGCTGAACACGTCGCGCATAATGCCGGTGCGCTGGGAGCTCTCCACCGAGTTATCAGCAACGGCGATGCGCAGTGCGCGCTCGCCGTCGAGCTGGTTCACGATGAGGAAGAGCTCAGCACCGACGTTCATCGCCACGGCGACGGCATTGTCGGAATTCTGGATCAGCTGATCAAGCTTCTCCGAGACCTTTGCTTGTGCTTCGCGACTCGCTGCCTTCATCTCGCCTACTTTCTCGTCGAGACGTTGTCGAGCTCAGAGAGGAAGGAGTCGATCGTGTTCGAGCGGCGGGTGGAGTCCGACAGCTCGGTGCCAAGCAGACGCTCGGCGAGGTTGATCGAGTTCTGGCCCAAATCGTTGCGCAGCTCTGCGACGACCTGCTCACGGGATGCCAGAAGCTGCTTCTCTCCAGCTTCCACAATGCGCTTGGACTCTGCCTCCGCGCGCTCGCGGGACTCCGCCTCGATCTCCTTACCCTTGGTGCGGGCAGCTTCGCGGATCGCGGCGGCCTCGGCGCGTGCCTCAGCAAGCTCAGCATTGTTCTTTTCCAGGGCAGCCGATGCTTCAGCCTGGGCAGCCTGAGCGCGCTCAATGCCACCCTTGATTTGGTCTTCGCGCTCCGCCAGCACTTCCCGGAACTTCGGAAGCACGTACTTCCAGAAGAGGAGGAAGATGATGATGAAGACGACAAGCGACCAAACCACGTCGTACGGGGCAGGCAGAAGCACGGAGGGCTCCGAAGTCATCGGAATCTCCTCGGTCCCTTCTGCCGCCACGAGAAATTCGTTGACGTTAGTCATTGGTTGCTCCTGTTCTAGAAATGAAATCTGTTCGCTAGGTGGTGCGAGCTTTTCTTAGAACAGGAAGCCGGCAACGAGGCCGATGAGGGCAAGGGCCTCAACGAAGGCGATACCCAGGAACATGGTGGTACGCAGCTGACCAGCCATCTCGGGCTGGCGAGCCATGCCCTCAACGGTCTTGCCAACCAGCATGCCGATACCGATGCCGGGGCCGATGGTGGCGATGCCGTAGCCGATGGACTGGAGGCCGTCGAACGCGGTGACAGACTCGTTTGCCTGGGCGAGGATGATGTCGTTCATGTGAAAGTCGTTCCCTTTCTAGGTGCTCCCCCGCTCCTAGTGCGGGAGGGCGAGTGACAATGTGGAGGGGTTATTCAGTTTGACCGGTTGGTCGCGCTTTGTTAGTGCGCATCCGCATGCAGCGATAGTTCGATGTACACCGCCGTCAGCAGGGCAAAAATGTATGCCTGCAGGAAAATAACGATGAGCTCGTAGAGCGTGAACAGAATCGCAGCAATGATGGTCAGGCCACTGAATGCGGTCCACCCGTTGAGCTGCCAGAAGAAGAAGTTCGTAGCAGAGTACAGCAGGACCAAAATGATGTGGCCGGCCAGGAAGTTCGCCATCAGACGAATTGCCAGGGTGACCGGACGCAGGATGAAGGTTGAGAAGATCTCAATCGGCACCACGAGGAAGTGGAGGAAGAAAGGCAGTCCAGGAATGACGGTGGAGTGCTTGAAAAACGCCACACCGTAGCGCTGGACGCCCGCGTAGATCATCGCGATGTAGGCAACAACCGCCAGCACGGCCGGCATGCCGATACGTGCGTTAGGTGAGATGTTGAGGAACGGAATGATCGTCGCGGCATTCATGAACAGCACGGTGAAGAAGATGGTGGCAATGACCGGCAGGAACCGGTTTCCATCCTTCTTCCCCAACGTATCTTCTGCAATGTTGACGCGGACGAAGTCCACGCCCATCTCTGCGAAGTTTTGCAGCCCCTTAGGAACCAGCTTCGGCTTCCTAAAGGCAATAACAAAGAGGACCACAAGGATTGCCGCGACAAGAAGTCGGACAAGCATAATGCGGTCGAGCGCGAACCATCCATTGGCAAAGTCTTCACCAATGAACTGGTCGTACGTGTGCCCCGGGAAAATTTCTGGACCAAGTTCGGGTGCGTGGAATGAACCCTTCATGGCCAAAGTTGTAACGCTCAGCGTTCTCTCCCGTTCTCGGGCCGCATCCTCAAAGAATGCGGTGCGATGGACGTCTTCATCAAGGCTGTCTCCCGCGGCGGACTCCGTCGCACATCTGCTTCCGCGGGGACAGGGGAGTCTCTTCAGGCAGCGAGACCCAGCGGCGCTGGGCAGTCCCCTGCCTCAAGTAAGCCCAGCGGATACTTTAACAGGTCGTCATGAGTTTCCTGGACTTTGGGGGGACTCGGACACTATGCACCCTCAACCTGGGAAGTTTGCGCCCAACTTTGACTCAACAGCCTGCAGATTTGCCCTCCTGTAACATCAGTCACACACACGCGAAAAGGGGTGGAATTTTCCCCTTCTTTGGCCAAGGCGTGGGCCTGGCTACCCCCGGTTGCGCACCTCCGGGGGCAGGCCGGATCGGGGATAGCTCGGGGCTAGCTCAGGTACGACGTCCTCGTCGTAATAACGCCCCACGCCTCGGCGGCCAGCGCGACGACGAGCGCCGCGAGCGTGGTGACACCGAACGCCGTCGAATCATAAAAGTTGAAGTTACGCAACCAGACGAAGAGTAAAATCAAGACCACCATCTTGACCAGCCACCCGCCGAGGACGACCGCCATCGTGGTGCTGGGCGAGGATTCGGAGGTCACCAGGACGGTGACCGCGGTAGCCAGCACGAACCCACCGCCAATGGCCACGCCCAAGAGCACGGCCCAGATCCCGGGGAGATCGCGCGTGGCGCCCCATGCCATCAGGCTGATCAACGTGAGCGCGACGAGCGCTCCCCCGGCAACCTTGAGGGCTCGGATGATTGGCCGACGCTGGTCCGTGTATTCGGAAGCGTCGCGGACGTTAAGGTCGCGGGGCTGGGATTCCGGATTCGGGCTGGAAGTAGTCACGATGGGTAAGTTTACCTACGCGCGTGCTCGATCTCCCCGCGCCCTCTCCCCTCGCCGGACCCCAGCGGGGCCTCGACCGGTTTCGGCCCAATCTTTCCGGCCATCAACGGGACGAGAGTGAGCAGAAAGGCGCCGAGCAAGAGTACAGCGGTGAACACCGCTGCCACCCGCACCGGGACGATCGAGAAGCTCACCGCGCCAAACGCCACTGCGGCCACCCAAAAGTACAGCACAAGCACGGTGCGTCGGTGCGTATGACCCAAGCGCAACAGCCTGTGGTGGATGTGCCCGGCGTCCGCAGCAAAGGGGCTTTGCCCCCTCGCGGTGCGTCGAATCACCGCCCAAACCAGGTCCACCACCGGAAGCGCAATCGCAGCAGCGACCACGATGATCGGACTGATCAACGCCACCAGGTCTGCGGTCCCGTACAGCGACATGTTGATTTTGCCCGACGCCGAGATCGACGCCGCAGCCAGCAACAATCCGATCAGCATCGCGCCCGAGTCGCCCATAAAGATGCGCGCCGGCTCAAAGTTGTGCGGAAGGAAACCCGCGCAGATACCCACGAGGGCCGCGCAGATGATCGCAGGCGGATACGCGGACACGGCGCCGCCCTGCTCGTGCAGGACGGTGAGCGAAAACACCAGGATCGCTGCGCCGGCGATGACGCCGATCCCCGCGGCGAGCCCGTCGATGCCGTCAACGAAGTTCACGGCGTTGACCAGCAGCACCGTAAACACGGCAGCGATCACCATCCCCTGCATCTGGTCCAGAATCAGCGTGGTGCCCTCACCGAAGGGCACGTAGAACACGGTGAACGCGATGCCCATCAGGCACATAATGATGGCGGCCAAGAACTGCCCCAGCAGCTTCGTCATCGCGCCGAGCTCGTAGAGGTCGTCCACGATACCCACGATGACGATCGCAAACGCGCCCGCCAGCACCGCCGTCATCTCCGGGGTGATCGGCGCAAACCCGCGGGTCAGCGCGGGAAGCTGCTGTGCGAGGAACACGGCGCAAACGAAGCCGGTGAACATAGCAAGCCCGCCCACGGACGGCGTCGGCTGCGTGTGCACGTCTCGTTTGCGGACCTCCGCGACACGCCCGGTGCGCACGAGCAATGAGCGCACCGGGCCGGTGGCTAGGTACGTGATTGCGGCGGCTACGAGCAGGACGAGGCCGAGCTCGCGCAGCGGGACGCCAGCTCCCGTCATCTACTTCCTCCGCAAGCTCTCCGGGTCAAGGTTCAGGACTTCACCGAGCCGCTCGGCGCTGATCGCTGCCTCGCGCAAGATCTGCGGGTGGCGGCCGGAAATGTCGATGATCGTGGAAGGCTCTCCCACCTGCGCGTCGCCACCGTCGAGGTACACGCCGATCGCGTCGCCAAACTGCTGCTTCGCGTTCGCTGCGTTGAGCGCCGGCGGATTACCAGAGATGTTGGCGGACGACACCGCCATCGGCCCCGTCCGCTGAAGCAGCTCCAGCGCGAGCGGCTGGTTGGGCATGCGCAGCAGCACGGTGCCGCGCGTATCGCCCAGGTTCCACGGCAGGCTCGGCGCCTCCGGGACGACGATGGAGAGCCCGCCCGGCCAAAAGGCCTCGACCAGCGTCTTCGCCGTGTCGGAGAACTCCCGCACAAGCCCCTGAATGGTGGTCCAGGAACCGACGAGCACCGGCACCGGCATGTCCGGCCCGCGGCGCTTGGTGGCCAGGAGGCTCGCCACGGCGTCGTTATTAAAGGCGTCAGCGCCGATCCCGTAGACCGTGTCCGTGGGCAGCACGACGCAGCGACCCGCCTGCACCTGTTCGACCGCAGCGGTCAGCCCCGCCTCGCGCCCGCTCGGCTCGAGGCAGTTGTAGATCATGCTCCCCATATCGCTCCTTCGGTTCCGTTTCGGCTACAGCTTACTCGCGCACACAAACCGGTTCCGCCCGGCCAGGTCGCGCAGTACCGTCGGCGGACCGAAGCCGCCGCAAGCCTCAATCACGGAGCAGGTGCTTGTCGACGTCACGTCATCATGCTCCACGCCCAACCATCCCCCGGGACGCAGCAGGCGCTGGGCCACCGGCACGAGCCCGCGGATCGCGTCCATGCCGTCGGCGCCGGAGAAGACGGCCTCGGGCGGATCGCGGTATACTTCCGGCTCGAGGTCCGGGGTGTCCGGGACGTACGGCGGGTTGGCCACCACGAGATCCACCGCGCCGTCGAGGTCGCGGAGGAGCTGGGGGTCGGTCATGGAGGCGTCGACAAGCGTGATGCGCACCCCGTGCGAGGCGGCGTTGCGCGCCGCGTACTCACGCGCGGTGGCGGAGAGCTCGACGGCGTACACGCGCGCTTCGGGGATATGGCTGGCAACGTAGATAGCCAGCGCCCCCGAGCCGGTGCCCATGTCCACCACGGTGGGTGCCGGCGTGCCGGCGAGGGTGCACACGGCCCAATCGGCCAGGACTTCCGTCTCCGGGCGCGGGATGAACACGCCCGGGCCGACGGCGAGGTCGAGCGGCCCGAAGGGGGCCGTGCCCGTGATGTGCTGGAGCGGCTCGCGCTGCGCACGACGCTTAACGACGCCAGCGAAACGCTCAGCAAACGTCTCGTCCACCTCCGCAAACGTCACCGCCATCGGGCTCATGCCCAGCACGTGGGCGGCGAGCAGGCGGGCGTCGACGTCCGGGGTGGGGACGCCGGCGTCGGCGAGGATCGAGGTGGCGTCGAGAAGCTGCTCCCGCATTGCGGCGCGCCTACTCGGCTTCAAGTCGCTCCTGGCGCTCGTGGGTCTGCAGCGCGGTGATCAGGTCCTCCATGTTGCCGTCGAGGACCGAATCCAGGTTGTTCGCCTTGAAGTTGATGCGGTGATCCGAGATGCGGTTCTCCGGCCAGTTGTAGGTGCGGATGCGCTCCGAGCGGTCCATCGTGCGGACCTGGGAGGCGCGGCCTTCGGCCTCGGCGGCCTCGGCCTTCTCGCGCTCCAGCTGGTCCAAGCGGGCCTGCAGGACCTGCATCGCGCGGGCGCGGTTCTGGATCTGGGAGCGCTCGTTCTGGCAGGTCACCACGATGTTGGTGGGCAGGTGCGTGATGCGCACCGCGGAGTCCGTGGTGTTCACGCCCTGGCCACCCTTACCGGAGGAGCGGTAGACGTCGACGCGGATGTCCTTCTCGTCGATGTGGACGGACTCGACCTCGTCGGCCTCCGGGAAGACGTAGACGCCTGCCGCGGAGGTCTGGATGCGGCCCTGGGACTCGGTGACGGGCACGCGCTGCACGCGGTGGACGCCGCCCTCGAACTTCAGCTTGGACCAGGCGCCGTCGCGCGACGGGTTCTTCGCCTTGACGGACACCGTCATGTCCTTGATGCCGCCGAGGTCGGTCTCCGCGGCGTCGAGGACGTCCCACTTCAGGCCGTTCTTCTCGCAGTATTTCTGGTACATGCGCGCCAGGTCGCCCGCGAACAGGGCGGCCTCTTCGCCGCCCGCACCGGCTTTGAGCTCCATGATGACGTCGTCGCCATCGTGCTCGTCTCGCGGGGCGAGGAGGTCTGCGAGCTCCTCCTCCAGGCGGACGATCTCGCCCTCGAGGCGCTCCGCCTCCTCCGCGAACTCCTTGTCCTCGCTAGCCATCTCGGCTGCCGCCTCGTGGTCGTCCTTGGCCTGCTGGAGCGCGTCGTTCGCTTTGATGATCGGCTGCAACTCGGCGTAGCGCTTGGACAGCTTGCGGAACAGGTTCTGGTCCGAGGTCACCTCCGGGTCACTCATCTGGGCCTGGATGCCCTGGTACTCGGAGACGTAGTCGTCTACAAGTGAGACTTCATTCGCCATTACTTGTACTCCTCTTCGTCTTTGTCCGCGACCATGGGAGCGGAGTTGGCCACGCCCATGAGGAACTCGCCGTTCGACTTCGTCTTCTTCAGCTGCTTAATCAGCATATCGATGGACTGCTGCGGATCCAGCGCCGAAAGGATGCGGCGCAGCTTGTGCATAATGCGCGTCTCCTCCGGGCTCATGAGCAGATCGTCCTTGCGCGTACCGGACGGGTTGACGTCCACCGCTGGGAACACGCGGCGCTCCGCGATCTTCCGGTCCAGCTTGAGCTCCGCGTTACCGGTGCCCTTGAACTCCTCGAAGATGACGGTGTCGCCGGCGGAACCGGTCTCCACCATGGCGGTCGCGATGATGGTCAACGAGCCGCCCTCCTCGATGTTTCGGGCTGCACCCAGGAAGCGCTTCGGCGGGTATAGGGCGTTGGAGTCCACACCACCGGAAAGGATGCGGCCCGACGCCGGCGACGAGTTGTTGTACGCGCGGCCCAGGCGGGTGATGGAGTCGAGCAGCACGACGACGTCCTGCCCCATCTCCACCAGACGCTTCGCACGCTCGATCGCGAGCTCCGCGACGGCAGTGTGCTCTGACGGCGGACGATCGAAGGTCGACGCGATGACCTCGCCCTTCACGCTGCGCTGCATGTCCGTGACCTCTTCCGGGCGCTCGTCGACGAGAACGACCATGAGGTAGCACTCCGGGTTGTTGGTGGCGATCGCATTGGCGATGTTCTGCAGGATCGTCGTCTTACCAGCCTTCGGCGGGGAGACGATCAGCGCGCGCTGCCCCTTACCAATCGGCATGACCAGGTCGATCACGCGGGTGGTGAGGATCTTCGGCTCGGTCTCCAGGCGGAGGCGCTTGTTCGGGTACAGCGGGGTGAGCTTGTGGAACTCGGCGCGCTGCTTCGCCTCCTCCGTGGTCATCCCGTTGACGGAGTCGACGCGGACGAGCTGGTTGTAGCGCTGGCGGTTGCGGCCGTTGCCGTGGGAGTGGCTTTGCCCGTTCTGGCGAACCTGGCCGATTACGGCGTCGCCCGCGCGCAGGCCGTTCTGGCGCACCAGCTTCTGGTTCACGTACACGTCGGCGCTGTTCTTGCGGTAACCGGTGGTGCGGACAAACGCGGCGTTGTTGTCCACGATGTCCACGATGCCGGCAACTTCCTGCAGCTCCTCCGGGTCGAACTGCTGGTTGTTGTCGTTCTGATTGTGCTGGTTGTCGCGGTTGTCCCGGTTTCGGTTCCGGTTGCGGCGGTTCCGGCGGCCGCGGCGTCCGCCGCCGCCCTGGTTGCCGTCGTCGTTGTTGTTGTTCCGGCCGCCGCGATTGTTGTGCTTGCCGCCGCGACCGTTGTTGTCGTTGTTGTTGTCACGGTTGTCGCGATTGTCGTGATCGTTGTTGTCACGCTTCTCATCGCGCTTGTCGTCGCGATTATTGTTGTCGTCCTGGTCCTGGCGTGCGCGGTTGCGGCGCGCCCGACGCGCGGCCGAGCGCGATTCGTACTTCTGCCCCTCGTTCTCAGCCTGCTCGCCCTGCTGCGGCTGTTCCGCTTGCGTGTCCTGCGCTGCGTGCTCACCGTCCGCGGGACCAGCGGAGCGTCGAGAAGCGCGGCGGTGATGCCCTTCGTTGGTGTGTTCCTCGGCTGCTGCCTCGGCCGCCGCGGCGCGTGCCTTGCGCGGAACCTCCCCGGTCACAATCGCCTGGATCAGGTCGCCCTTCCGCAAACCGGAGACGCCCTTCAGGCCCTTTTCCGCCGCCATCTTGCGCAGCTCGGGGATCTTGAGTGCGGAAAGATCGGCGTTGCCGCCTGCTGCCGCGTTACCCGTGTCGGTCACGAATGTCCTTTCGTCGCTTGACCAATTGTGGTGTCCCCCGCCAAGGAGCCGGCGGGCGCTCCGGAAGCGATCGCGTTTCCGTGCGCAATATGTGGGACGTTCATCGCCTAAACCGGCGTGTCAATCTCTATGCGGCACTTGCTCGCCGCGAGTGTTCCCCTCAAAGGCCTCGAGGTCGTGGTGGCCAAGGCATCACTGGCCTCGCACCATTCGTGCGCCGCCTGCGTGCGCGACGCGACGAGTGCGGAGGGTTGGTGGGAACTACCTGGAACCCCGACTGCGCGTCAAGCGCCCAGGCACTATGTCGAACCCGCGAACAGTGTAACGCATAGCGCAACACGTGTACTTCCTGCCCTTGTTTTCCGGCGAGTCGGACTGGCTAGACTAGACCGCATGCTTTCAACGATGCAGGAAGTGCCGTTCTCAGTCGCGCAGATTTTGCACTACGGGCAGCACACCCACGGGTCCACCAAGTGCACGACCTGGCGCGCAACCGGCGCAGAGGAATGCACGTTTGCGGACATTGGCGCGCGCGCCGGGGCGTTCGCCAACGCACTGCACGATGACCTGGGGATCGACGGCGACCAGCGCGTGGCCACCTTCATGTACAACTGCGCCGAGCACCTCGAGGTGATGTTCGCCGTCGCCGCGAAGGGCGCGGTCTTCACGCCGCTGAATATCCAGCTCATGGAGGACCAGATCGCCTACATTGTCAACCACTCCGAGGCGAAAGTCGTGGTCGCCGACCCGCGCCTCGCGCCCAAGCTCGGCCGCCTGCTCGCACACTGCCCGCTGGTAGAGACGGTCGTGTTCACCGGCCTCTACCCCGTCACGGAACCCTCGGAGGAGATGCCGGACGGGGTTCGCACGGCGAGCTATGAGCAGCTTCTCGACGGCCGCAGCACCGTCTTCCCCTGGCCCACCCTCCCCGAAAACACGGCCGCCGCCCTGGTGTACTCCACCGCGACGACCGGCGCGCCGAAGGGCGTGGCGTACTCGCACCGCTCGCTGTGGCTCGAGGCGACGAGCCTGCGCGCCATGGACTCGCTCGCCGTGACCCACGGCGAATCTTTCCTCTGCTGCATCCCCATCTACCACGTGCTGAGCTGGGGTGTGCCCTTCGCCGCATTCCTCGCCGGCGCGCCCCTGGTCCTGCCCGACTCGGACATGTCCGCGCCGACGCTGGCCAAGCTCATCGCCACCACGCACCCGCGCGTCGCCCACGGCGTGCCGACACTCTGGATCCAGCTGATGGTCCACTACCTGCACAATCCCCCGGAGCGCATGAGCCTGCAGGAGCTCTACGTCGGCGGCTCCCCCGCCCCGCCGGCGCTGATCAAGATGTGGGAGGAGCGCTACGGCGTCGACGTCGTCCACGTGTGGGGCATGACCGAGACGTCCACGGTTGGCACGGTTGCGCGCCCGCCGTCGGGCGCGTCCGGCGAAGCTCGCTGGGCGTACCGCATCTCCCAGGGCCGGTTCTCGCCGTCACTGGAGTACCGGGTAGTCAACGACGGCCAGATCATGGCCTCGACGGACCTGACCCAGGGCGAGATCCAGGTCCGCGGCAACCTCGTGGCCAAGGGCTACTACCACTCCCCGACCCAGGAGCCCGGAGAAATCGCCTCCGAGTTCCGCGGGGAGCAGATTACCGACGCCCGCAAGCACTTCACCGCCGACGGCTGGCTCCGCACCGGTGACGTTGGCACCGTGACCAACGACGGGTTCATGACGCTCTACGACCGCGCCCGCGACGTCATCCGCTCCGGCGGCGAGTGGATTTATTCCGCACAGGTGGAAAATCTCATCATGGAGTCCGACGTCGTCGTCGAGTGTGCCGTCATCGGCATCCCCGACAAGAAGTGGGGCGAGCGCCCGCTCGCGGTGACGAAGCTGCTCAAAGGCATCGAGGCGTCCCCCGCCACCGCCGAGCGACTGCGCGCCGGGCTGGAATCGGTGCTACCCAAGTGGATGACGCCGGAGTACTGGACGTTTGTGGATTCCATCGACAAAACCTCCGTGGGAAAGTTTGACAAGAAGGACCTGCGCAAGCACCTCGCTCGCGACGAGTTCGACATCATTGCGCTGCCCGGCCCCGGCAACCGGTCGCACGGCAACCCGTCGACAGCGGAGGTGGAGGCCGCGCACGAAGAGGAGGGTTAGGCGAGTGTCGAGAATAATGCCCCCTCAAATCGTGCTTATTCCGTTCGACGTGGCCTACCCCCTATAGTTATGGGCACTATGGCCACACTTCGTACGCTGGATGATCAATACGGTCGCACCGCCCGCGACTTGCGCGTGAGTCTGACCGATCGCTGCAACCTGCGCTGCACGTACTGCATGCCGGCAGACGGCCTCGAGTGGATGCCCACCGAGCAAGCGCTCACGGACGAGGAAACCATCCGCCTCATCCGTCTCGCCGTCGAGTCGCTGGGCATCCGCCAGGTCCGCTTCACCGGTGGCGAGCCGCTCCTGCGCAAGTCGCTCGAGCAGATTGTCGCCGCGACGAAGCGCATGCGTATCGACGCCACGCCCACCCCTCCCACCACCGCCCTCACCACCAACGCGCTCGGCCTGGCGCGCCGCGCCTCCGCGCTCGCCGATGCGGGGCTGGACCGCATCAACGTGTCCCTAGACACCACGAGCCCGGACCTGTTCACGCGCCTGACGCGCCGCGACCGCATCCACGACGTTTTCGCGGGCATCGACGCCGCCCTCGCCGCCGGCCTGACCCCCGTCAAGGTCAACGCGGTGGTCATGCCGGGGGTGAACGAGGACGGGATCCTCGACCTCGTCGACTTCGCCCTGGACAAGGGACTCCAGCTGCGCTTCATCGAGCAGATGCCACTGGGGCCGCGGGAAAACTGGCGACGCAGCGACATGGTGACGGCCACCGACATCCTCGCCCGGGTCGAGGAACGCTACGCGCTCTCGCCCGCCGAATCACCGCGCGGCTCGGCACCCGCCGCCCTGTGGAACATCACGGACGGCACCCGCTCGGGCACCCTGGGGGTCATCGCATCGGTGACGCACCCGTTCTGTGGTGCCTGCGACCGCACGCGCCTCACCACAGATGGCGCGGTCCGCTCCTGCCTATTCTCTTCAACCGCGGACGAGGTGTCGCTGCGCGACCTCATGCGCGCAGGAGCCTCGGACGACGAACTTGCCGACGCCTGGGCCCAGGCCATGTGGCTGAAGAAGCCAGGTCACGGCATTGACGACGAAGGCTTCCTCCAGCCCGAACGCCTCATGAGCGAGATCGGCGGCTAACCCATGCGCGCCCACCACCCCGGAGAAGGCCAGGGCACACGGCCGAGCGTTACCGAACACCTCGAACGCGTGCTCTCGCTCGCCCACCCGCGCGTCGAACGCGACGTCCCGCTCGACGCCGCAGCCGGCCTCGTGCTCGCCTCCGATGTCAGCGCAGCACTCGCCGTTCCCCCGTTCGACAACTCCGCCGTCGACGGGTTCGCCGTCCACGCGACAGACCTCCCCGCCCCCGGCCCGTGGACGCTCCCGGTCGCGGGCGACGTCCCCGCCGGCTCGCCCGCACTCGCCTGCCCCGCGGGCCACGCCATCCGGGTCATGACGGGCGCCCCCGTCGACGGAGCCGACTCCGACCTGATTGTCGTCCCGGTCGAGCAGACCAGCATCCCCCGCGGCCCGCACCCGCTCCCGCAGCACGTGACCATCAACGAAGCCGACACCTCGCGCAGCCACATCCGGCGCGCCGGCGAGAACGTCCGCCCCGGCACGCGGATAGCCAGCCGCGGCACGCTTTGCGACGCCCCCACGCTCGCCGCGTGCGTCTCCACCGGCATTCGCACCGTCGACGTCTTCGCGGCGCCTCGCATCGCCGTCGTGTCCACGGGGAGCGAACTCGTGCCCTGGCCCGGCGCGGTCAGCGGCCCGCAGATCCCCGACTCGAACCTGCCAATGCTCGCAGAACTGGCCGCCGCAGCGACCGGGCACCGCGGGACCGTCCAGCGCTTCCACGCCAACGACGCCGCCACCGACGCCGCGGACCTCCTTGCCCGCGCCGCCGCATCCTCAGACCTGGTCATTACTTCCGGCGGCGTCAGCGCCGGAGCGTTCGATGTGGTCCGCGCGGTGGCGGAGGACGAGGCGAGCGGGTCGATGTGGTTCGGCCACGTTGCGCAACGCCCCGGCAGCCCACAGGGGGCCGGCACGTTCCGCGGCACCCCAATGGTGTGCGTGCCGGGCAATCCGGTTGCCGCCTACGTCTCGTTCGTCCTGTACGCCGCGCCGTTGATTGCAGCCCACGCCGGTCGCACTGACCGACTGCGTCTCGCCGAGCGTCCGCGGGTTGTGACCGAGCGTGCACCCGGGTTCCCGTCGACATCGAGGCCGGACACGACGTTCGCGGTTCCCGTCCGGCTGCGGTACGACGGCGACCGGGCGGTGGCGGAGCCGTTTTCGGCGGCGACGAGCTCGAGTTTCGTGGCATCGTTGGCGGGTGTGGACGGGCTCGCTGTCGTCGATAAGCACTCTGGCCCAGTACACGTATATCTCTAAGGAGCATGATGGAATTCACCCACTTGAACGGCGCTGGCGAGGCCTACATGGTCGACGTCACGGAGAAGCGGCCGACCGTGCGCACGGCGACGGCGCAGGGCGAGGTCGCGTGCTCGCCCGAGGTGATGGCAGCGCTGGCGAACGGAACCGTGCCGAAGGGCGACGTGCTCGCGGTGGCGCGCGTCGCCGGGATCGCCGCTGCGAAGCGCGTGCCAGAGTTGCTGCCGCTGGCGCACACGATTGGCGTGCACGGCTGCGCGGTCGAGATTGCGCTGCGCGAGGACCACGTGTTTATCCAGGCGACGGTGCGCACTGCCGACCGTACCGGCGTGGAGATGGAGGCGCTCACAGCGGTGAACGTCGCCGCGCTGTCGATCGTAGACATGGTGAAGGGCGTGGACCGGTCCGCATACATCCGCCGCTGCGGCATCACGGCGAAGTCGGGTGGGCGCTCCGGTGACTGGTCGCGCGAACTGCCCACGCTGCGCGAGCAGCCGGAGGCGTAGCGCGTGCCGCTCGGCGTCATCGTCCTCGCTGGCGGCAGGTCCACGCGCATGGGCGCGGAGAAGGCGCAGGTCAAACTCGACGGCCAGCGGCTGGTCGACCACGTCATCGCCTCGTTGCCGGACGATGCGGACGTCGTGGTGGTGTCCCCATTCCCGCTGGGACTGCGCGGCGTCAGCCAGGTCGCAGAGGACCCGCCGTTCGGCGGCCCCGTCGCGGGGATTGCCGCGGGTCTGGGCGCGCTCGAAACCGACCTCGTCGGCGTGATCGCCGTGGACGCTCCCCGGTCCGGCGCGCTGCTGCCCTGCCTGGTGCGCACCCTCACCGACAAGGAGACCGACGTCGCTGCAGTCGAAGCCGAAGACAGCTACCTGCAGCCGTTGTGCGCCGTCTGGCACCGCGCAGCGCTGCTCCGGGCGCTCGAGCGCGCGGGGGCAAGCGGTGTCGCCGCAAAGCGGCTTTTCGACGCCCCCACGCAGGTGGCGCGCGTACCTGGCGACGGCCGCGAGCAGGACTACGACACCCCAGAGGACCTGGGCGCCCTCGGTGAGGTCGAACTCGGCCCCACTCATGCGTCCAACCAATCGTCGAAGCATTCGCCGTAATCTGGCAGCTCCGCCATGACGCGGGCATCGTCGTCGCGCAGCGGGGTGCGCCGGTCCCCCGAGACCCACCGCGCGCCGTCGGGACCGACGAAGTGGATGTCGTCGCCCTGTCGCAGAATTCGTATTTCCCCGTCGGAGACCATGGAGTGGCACGAACTGCACAGCGGGAGGAGGTTGTCCAGGTCGGTCAGCCCGCCGTTGGCCCAGTCGTCGATGTGGTGCGCCTCGATGAAGTGCTCATGCGTGCATCCGGGCATGGCACATTGACTTCCCCACATCGCGGAGAGCGCCTGCATCTGGGTTTTGCTGGCCAGCCTGCGCTTTCTCCCGTAATTGATGATCAGCCCGTGGGTGTCGGCGAGCACGCCGCGCGCCTCTGCGTTCGCCGCGATGTTTGCCAGCCTGAACGCCGGCACCGAAGTGTTGTTGGGCAAATATCCCCGCCCCTGGGTGTCCATCATGATGGTCACCTGCGCTGCCGGGGCGAGCTTGGTCGACCTGGCCATCCCCGAGCGGACCAGCTGCACCATCCCCATCAGCGACGCGAGCAGCAGCCGCTGCGGAGGCAGACCCGTCCCCGATTTCAACAGGTCAGCCTGCGCGGCGTCCGGGAGGTCGGCGACCTTGTCCAGCGCCGCGTCCAGCTTGGCGTGGTCCAGCATGCCGTCCGCGTCCAGGTAGTCGCGCATGTCGCTCATCCCGGCGTGGTACGCCAGCGCCCCTGCCTTCAGCGCCGCTTTGAACTGCGCTCCGTCGACAGCGCTCATCGTGCCCCAGATTCGAGTCTTCTCCCCATCCTCCCTCAGCTGCAGTCCATTGGCGGAGTGCGTGGATCCGCCCGAATCGTTCTCCATGCTGCCCGCCAGCGCCTGCTTGAGCCCGTGGTAACCCAGCTCAACCGCCTGCTCAACAAGCACCGCCTCGTTGTCCGGCGTGATGTACTTCAGGACAAGCCTGACCGTCGAATAATCAAGCTCCCCACCAGCAAACGCCTCACGAAGCAGCTCGTATGGGCGCAGCTTGCGGGCAACATCAGCGTATTCGTAGGCGCGGGACTTCTTCATCCTGCAATAACGGATGAGCCACGCCGCGGTGCTGCGGCACCCGGTTTCGCCGGCGTAGTCTGCCTCATCAAACTGCCCTATCGCATCCAGCACCGCAGCGTGGCTCTGGCTCAGCGCGTGGCTCGCTTTCACTATCTCCGCCGAGAGCGCTTTGAGGCTCTTCGGCCGCTCCAAGGTGGTAGTCACTGTCCTGTCTCCGAATCATCGATCTCATGTTTGTGCGAACACTAACACCCCCACCGAACACGGAGTCAGAACATTTCGAACATAGCAGGTAAAGGCGCATACTCCGGCCGAACATTCTCCCCTTCAGACCCGCCACATTTACGCACACACATGCATTCGGTTTTCCGCCTGTGCGGAAAAACCGGCCCATCGCACCGCGCCGTTGCGCCCACCCCTGCGTGGTAGATTCTCTCCGTACAACTCGCCGCCACAAAGGAGCCGCCGTGCGCGCCGTTCACGCCGCCATCGCCGCGACCGCGCTCGCATCCCTCCTCGCCTCGTGCGCAAGCGACCCCGTTCCCGGCGGCAGCGAGGCAGTGGTCGTCCTCGGCGCGGCGTCGACAAGAGTCCTCAACGACGAGATGCGCACGCTTATCGACGCCCCACTCACCTTCAACAACGCAGGCTCCTCCACCCTCGTGCAGCAGCTGCGCGAGGGCGCACCCGGAGACGTGCTCATCACCGCCGACCAGAAAAACATGGACGACGCGGTGCGCGCGGGCGTGGCGCGCGACCCCGAGGTCGTGGCGACGAATTCGATGGTGCTCGTAGTTCCGAAGGGAAACCCGGCGGGCGTGCGCAGCGCCGATGACCTGGAGCGCGACGACGTGAACTTTGTCATGTGCGACGCCCAGGTCCCCTGCGGCGCGGTGTCGCAGCAGCTTCTCCGCGCC
Source organism: Corynebacterium sp. Marseille-P8863 (assembly GCF_946902955.1). Taxonomy (NCBI): domain Bacteria; kingdom Bacillati; phylum Actinomycetota; class Actinomycetes; order Mycobacteriales; family Corynebacteriaceae; genus Corynebacterium; species Corynebacterium sp. Marseille-P8863. The sequence goes on along the minus strand of NZ_CAMPQC010000008.1, from coordinate 17,944 downwards.
AACTCGCTCGACGTTCACCCCGTCTCGTTGGAGCACAACGTGGCAGACACGCTGGGCAAGGTGGTCTCGGGCGAAGCCGACGCCGCGTTCGTGTACCGCACCGACGCGGCTGCGGCGGGCGGCGACGTGGACACCGTCGACATTCCGCACGCCGCCGAGTTCCCGAACTCCCTGGTCGCGGGCGTCGTCACGAGCTCCGAGCACCCGGGCGAGGCGGGCGAACTGGTGCACCGACTCCACAGCCCGCAGGCGCGCGAGATGTGGGAGCAGTCCGGCTTCACCCCGGCAGCATGATGCGCGCTCGACCGACCCCTACCCCGCCAGTTGTTTCGGCGCTGGCGGCGATCACGCTCGCGCTCATCGTCCTGCCCGTGTTTGCGCTCGGAGCGCGCGTGCCGTGGACCGACCTCGGCGCCGTGCTCCGGACACCGGAAACGCACGAACTGCTGCGGGTAACGGTTGCGTCGGCCACGCTTGCCACGGTCATCGCGGTCGCGCTCGGCACGCCGCTGGCGCTGTGGCTCCAGCGGGTCCGCCGCGGGTCATCGCTGGCGCGGCTCCTCGTCCTCCTGCCACTGGCAATGCCGCCGGTGGTCGCGGGCCTTGCGCTCTCGGCGCTCATCGGCAGGCGGGGCCTCGCCGCCCCGCTCCTCGACGCGCTGCACTGGCAATTCGCCTTCGCCTTCCCCGGCGTTGTCGCCGCTCACGTGTACGTTGCCCTGCCCTTCGTGGTCATCACACTCGATTCCGCGCTGCGCCAGCTGGGGCCGGAGGTGGCCGCTTCCGCGGAGGCGGTCGGGATCCCGCCGGGACGGATCGTTCGCCGGATTATCCTGCCCGCCATCGCCCCGGCTCTCGTCACCGCCGCTGGGCTCGCATTCGCCCGCTCGCTGGGCGAGTTCGGCACCACCCTCACCTTTGCCGGCTCCATGCCTGGCACCACACGAACCATGCCGCTGGGGATCTACCTGGCGCGCGAGGTCGACCAGTCACTCGCCTACGGGCTTTCCGCCATTCTGGTGGGGTTCGCGGTCCTCGCGCTTGTGACAACCGCCCTGCCAGCCGCGCTCGCGCAGTGGCGCGGCCGACACCGGCCCGCGGAACAACCGCGGGAAACCGGCACGATCGACGCCGCGAAACTCAGTCAGCTGACCCGCCCCGCCGCGAGCGGCGAGGAAGTCCGTGCCGGCGCCACCCGCTTCCCCGCCAACGCAACAACGGCGCTCATCGGGCCGAATGGCGCGGGGAAGACGACGCTGGCCAGGGGCGTTGCAAAGCACCGGGGCGTCGTGCTGCTCACGCAAGACCCCGCACTGCCGCCGACCGCGACACCGCGCACCGCGCTCGCTATGGTCACCCGCAGCGCCGAGCAGCTGCTGCGCGCGGCCGGGCTCGCATCGCTGGCAGATGTCCCCGTCCCCGCGCTGTCCGGCGGGCAGGCCGCCCAGGTCGCGCTGGTCCGCGCCCTCGCTGCCCGCCCCCGCGTGCTCATCCTCGACGAACCGCTCGCCGCCATCGACGCCGCCACCACCGCCCAGTGGCGCCGCCTGCTGCAGGCCACGGCCCGCGAACGCACCACGATCGTGGTCACGCACGACGCCATCGACGTCGCGACGCTTGCGGACCACGTCGCCGTCATGCGCAGCGGCAGCGTCGTCAGCCTGCGCCCCGCCGCCGACGAGCTCGCCGCCCCCGCCACCGCATTTTCCGCACGCCTACTGGGCATGAACCTGCTCGCGGACCTCAGCCTGCTCGAGGGGCCACCGCTTACCGACACCACCGTGCCCCGCCCCCTCCGCGCCTCCTTCCCCCCGGACGCGCTCTCTGTGATTCGCACCCCACAGCCCGCGGGCTCCCACCTGCTCCGCGGGCGCGTCAGCGCGGTCGACCTGCTGCCAGGAGGCGGCGCCGCCGTCGAGCTGGCCGTGGGCGGGGACGCCGAGCACACCGAGCACACCGAGCACTACGTCTCGCTGCTCGTGGACCGCGACGCGGTGCTGCGCCAGGACCTCGCGCCCGGAACGCAGGTGACCTGCGCGTTAGACGTGCGGAAGGTCAGGCTCATCCCGGCGGAACACGGGTGAAGTTTTTCCGCACGTGCGGAAAAACTTCACTACCCACCCGCGAACGGCGGAAGCACGTCGACGCGCGACGCGCCGGCCAGCGGCGTGGAAGGATCCGACCGGGTGCCGTCGACGAGGAACGTGCAGCGCGCCACGATGTCCGCGAGCGTCTGGCCGGAATCGGTGGTGCCGGTGTGGCGCGACGTGGCGTCGATAAGCAACTGCTCGAGCGTTGAGAACTCGCCGACGTCCTCGCACGGCGTGCCGGTGGCCGCGCGGGCGGCGGCGAAGTAGTGGATCTGCATGCTCACACGATACCTGCGTGCTGCGCCGTACGATGGCCCCATGAGCCGAACCCCCGAAACGCATTTCGCCGCGATTGCGGAGGCGCTCGGTGAACGCCGCACCGAGCTGACCACGCCGCTTGACGCTGCCGCGCGCGGGGCGTCGCTTGCCGGCGCCGTCATGACGCTGCGCCAGCAACCGCCCTTTACAAACTCGCAGATGGATGGGTACGCGGTGGGTGAGGTGGGCGCTCGCGAGGCGGTAGTCGGCCCCACCGTTGCTGCGGGCGCGGACCCGGACACCGCGTACCCGGTGGGGCTGGGCGCGCTGGCGGCGCCGGTGATGACGGGGGCCAAGCTGCCGAGCGGGACGCGGGCGGTCGTGCCTGTGGAGGCGTGCGCCCCGGCCAAGTTCGTCGGCGAGGGCGAACGCGTGCGCCTGCCGGCAACGGAAGAAGGCGCCTTCGTGCGGCGGGCGGGCTCCGACATTGCGGCGGGCGAAGAGCTCGCTCCGGCGGGCGCGCCGGTTACCCCGGCGCTCGTCGGCGCGCTGGCAAGCCAGGGCATCAGCGAGGTCGAGGTCGTGCGGGCGGCGCGGATTGTCATCGTGACCGGGGGCGCCGAAGTCACCGCAAGGCCTACCGGCCCCGCGACGATCCCCGACGCCAACGGGCCGATGCTGCGGGCGTTGGCGTCGCGGTACGGCATCGCGGTTGCAGCGCACGTGCGCACCAGCGATGACCCGGACGAGCTGGAGGCGCAGGTGCGGGATGCAATCGCGGAGCACGCGCCGGACGCAGTGGTCACCTCCGGCGGGATCAGCCACGGCAAGTTCGAGGTGGTCCGCCAAATCTTCCGCCAGGGCTGGTACGGGCACGTGGCCCAGCAACCGGGAGGCCCGCAAGGGCTCAGCCGCTTCGCCGAGACGCCCGTGATCAGCCTGCCCGGCAACCCGATCTCCACGCTGGTCAGCTTCCGTACCTACGTCGCGCCGCTGCTCGGGCACGCGCCCGAGCCGATTCTGGCGCCGCTTGCTTGCGACGTCGCGGGGTTGGAGGACAAGGAGCAGTTTTTGCGTGGCGCGGTCAAGCACGGGGCGATTCGGCCGATCGGCGGCCCCGGCTCACACCTCCTCGCGCAGGGGGCGCAGGCAACGCACCTCATCCGGATTCCCGCGGGTGCCACACTGCGGGCCGGCGAGCTCGCCGCCGCGTACCCGCTGTAGCGCCCGGCGGTACGATGGGGACGCTATGAGAAACGCAGAGGTCATCGTCGCGTCCACGCGGGCGTCGCAAGGCATCTACCAGGATAAATCCGGGCCGATCGCGGTCGAGTTCCTGCGCGGAATGGACCTGCGCACCCCGGACGCCACCGTGGTGGCGGACGCCGACATCGACGCCGCTGTGCGCGACGCCATCGCCCGCCGGCCCAGCGTCGTCCTCACCTCCGGCGGTACCGGCGTCAGCCCCGACGACCGCACGGTCGAGGCCGTCGCCGCGCACGTGGACCGCGAGCTCCCGGGGATCGCGCACGCCTTCTACCATCAAGGTCTCGCCTCCACCCCGACCGCTATCCTCTCGCGCACCGTCGCCGGCATCACCCAGCGCGGCACCTTCATCATGGCGCTGCCCGGGTCGCGCGGCGGCGTGCAGGACGGCTGCGCGGTGCTCGCCCCGATCCTGCCCCACCTCCTCGACCAGCTGGAAGGCAACCATGCACACTAGCCGCCCCGACCCCGACTACGTCGCCGCGCAGACCGGCCAGGTCATCGGCGCCGTCGTCACGGACCAACCGCTCGAACTGCTCGCACAGCAGGCCACCACCGACACACTCACCGACGCGATGGGCGCGCTCGTCCGCTTCGACGGGATTGTCCGCGACCACGACGGCGGCCAACGCGTCCGTACCCTCGCCTACGAGGCGCACCCCAGCGCCACCGATGAGCTGCGGCGCGTCGCCGCGGAGGTCGCGGCCGCCCACCCCGTCCGCCTCTTCACCGCGCACCGCACGGGCGAGGTGCCCATCGGCAAGCTCGCCTTCCTCGTCCTCGCCGCCAGCGCGCACCGCGGCGACGCCTTCGACGCGTGCGAGACAACCGCCGACCGCGTCAAGTCCGAGGTGCCGATCTGGAAACGGCAGGTCATGGCCAGCGGCGAGACCCAGTGGGTGGGCATTGATGGATAGCCGCTACGTGCGCCAAACCGCGCTCATCGGCGAGGCCGCCCAGCAGAAACTCCGCGGCGCGCGCATCGCCGTCGTCGGCGCGGGCGGCCTCGGCTCCCCCGCCCTCCTCTACCTCGCGGGCGCGGGCGTCGGGAGCATCGTGCTTATCGACGACGACGCGGTCGCCCTCTCCAACCTGCACCGCCAAGTCATCCACACCACCGGCACCGTCGGCGACGCCAAAGTGCTCTCCGCCATGGACGCGCTCGAAGCCCTCAACCCCGACACGGAGGTCGACCCGGTCCGCACGCGCCTGACATGGGACAACGCCGTGGCGCAGCTCGCCAGCGCAGACATGGTCCTCGACGGCTCCGACAACTTTGACACCCGCCACGTCATCTCTCACGCGGCGGCACGCCTGGGCATCCCGCACATCTGGGGCTCCATCCTCGGTGTCGAGGCGCAGCTCTCCGTCTTCTGGGCCGGCCACGGCCCCGTCTACGAGGACCTCTTCCCCGCCCCGCCGCCGCCCGGCTCGGTCCCGTCGTGCTCGCAGGCGGGCGTGCTTGGGCCGCTCGTCGGCATCGTCGGCTCCGCGATGGCGATGGAGGCGCTCAAGCTCGCCACCGGTATCGGCACGCCGCTCGTGGGCACGCTCGGCTACTTCGACGGCCTCGCCGGCACCTGGGAATACGTCCCGCTCAACGCGGACCCAGCCGTGACCGAGCGCGTCCGCGAGCTTGACCCACCGCACGGGCCCACGGAAGTAGGCAGTATATCGCCGGGGGCAGTGCTTATCGACGTCCGCGAGCCCGCCGAATACGCCACCCACCACATCCGGGACGCGATCAACGTGCCGCTGGGCAAGGTCCTCGACGGCTACACCCCGCCGGAGTTAGCAGGCGGCGGGGTGCTCATCTGTGCCTCGGGCGCCCGCTCCGCGCGGGCGGTCGCCGCGCTCGAGGCCCGGGGCGTGCGCGGGGTGGCAAGCCTACGCGGCGGGATGGACGGCCTGGGGCGCTAGGCGCTCGCCCCTAGTCGCTCGTCAGCTCGGCTTTGACCGGGCCGGCGACCTCGAGGTCCAGCACGCGCAGGCCGGCGGCGCGGGCCTCGTCCAGGATCGCCTCGTCGACGGGCTCGGTGCACAGCACCATCGCGGTCGGGCCGGCGCCGGACAGGTACGCGGCGTAGCCGCGGTTGCGCAGGCGGTTGACCCACTCCGCCGTCACCGGGAGTACGTCGGACCGGTACGGCTGGTGCAGGCGGTCGCGGGTGCCCTCCCAGAGCAGCTCCGGGTGGTTCTGAATCGCTACCGTCATCACCGCGGTGCGCGACACGTTGAAGCGCGCGTCCGTGTGCGTGACGTGGCTGGGCAGCACCTTGCGCACCGCGTTGGTGGAGGCGTGGAAGTCCGGGACCAGTGCGTACGCCCGGATCCGCGGGTCCACGTCTACGCCCACAGCCCGGTACTCGGGCAGTGAGCGCCCGTCCACCGGGATTTCCGTCCAGGACACGACTGCCGCGCCGAGTACGGACGCACCGGCGTTGTCGGGGTGCCCCTCGAATTCGCTGGACAGTTGGACGATTTCGTCGGTGCTCAGCGGACCGCCCGCGAGTGTGTTCGCGGCGACAACGCCCGCTACCGCGGCGGCCGCGGAGGACCCGAGGCCGCGCGACTGCGGGATGTTGTTGTTGCAGGTCACTTTCAGCCCCGGCGCCTCGACGTCAGCCGCCTTGAGCCCGGAGCGGATCGCTTTGACCACCAGGTGGGAGTTGTCACGCGGCAGCTCGTCGGCGCCCTCGCCAAAGATCTGTACGTCCAGCCCGGACGCGGTGACCTCGACCTCCACCGTGTCGTAGATGCTCACGGCGATGCCCAGGGTGTCAAACCCCGGGCCCAGGTTCGCGGAGGAACCCGGGACGGTCACGGTGGCCTTGAGGCCTACTTGCAGGTCGGTGGGCATTGCGTTCCTTTCCTCCCTTAGGAGTCGAGACGGATGACGGAGTTAACCGCCTGGACGGCGTCATGCTCAGAAAGCCGCTGCACAATCGCGCGCAGGTCCTTCTCCAACGCCTTGTGGGTGACCACGATGAGGTGGGCCTCGTTCCCGGACTCTTCCTGGCGCACCGCGGAGAGCGAGACGCCGTCGTCGGCAAAGTGCCGAGCGAGGTCGGCCAGCACGCCGACGCGGTCGGAGACCGTCATGTTGATGTGGTAGCGCGTGGGGACCTCATCGAAGGCCACGACGTCGTAGTCGGCGTAGGGGTTCTCCGCGGGGGCGCGGCCGCCGTGCACCTTGTTGCGGGCGGCGCCGACCAGGTCGCCGAGCACCGCCGACGCCGTGGGCGCACCGCCGGCGCCGTTGCCGTAGAACATGAGGCGCCCGGCCGCCTCCGCCTCCACGAAGATGGCGTTGTAGGACTTATCCACCGTGGCCAGCGGGTGCTCGTTGGGCACCAGGGTCGGGTGGACACGGGCGTTGACGGCGGTGGTGTTGCCCGCGTCGTCGTACAGCCGCTCGCAGATGGCCAGCAGCTTGATCGTCTGGTTCGACTTCTTCGCCGCCGCGATGTCATCCGCAGTGATCTTGGAGATCCCCTCGCAGTACACATCATCAAAGGTCACGCGGGTGTGGAAGCCCATGGACGCAAGGATCGCGGCTTTCGACGCCGCGTCGTGGCCCTCCACATCCGCGGTCGGGTCGGCCTCGGCGTAGCCCAGACGGGTCGCCTCCGCCAGGGCGTCCTCGTAGCTCGCGCCAGTTGACGCCATCGCGTCCAGGATGAAGTTGGTGGTGCCGTTGACGATGCCGGAGATCCGCTCCACCTTGTCGCCCGCCAGCGAGCGGCGCAGCATGCCAACCACGGGGATGGCCGCAGCGACGGCCGCCTCGTAGTAGAGGTCCACGCCGGCCTCGTTGGCGGCGTCCGCCAGCTCGGAGCCGTGCGCCGCCACCAGCGCCTTGTTAGCGGTCACGACGGACTTCCCCGCGTGCAGCGCTTTGAGCACCAGCTCGCGCGGGTAATCGATGCCACCGATCAGCTCCACGACGACGTCGATGTCGTCGCGCGTGACCAGCTCCGAGGCATCATCGGTCAGGTACACGCCCTGGACTTCCGGTGCGTCCTTGTGCTTGTCCAGGTTGGACACGGCGACGCCGCGGACCTCGAGCGGACCGCCGACGCGCTGCTCCAGGCTGTCAGAAAACTCCTTGAGCAGGCGCAGCACCTCGGTGCCCACGGTGCCCTTGCCCAGCACGGCCACGCCCACGGCGTGCCCAATCCCCTTGCCCGGGTAGTTGCCGTTGTGGCCTTCGGCGCTTGCGACGGTCATGCGTGTTCCCTCTCCTCAAGTAACGGGTCTGCGTACCCGGCACAGTGTACCGCTTGGTCTACTTTTTCGGGGCCGGGTACCGGTGTTAATATTCGCGGGCCAAAATGTCCTCGACCGTTTCGCGCCTGACCATGGGTTTTACCTGCCCCGCGCGCACGGCAACCACGGCCGGGCGCCCGAAGGAGTTGTAGTTCGAGCTCATGGAGTAGCAGTACGCGCCCGTCGCCGCGATGGCGATAAGGTCGTCGGACGCAATGTCGTCGGGCCACGCGACGTTTTCCACCAGGATGTCGCCAGACTCGCAATGCGAGCCGACCAGGCGCGTCGGCACTGGGGTGCCCTCGGTGAAGCGGTTGGCCACGCGGGCGTCGTAAAGCGATGCGTAGAGCGCTGGCCTGATGTTATCGCTCATGCCGCCGTCGACCGCGATGTAGCGGCGCATTGCGGTGTACGAGGTGTGGACGTCCTTGACGATGCCGGCGCGGTACACCGTCACCGTGGACGGGCCCGCGATGGCGCGGCCGGGCTCAACCACCACCGTGGGGGCCTCGATGCTCAGGTCGTCGGCGACGTGCTGGACCTCGCGCAGGAGGTCCTTCGCCACCGCCTCGACGTCCAGCGGCTCTTCGCCGTTCATGTACGCAATGCCGTAGCCGCCGCCCAGGTCGAGGAACTTGAGCGCGACGCCCTGTTCCTTCCAAATCTGGGCGTAGAGGCCAAGGACGCGCTGGGCGGCAAGCTTGAAGCCCTCCGCGTCGAAGACCTGGGAACCGACGTGGCAGTGCAAGCCGGTGAGCTCCAGGTGCGGCGAGCGGATCGCGGCGACCGCGGCCTCGTACGCCGAACCGGAGGCAAGCGACAGGCCGAACTTCTGGTCCTCATGGCTGGTGGCGATGAACTCATGCGTGTGCGCGTCCACGCCCGGCTTGGCGCGGACGAAGACGTCCTGCACCTTGCCACACTCTTCCGCCAGCGCCGCGAGTTCGGTGAGTTCCTGGCGGGAGTCGATCACCACGTGGCCCACGCCGGCGTCCAGGCACAGGCGCAGGAAGCTGGCGGACTTGTTGTTGCCGTGGACCGTGATCCGCTCCGGCGGGAAATCGGCGGCCAACGCGATGCGCAGCTCGTTCTCGCTCGCTACGTCAAGGGCCAGGCCTTCTTCGTCGACCCAGCGGGCGATGTGGCGGGTCAAAAACGCCTTCGACGCGTAGTGCACGTTGCGGGCGGAGCCGAACGCCTCTGCCATGTCGCGGCACCGCGAACGGAAATCGTCCTCGTCCACCACCATGACGGGCGTGCCGTACTCCGCGGCGATCTCGGGCAGCGGCACACCCGCGATGGTGATCACGCCATCCTCCTGGCGCGCCGCGTTGCGGGGCCAGACGTGCGCGGGGAGCTCATTAAACTGCTGCGCAGACGGGGTTTCTACAGCATTATCCATGGTGCGCCAGTCCCCCTACATCCGCTCCGGGGCGGACACGCCGACCATGCGCAGCGCGTTTGCCAGCACCTGGCGGGTGGCCATAGATAGCGCGAAGCGCGCGCCGTGGATCGGGGCGGTGTCCTCGCCGGACTTCGGCAGGACCTGGCAGGAGTCGTAGAACTTGTGGAAGGAGCTCGCCAGCTCCTCGGCGTAGCGGGCGATGCGGTGCGGCTCGCGCAGCTCAGCGGCGGCCTTAACCACTGCCGGGAACTCGCCGAGCGTGCGGATCAGGTCACCCTCCTTCTCGTGCGTGAGCAGCGCGAAGTCCGCGCCCTCGGCGCTCACGCCGGCGTCCTGCGCGTTGCGTGCCAGCGAGCACAGGCGCGCGTGGCCGTATTGCACGTAGTAGACCGGGTTGTCGCTGGACTGCTTCGTCCACAAGTCCAGATCGATGTCCACGCTGGAGTCGACGGAGGAGCGGACCAGCGAGTAGCGCGCGCCGTCCACACCGATGGCGTCCACAAGATCATCCAGCGTGATGATCGTGCCCGCGCGCTTGGACATCTTCACCGGCTTGCCGTCGCGCACCAGGTTCACCATCTGGCCAATGAGCACCTCGACGGCCTCCGGGTTGTAGCCCAGCGCCTGCGCTGCGGCCCGCAGTCGCGCGATGTAGCCGTGGTGGTCCGCGCCGAGCATGTAGATGGCCAGGTCGTGGCCGCGATCAAACTTATCCGCCACGTAGGCAATATCGCCCGCAATGTAGGCGGCGTTGCCGTCGGACTTCAGCACCACGCGGTCCTTGTCGTCGCCGAAGTCGCTCGAGCGCAGCCACCAGGCCCCCTCAGCCTCGTAGAGGTTGCCGTTGTCCTTCAGCGTCTGGATCGCCTTGTCCACCGCGCCCGACTCGAACAGTGAATTCTCGTGGAAGAACACGTCGAAGTCCACGCCAAACTCGTGCAGCGACTCCTTGATCTGCGCAAACATCATCTCCACGCCAGCCGCGCGGAAGTTTTCCTGCACCTGCGCGTCATCGCCGTCGAGTGCATCGGCATGCTTATCGACGACAGCGCCCGCAATCTCCTTGATGTAGTCCCCGCCGTAACCGTCCTCGGGGGTCGGCTCCCCCTTCGCCGCGGCCACGAGTGAGCGGGCAAAACGGTCGATCTGCCCGCCGTGGTCGTTGAAGTAGTACTCGCGGGTCACCTCGGCGCCGGAAGCCTCCAGCACGCGCCCCAGCGAGTCACCCACGGCAGCCCAGCGGGTGCCGCCCAGGTGGATCGGGCCGGTCGGGTTTGCAGAGACGAACTCAAGGTTGATCTTCTCGCCTGCGTACAGAGTCGAGCCACCGAAGCCCTCTCCCGCGTCCAGGATCTGGCCAACCAGGCGCCCCTGCGCGGCGGATGCCAGGCGCAGGTTGAGGAACCCGGGGCCCGCGACCTCGGCGGTGTCCACTGCATCGTCCGACGACAGCGCCTCGGCCAGCCAGGTGGCGAGCTCGCGCGGGTTGGTCCCCGCCTTCTTGGCCACCTGCAGCGCGATGTTGGTGGCGTAGTCGCCGTGCTCCGGGTTGCGCGGGCGCTCCACGGTGACGTTGTCCGGCACTACGGATGCGTCGAGGTCGTGCTGCGTGAGCACGGAAACGGTCGTCGTCCTGATGAGCTGAGAAAGGTCTGCTGGCGTCATGGGGTGCAAGTCTAATTCACCCCTACCGCATTCTCTCCATGGCCCGCGTGCGCACCACGTTTCCCGGTTCGCATGGTGGTACCTCCTCCCCCGTCTGGCCGCCTTTTATACCCCCGCCTCCGGCGTCGGCCCAGCTCAGAATAGTTTCGCGTTGAATGTACTTTTCTCAAAATTCTCCTGCGAATACGTTTACTCGCGTGTCATAATTCCGTGAGAATGTCGGCGCACACACAGGGGAACGCCCCGCGTGGCATTTCATACATTTCCTTCCAACCAAGGAGCGCAAACATGGACCAGTTCCAGGTCTTCACCGACGCAGTCGGGGGCAGCGTCGGACTTTCCGCATTGGTGTCGGCGATCCCTCTGCTCACCTTCTTCATCATGCTGCTGGGCGTGAAAGCCAGCGCGCACCTCTCCGGCCTCGTCGCCCTCGTCGCCGCCCTGCTGGTCGCCATCTTTGGCTTCAACATGCCCGCGGGAATGGCCATCTCCTCCGCCTTCCGTGGCGGCCTGTTCGGCCTGCTCCCCATCGTCTTTGTCATCATGGCGGCGATCTGGTCCTACCAAATCACGGTCGCCTCGGGCCGCTTCGAAGATTTGCGCCTCGTATTTGACAAGATGGGCCACGGTGACGTGCGCATCCAGGCCATGCTCATCGCGTTCTGCTTCGGCGGACTGCTCGAGGCCCTCGCAGGCTTCGGCGCCCCCGTCGCCATTACCGCGACCATGATTCTCGCCCTGGGCATCAAGCCGCTGCGCGCCGCAACGATCGTGCTGATTGCCAACACCGCACCGGTTGCGTTCGGCGCCGTCGCCATCCCGATTACCACCGCCGGCGAGGTCGGTGGCCGCACCCTCGAGCAGACCGAGAACATCGCTGCCATCGTCGGCCACCAGACCCCGTTCCTGGCGTTCTTCGTCCCCTTCATCATCGCCGGCATTATCGACGGCATGCGCGGCGTCCGCGAGACCGCACCCGCAGCCCTAGTCATCGGCCTCTCCTTCGGTATCGCGCAGTGGTTCACCTCGAACTTCTTCGCCTACCAGCTCACTGACGTCGTCGCCTGCATCGTCGCGCTCGGCGCAGCCTTCCTGCTGCTCCGCTTCTGGCAGCCGAAGGGCATCGCCGACATGCGCGAACGCCTTGAGCTCCCGCGCTCGGAGAACCCCGACGAGGTCGAGCTGCCCGGCAACCGCATCTGGATGGCACTCATGCCCTACGCCGTCGTCGTGGTCATCTTCGGCCTGGCCAACCTGGGCTCCACCATCCCCGAGTGGCTGAGCTCCTTCAAGGTCACCTTCCCCTGGCCGGGCCTGCCGCAGGGCTCGCTTCTCGACGCCAACGGCGCCGACGTCAAGGCCGACTACTCCTTCGCCTACCTCAACAACCCGGGCACCCTGCTGGTCATCTCCGGCCTCATCGTCGCCCTGGCCTACATCATGTTCAACGAGAACGGCCGCTACTCGCTGACCTGGGGCCAGGTGGGCAAGGAGCTGACGGACACCATGTACCGCATGCGCTGGTCCGCCGCCACCATCGTGCTCGTTCTTGCACTCGCCTACGTGATGAACTACTCCGGCCAGACGGTGACCATCGGCGAGTTCTTTGCCAACCTGGGTGGGTTCTTCGCCTTCGCTGCCCCCATATTGGGTTGGGTGGGTGTCGCCGTCACCGGTTCCGACACTTCCGCCAACGCACTCTTTGCCAAACTGCAAGTCACAGCGGCTGATCAGCTGAATCTCAACCCGGATCTCATGCTCGCCGCCAACACCACCGGTGGTGTTGTGGGTAAAATGGTTTCGCCTCAGTCGCTCGCAATCGCTGCAACAGCGGTAGATATGGAGGGCAAGGAATCGGAGATCTTCAAGAAGGTTGTCGGCTACTCGTTTATCTTCTTGCTCGCGGTCTGCGTGATGGTCTTCCTGCAGACCAATATTCTCAGCTTCCTGGCACCTGCCGTATAATGCACCCGCCCGGCTGTCGGATGAACCGGCAGTAGCAATTTTTCTAAGGAGTCCACTTTGCGAGTAGCACTGTTTTCTACTTGTATCGGCGACGCTCTGTTCCCGGACGCACACAAGGCAACCGCCCTTGTGCTGTCCCGTCTGGGCTACGAGGTCGTCTTCCCAGAAGGTCAAACGTGTTGCGGCCAGATGCACGTCAACACCGGATACCAGAAGGAAGCCGTCCCGATCGTCGAGTCTTACGTCGACGCATTCGCCGACCCGTCCATTGACTACGTCGTCGCACCTTCCGGCTCCTGCGCTGGCGCTGTCCGCGAGCAGCACGTCTTCCTGGCCGACCGCTACGGCAGCTCCGCGCTGATTGACGGCGCGAAGAAGGCCTCCAAGAAGACCTACGAGCTCTCCGAGTTCCTCATCGACGTCGCAGGGACCGAGGACGTCGGAGCGTTCTTCCCCCACCGCGTCACCTACCACGAGTCCTGCCACTCCCGCCGCTTCCTGGAAGTTGGCGATCGCCCCTACAAGCTGCTGCGCGCAGTCGAGGGCCTCGAGCTGGTGGAGCTGCCCAACCGCGAGGAGTGCTGCGGCTTTGGCGGCACCTTCGCAGTGAAGATGTCTGAGGTGTCCGCCGCGATGGTCTCTGACAAGACCCGCCACATCAAGGAGACCCAGGCCGAGTTCGTCACCGCCGGTGACTCCTCCTGCCTCATGAACATCGCCGGCTCAATGAGCCGCCAGCACTCGGGCGTCCGCGCCCTGCACATGGCCGAGATCCTCGCCTCCACCAAGGAGCACCCGTGGACCCCCAAGTCGGCCGCTTACTCGAAGGAGACCATGCTGTGAAAGTTGCACTTGGCAAACCCCAGATGCCGCCCCACGCGGCTGGCCCCAACCACCTGCGTGGCACCGAGAAGTTCCAGAAGGCTGCGCACCACGAGCTGGACAACGTCACCAAGCGCCGCAACCTGAACTACGCCACCACCGCGATTCGCGTGAAGCGCCAGGAGGTTGTCGACGAGCTGGATGACTGGCAGGAGCTGCGCACCGCAGGTTCCACCATTAAGCAGGACGTCGGCGCGCGCCTGCCGGAGCTGCTCGAAGAGTTCGAGCGCAACGTGACCGCCCGCGGCGGCCACATCCACTGGGCGCGCGACGCCGCCGAGGCCAACGACATCATCGAGGGTCTCATCCGCGAAACCGGCGAGACCGACGTGGTCAAGATCAAGTCCATGGCCACCCAGGAGATCGCCCTCAACGAGGAGCTGGAAAAGCGCAGCATCACCGCGCAGGAGACCGACCTTGCGGAGCTGATCGTGCAGCTCGGCGAGGACTTCCCCTCCCACATCCTGGTGCCGGCGATTCACCGCAACCGCGCTGAGATCCGCAACATCTTCGTCGATAAGATGCCCAACACGGACGAGTCCCTCACTTCGGACCCGGCCGAACTGGCAGAGGCTGCCCGCCAGTACCTGCGCGAGCAGTTCATGAAGGCGAAGGTCGCCATCTCCGGCGTGAACTTTGGTGTTGCTGAGACCGGCACCGTCTCCATCGTGGAGTCCGAGGGCAACGGCCGCATGTGCCTGACCATGCCGGAGACCCTCATCTCCGTCATGGGCATTGAGAAGCTCGTGCCGAAGTTCCAGGACCTGGAGGTCTTCCTGCAGCTCCTGCCGCGCTCCTCCACCGGTGAGCGCATGAACCCGTACACCTCCCTCTGGTCCGGCGTGACCGAGGGCGACGGCCCGCAGAACTTCCACATCGTGCTGCTGGACAACGGCCGCACCGCGGCGCTGTCCAACGAAATCGGCCGCGAGGCCCTCAAGTGCATCCGTTGCTCCGCCTGCCTGAACGTATGCCCGGTCTACGAGCGCGCGGGTGGACACTCCTACGGCTCCACCTACCCGGGCCCGATCGGCGCCATCCTCACCCCGCAGCTGACCGGCATGGAGGACCTGGATGATCCGAACTCCTCCCTGCCGTACGCGTCGTCCCTGTGCGGCCGCTGCAACGAGGTCTGCCCGGTGAAGATCCCGATCACGGACATCCTGCTGGAGATGCGCCACCAGAAGGTGGAGCAGCACCGTCCGTTCATGGAGTCCAAGGCCTTCGGCCTCATCGGCACCATGTGGGGCAACCCGAAGCTGTGGGACAAGGCAGTGCGCATGGTCGCGCTCGGCCGCATCCTCGGCGGCTTCAAGGGCGAGATCTCGTCCATGCCGGCGCCGCTGTCAGCATGGACGGAGTACCGCGACGTGGCCGTGCCGCCGAAGAAGTCCTTCCGCCAGTGGTGGGAGACGGACGAGGCGCGCGACCTGCTCGCCGCCGAGCGCAAGCGCGGCGTCCCGGGGCGCGACTCCGAGTCGCACGCCACCAACTTTGTCGACCCGAACACCGGAGAGGATAAGTAAGCATGGCACCGAACGTTTCCTCCCGTAACGAGGACGCAAAGAAGGAGATCCTCAAGCGCGTCCGCGATGCGCAGCAGCTCTCCGAGGCTCCGTCCCACGTCGAGGCCGTGCGCGAGTACCGCACCACCTCCGATCACACCCCGGAGCAGCTCCGTGAGATCCTCATCGACCGCCTGCTGGACTACAAGGCCAGCGTCGTTGAGACGTCTGAGGCGGACCTCGCGTCCAACATCGCCAAGATCCTCGCCGAGCGCGGCGCGAAGGACATCGTCTACGCCCCGGGCCTGGACGCCTCCCTGTTCGCTGAGTTCGACGGCGATGCCCGCGCGGACGACCCCGCGTCCGACCCGCGCCAGCTTGGCGACATCGGCGCCGCAGTGACCGACTCCCAGGTCACCTCCGCGCAAACGGGCTCCATCGTGCTCGAGTCCGGCGACCTCTGCGGCCGCCGCGCGCTCTCGCTCGTGCCCGACCGCCACGTGGTCATCGTCCGCCCGGACTCGCTGGTCTACGGCGTCCCGGAGATGATGAGCCGCATCGACCCGGAGAAGCCGGCCACCATGATTTCCGGTGGCTCCGCAACCTCCGACATCGAACTGGTCCGCGTCGAGGGCGTGCACGGCCCCCGCGACCTGATCGTGATGGTCGTTCACTAGAGCGCCAGGACCGCTAAGGCTTCGCCCTCCAGCGGTCCACACACACAGAACGGCCGGTACCTTTCGGTACCGGCCGTTCTGCTGTCATTGTTTCCCGTGTCACGCCTCCTCAAAGGCGCACAATCATCATGCGACACCACCCCTGCAAATCCGTGAAAACTCCCTGGCCCATTCCATAGACGTGCTTAGGAAATTCCGGACTCCGTCGCATTCGCTTGTCGACGCCACCGACCAGGCCGATTACTCCCCCGCCCACCCCAAGTGCTACCCTTTACCGTATTGCTTTTCCGCGCACATGTGCGCTGGTGAAGCACTGTCTCCGTAGCTCAGTGGATGAGAGCATCGGTTTCCGGTACCGAAGGTCGCAGGTTCGAATCCTGTCGGGGACACGCTTGTCCTCAGTCGCGACATAGTTGACAACTCAGTCGCGACATGGTGGACAAACCGGTGCCTCGGTTTTTATTTTTCCGAGGCACCGGTTTTGTGTTTTAGGTCAGTGGGGGTTGGCCTTTTCGCCAGTATGGTTTTTGGTAGTTGCGGGATGTGTCGATGTAGTGCTCGGCGATGATTTCGCCGGTCTCTTTTAACGATGTGGTGACGTGGTTGTCGGTGATGACCATCAGGATGGGCTTGCCGCCGTAGGCGCGTCCGATGCCTAGGTGGTAGAGCCTTCCGGCATAGCGGATGGTGACTTTGCCGTTGACACCGACGATGTCGTTGCGGGTGCGCCATTCGTCATTAGGGGTGTCCGTGGGTTGAGCTTTGGCTCCGGCGGTGTAGGCCTGTTCCGGTGTGCGGCGTCCGAGTGCTCGATGAGGCCTTTCTGCGTTGTAGTACCCAGCGAATTCGTCGAGTTGTTGTTGCAGCTGGGAGATTGTTTCTGCTGGTGGTCGTGCTTTGATCCAGCGTTTGAGCGTCTGGTGGAATCGTTCGATCTTGCCTTGAGTCTGTGGGTGCCCAGGTCGGCCATTTTTCTGTTGAATGCGGTGGTGATTAAGGGTTTTCTCGAAGGCGTTGCGACCTCCTTTCCGGCCGGCGAGTCGTGCTGTAAAAACCAGTCCGTTGTCGGTAAGCGTGGATGCTGGCGGCCCATAGGTGTCGATGAGGTGCTGGAGCTGTTCTGCCACTGCAGTGCCCGTAAACGCGTGCTGGGCGGTAATTGACAGCAGGTAGCGGGAATGGTCGTCGAGGAAGTCGAGGACTTCTACACGAATGCCGTCGGCGAGGAAAAGGTGGGTAATGTCGGCTTGCCAGCACTCATTGGGCATTTCGGCTTCGAAGCGGATGTAGGAGCTTCGTGGCTTCTTCTGGGGCTGTGGGGTAACCAGGCCCGCGTTGGTGATGATGCGGCGGATGGTGGAAGTTGATGGGACTCGCTGACCCTGTCGTTGAAGGTGGAAGGCGATGGTGTCTGGGCCTGCGTCGAAACCGGCCCTGGTCAACTCTTTGCGCATTTCGATGATGTGTTTACGCAGGTTTTCGGGGATGGCTTGGGGGTGGGTGTGTGGTGCGCGGGATTTCGGGGCGATCGCTTCAGGCCCGCCGGCGTCGAAGTCGGCGAGGATTTTGTAGACGCGTTGGCGGGAGATCCCGAATCGTTTGGCGACTTTGGCAGCTGGTTCGCCTTGGTCTCGTACGGCCTTAACGATCGCGAGGTTGCGGTTGGGGCTGTTCATTTTGTCAACAATGTCCCGACTGATCCCCGTGTGGCTTCACGCCACGCGGTTGCTGGTCGGTGTCAACTATGTCGCGACTGAGGTGTCAACCATCACCCTAGGTGGTTTTCTTGGGCTAAGTGTCAACCATGTCGCGGCTGACCTGTCAACCATCAGGAAGAGGGTGTCAGAAAGTTTGTGTGTGAGGCTCTCATCTAGAAGGAGTTTCACCGATAATGACTACGGTGTCACCGAAGAACAACCATGACCCGGCGAGGGTCAACGAGATCAGCGAGAAGCTGATGGA